>NZ_JBEXCS010000001.1:0-290285 GCF_040605395.1 Streptomyces sp. NPDC005648 | reverse complement strand
TCAGGCGAGTACTTCGACGTCCCCAACGGGAACTCCTGTCCTATGGATCATCACGATCCAATGATCAGGGTGTCCACGCTCAAGGGGAAACGCCCGACAGCCATGATGAGTTCGCCCGCCAGTTCCCCGTCGGCGGCCCGGGCGGCCATGACGGCGCGCCGGGACGCGGTCGTCGCGATCTCCGCCTCCGCGAGGAAAGCCCGCCCTGCCACCGTCACCGTCACCCCGCTCGGGGTGCGGGTGAACAGCCGCACCCCGAGGTGCTTCTCCAAGGCGCCGATCTGCTGCGACAGAGAGGGCTGAGTGACCCCCAGACGTTCTGCTGCCGCTGTCATGGAGCCCTCCTCGGCGACGGCCAGGGCGTATTCGTATTGGCGCAGGTTCATTCGAATCCAACCTTCGACATGACATAGGCAATGCCAATGCAGAATATACGTTGCCACTATTTGCCTCTATGTCGTGCGACTCCTACCGTGGTGCACGCCCAGCGCAGCCACCGGGGCCGGAAAGCTGCTGCCCGATCTCGGCACGCGCCGTCAGACATCTCTTTCTTTTCGAGGAGCACACAATGGATTTCGCGGGCAAGAGCGTTCTGATCACGGGTGCGGGGTCGCGAGGAGGTATCGGCGCCGCGACGGCGCACGCGTTCGCACGCGACGGAGCGTCGGTGGTGATCACCGGCCGCAACGCGGAGTGCGGGGCCGAGGTGGCGGACGACATCACCACCGGTGGAGGAAAGGCCCGGTTCGTCCTCGCCGATCTGTGTGATCTCGCCGACGTCGAGCGGTTGGCCGAGGAGGCGGGTGAAATCGATGTTCTGGTCAACAACGCGGCAAGCTACAGGGCCAGCATCAAGCCGACCCTCGACCAGGACAGCGAGGCGAACGCGGAGTCGTGGGACACCAACGTGCGCGCCACCTTCGTCCTCAGCACGCGACTCGTCCGGGGGATGATCGAGCGGGGCGGCGGCAACATCGTCAACATCAGCAGTATCGCCGCCGCGGTCGCCATGCCGCACATGGCGACGTACGGAGCGCAGAAGGCGGCCGTCGAATCCTTCACCCGCAGCTGGGCCGCGGAGTGGGGCCGGTACGGCATACGCGTCAACGCGGTGGCTCCTGGGAACGTGAACAGCGACAACGTGGTGGAGTTCATCGGCGCCGATCAGTTCACGAGCTGGGGCGAGGGCAACCCGCTCAAGCGCAACGCCACGCCCGAGGAACTCGCGGAGGTGATCGCGTTCGTGGCGAGCGAGCGCGCGAGCTTCGTCACCGGCCAGGTCATCGTGGCCGACGGCGGTCGCCTCGCCGTCTGAACGACGCGATGACCACCGCCACAGCGAAGGTCTCCGGTCGCCCGCCCCTGTGCGGCCGGAGACCGAGCCGGGTCACGACGCCGACCACCAGCCGGGACGACCGCCGCCGTCAAGATCGCGGACGCGGTGCGGCTCGACGAATGTCGCTCTCTGGGGCGTTGCCGGGCCGCTCGCGGCCGTGTTCCTGTTCAGCGGCGCGACGAAGGTGCCCTTCGTGCACACGGATGCCGTGGTGGCGCGGCCGCTGAGGTCCGGTCGGTGGCCGCCCGAGTCAGTTTCCGCCGAACGGTGGGTGCATACGTTTTCCTCCAACACCCGCACCGTGAAGCGGGACGAACGAGGAGGCGGGCCCGTGAAGGAAAGCCAGTTGGACACGTGTGTGATCGGGGCGGGACCTGCCGGGCTGGCGGTCGCGCGGGCTCTGGCGGAGCGAGGGCTGCCGTACACGCATCTCGAGCGGCACACCGGGCCCGGCGGTATCTGGGACATCGACAATCCCGGAAGCCCGATGTACGAGTCGGCCCATTTCATCTCCAGCAGGACCCTGTCGGGATTCGGCGGCTTCCCGATGCCCGACCACTTCGCCGACTACCCGCCGCACCGGCAGATCCTGTCGTATCTGCGGTCCTTCGCCGATGCCTACGGGCTGACGGACCGCATCGAGTTCGGCGTCGAGGTCGCACGCGTCGAGAAGAACGCGGACGGCACCTGGACGGTCACCCGGTCGGACGGCCGGGAGAGCGTGCACGGGCAGGTCGTGGTGTGTACGGGCTCGCAATGGCACCCCAACGTCCCCGAGCTGCCGGGGGAGTTCAGCGGGGAGGTCCGGCACACCGTCGGCTATCGCGGCGCGGAGGAGCTGAGGGGCAGACGGGTCCTGGTCGTGGGGGCGGGGAACTCCGGGTGTGACATCGCGTGCGACGCGGCCCGGACCGCGGACCACGCGGTGATCAGCATGCGGCGCGGGTACTGGTTCATCCCCAAGCACCTGTTCGGCCGACCGGTGGACACCATCGCCGACAGTGGTCCGCACCTGCCGATGTGGCTGGCCCAGCGGGTCTTCGGCGCCCTCCTGCGGGTCCTCAACGGCGATCCGACGCGGCTGGGGCTGCAGAAGCCGGACCACAAGCTGTTCGAGACCCACCCGGCCATCAACTCGATGCTGATCCACCACCTCCAGCACGGGGACATCACGGCCAAGCCCGGGATCGCCCGCACCGAGGGCCGGACGGTGCACTTCACCGACGGCACGAGCGACGACTTCGATCTCGTCCTGCTGGCCACCGGATACGTCCACAAAGTGCCGGTCGCGCAGCGGTACTTCGGCGACGAGCAGCACCCCGACCTCTACCTGTCGTCGTTCTCGCGCGAGCACCAGGGCCTGTTCGGCGTCGGCTTCGTGGAAACCAACTCCGGTGCGTACCGGCTCTTCGACACCCAGGCGCAGATGATCGCCGAGTACCTCCGAGACGCGCGGCACCGGCCGTCGAACGCGGAGCGGTTCGCCCGCATGATCCGCGGCGACCGCCCGGATCTGTCCGGCGGGCTGAAGTTCGTCGCATCGCCCCGCCACACCGGCTACGTCGAGAGCGGAGCCTTCGTGAAGTACCTGGGCAAGGTCGCGGGGGAGATGGGCTGGCGTACCGAGGGCCGGCCGCCGTCGTCGTCGACACGGTCCCCGCGACGCGCGGAGGCGACGGCATGAGCGGGTTCGACTTCACCGACAAGGTGATGCTGGTCACCGGCGGCGGAGGTGGCATCGGCAGTGCGCTGTGCCGCCGCTTCGCCGCCGGCGGCGCCCGGGTCGTCGTCGTCGACATCGACGAGGGCCGGGCCGAGAAGGTCGCCGCCGGGCTTCCGGGTGCCGGACACCGGGGCATCGGCTGCGATCTGATGGACCGCGCCCAGGTGGAGTGGCTGTTCGATCTGGTCGCCGATGCCTACGGGTGCCTCGACGTCCTCGTCAACAACGTCGGTATGACCAGCGCCGAACGCTTCGACGTCCGCAGCGTCGAGAGCATCGAGCGGGAGATCACCCTCAACCTGACCTCCCCGCTGATCACGACCAGGATCGCGATCCCCCTGCTACAGGCCGCGCGGGATGCCCGGGTGGTCACCACCGTCTCCCTCGGCGGGATCTTCCCCCTCGGCGAGACCCCGATCTACACGGCTTCCAAGTTCGGGCTGCGCGGCGCGATGCTCGCCATCGGGCTCGACCTCAGGAGCAAGGGCATCCTGGCCGGCTCGGTGCTGCCGTCGGCGACCGACACCCGGATGCTGCGTCAGGAGGCCGTGGACGGCGGGAACTCCATGCAGTTCCAGGAGCCCCCGCAGCAGCCCGCCGACGTCGTCGCGGCCGTGGTGAGCCTGCTGGACAAGCCCCGCCTGGAGGCCTATCCCCGGACCGGTGAGTCCCGTCTGGTGCGGTTCGCGATGCTCGCACCGAACCTGCTGCCCAAGGTCTTCCCGCTGTTCCGCAAGCGCGGTGAGCGCGGCGTGGCCCGTTATCTGGAGGAACTCCGCAGACGCGGACTGGCCCGCCAGACCGACGGCCGCTGGGAGCTGGTGGAGGAAGCATGACCACGAACGGGATGCTGCATGTCGTCAACCCCGCCACCGGGGAGCCGGTCACCACCCTGCCCGCCGCCAGCGCCGACGATGTCGCCAAGGCCGCCGAGCGGGCCCGGCAGGTCTGGGAGGCGGGGGTGTGGGCGCGGCTGCCGGCCCGCGAACGCAGTGCCGTGCTGGTGCGGCTGGCCGACCTGATGGAACGCGACGCCGAGATCCTCGCCCGTCTGGACAGTGAGGACGCGGGCAAGCCGATCACGGAGTGCCGCACGGGCGATGTTCCGGGTGCGATCGAGTCGATCCGCTGGTTCGCCGAGGCGGCCGACAAGGTCTTCGGCCGTGTCGCGCCGAGCAGCCCGGACGGGCTGGGGCTCATGATCCGCGAGCCGGTCGGGGTGGTCGCGGCGATCCTGCCGTGGAACTACCCGCTGGCCATGACCGCGTGGAAGGTCGGGCCCGCCCTGGCCGCGGGCAACTGCCTGCTGGTCAAGCCGGCCGAGGCGACCCCGCGTTCGGCCCTGCACCTGGCCACGCTCGCCGCCGAGGCAGGACTGCCGGACGGGGTGCTCACCGTCCTGCCCGGGTACGGCGGCGAAGCCGGGGCGGCCCTCGCGCGTGACCCTCTTGTGGGGGCGCTCTCCTTCACCGGGTCCACCGCGACCGGCCGCCGCATCCTCAAGGACGCCGCCGAGAGCAACTTCAAGCGGGTCTCACTGGAGATGGGCGGCAAGAGCCCCCAGGTGCTGATGGCCGACGCGCTCGACCACGGGGACGAGCTGATCGACAACATGATCGAGGCCGCGTTCCTGACGACGGGGCAGAACTGCACGGCCGGCTCGCGTGTCCTGGTCCACCGCGACATCGCACAGGAGGTCCTGGAGCGGTTCACGGCCGCGGCGGGAGAACTCGTCATCGGTGATCCGGCCGACCCGCGCACGCGGATGGGTCCGCTGATCAACCGTGCCGCCTTCGACCGGGTCGCGGGAGCCGTGGACGCGGCCAGGGCGGGTGGGGCCCGGATCCACACCGGGGGACTGCCCCACGGGCTGCCTCCGCGCGGCGCCTACTATCCGCCCACCGTGATCACCGGCGCTCCCGACGGCAGCGACGTCCTCGTAAGGGAACTGTTCGGCCCCGTCGTCACCGTCCAGACCTTCACCTCGGAGGACGAGGCCGTACGCATGGCCAACGCCACCGAGTACGGGCTCGCCGCGTCCGTATGGACCCGGGACCTCGACAGCGCGCTTCGGCTGGCACGCGGCATCGAGGCCGGTGTGATCTCCGTGAACGCCTACAGCGAGGGCGACATCACCACTCCCTTCGGCGGCTGGAAGCAGTCCGGATTCGGTGGTGTGGAGAAGTCCACCGACGCCTTCGACCAGTGGACCCGGGAGAAGACGGTATGGATCCGCACCCGCTGACCCAGGGCCTCTCGTCCAGTCAGGCCTCAGAGGCGATCCGAACGCATCTGCTCGCGCAGATGGACCGGGGAGATGCCGTGCCAGCGGTGGACCGCGCGGCGCAGTGCGCGTTCGTCGGAGAACCCGGCCCGGCGGGCGATGTCGCGCAAGGTCAGTTCGGGGCGGAGCAGCAGTTGTTCGACGCGTTCCCGGCGCACTCCCTCGACAAGTGCCTCGTACGTCGTGCCGCAGTCGGCCAGCCGACGACGCAGCGTCCGCTCGCTCGTCGCGTGCCGTCGTGCCTGCTCGGCGAACGAGGGGATCACCGGGAGGCTCTGGGCGACGGAAATCTCCAGAACCTCCAGGAGATCCTGGAGGCCGCGGCGTGCGGCCATCTGCGCGTCGAGCATCTCCAGAGTCGACGCGTAGGTCACCGGATCCCGGCCGGGCATCGGGGCCCGGGCCCACGCGGGGTCGACGATCATGCGGTTGGCCGGGGCGCCGAAACGGACCGGGCAGTCGAACAGGGCACCGTGCAGGTCGCTCCGGTGCGGCGGAGGGCAGGCGAACTCCACCGCCTTCGGCGCGAAGGCCGGGCCGACGGACAGCCGCGACAGCGTGACCACGGAGGCGAGCCCCTCCTCGATCAGGAAGACGGCGACAGCCGGGTCGATGGCCGGATCGGGGAGGTCGGCCCGCAGTACGAAGGCGTCGTCCTCCTCGCTCGTACCGGCCGACCACACCACCATCGCCCCGGACAGGTTCTGGTACTTCACCCCTGTCTCGATGGCGTGCCGCAGGGTGTCGTCGGCCATCAGGGCGAAGCCGAGCAGGCCCCACGCGGTCAGATGCTGTGCCGCACCGACCTTCAGCCCCAGGTGCTCGTCCTGGGTGAGCTCCAGCGCGCGACGGATCACCGCGCTGCCCTGCCGGTAGGACACCCTCAGCGCGGCGGAGCGCATGACGGTCTCGTCCAGCCCGACCTGCTTCAGCAGGGGCCGCAGGTCGATGCCGCGCGCGTCGGCGACCGCGAGGAGATGGCGCAGGATGTTCGGCTGGATCGTCGCCGATGTGCTGCGGCTGGTCCCCGGCGGGCTCGCCGGGTCGGGGGCAAGGGACATCGCACTCACCTTCTCCTCGGCCACCACTGTAGGCAGCCGGGCAGCACCGGTCGCGGACCTGGCCCCCCGAGTCCCCTGTACGGCCCCTGGCGTCCTGCGCCCGCCCCTCCACGCCTGGCTACGGTTTCCGGAATCCCCACCGCATCGACTCGCCGACCCTCTCCACGCACACAGGATCGAAGGCGCGAAAGCACATGTCCCTTGATGCACCATGCGAGGCGTCGTTCGGGCGCCCAGTCTCCAAGGTCGGCGCCCGGCGGGCCGCGACCGTCGTGTTCGCCGCGCAGGGCGCCTGTGTCGCCGCCGTGTACACGACCGTCCCCGCCGTCATCGAACACCTGAAACTGGCGCCGCTCCTGACGACCGCCCTGCTGGTCGCGGTGGCTCTGACGGCAGGGGTCGGCAGCTTCCTGGGCCTGGCCGCGATCCGCCGCGCCGGTCCCGTCGCCACCGTGCGCGGCGCCATGCTGACGGCCGTCGCCGCGCTGACGCTGATCGGCTGGGCCCCCGGTCAGCTCGCCGTCACCTGCGCCTACCTCCTCTTCGGGCTCGCTGTCGGAGCCCTCGACGTCGGCGTCAACACCCGGGCCGCCGAGATCGAACGCGCCTACGGGCGCAGCATCTTCGGCTCGTTCTACACGGCATGGAGCGTGGGCGGCGTGGCCGCGGCGTTGCTCACCGCGGGGGCGGCCCGGCTGGGGTGGTCCGTGGCCGGCAGTCTGACCTTGCAGGCAGGCGTCGTCCTGCTGCTCGCCGTCTGTCTGCGGACCTACGCCCTCCCAGCCACCCAAGGGTCCTCGGACGCCGTCCCGCAGGCGCCGCTCGGACGCCGTGTGTGGGTCCGGCTCATTCCGTTCGGATGCGTTCTCCTGGTCGTCTACGTGGTCGAATCCACCGTCTCGGCCTGGTCGGCGGTCTACCTTCGGCAGACCCTCGCCGCGACCCTGACGGTGGCGCCGCTGGCCTACGCGGCCTACCAGGCCGGTACGGTCATCGGCCGTGCCGGCGCCGATCGGCTCGTACGGCGGCGCGGAGCGGTCGCCCTCGTACGCACCGCGACATTGCTCACCGCAGGCGCCCTGGCAGGCCTGGCCGCCGCGCCGAGCTGGCCGTTCGCCGTTCTCGCGGCCGGGGTGGCGGGCCTGGGAGCTTCCGTCCTGGCTCCGCTGTGCCTGGCCTCCGCCGCACGGCTGCGTCCCGCGGCATCGGAGGCGGTCCTGGCACGCCTGAACCTCTTCAACTACGTCGGCGTCCTCACCGGTGGTGCCGTCAGTGGGCTCCTCGGCTCCACCGGCCACTTCCGTCTCGCCTTCGCCGCACCGGCCGCCCTCGTGCTCCTTCTGCCGGCCGCCGCCCGCCATTTCACCCAGCCCTCGGGCTCGGCCCGTACGGAGAGCCTCGCTCAGGCAGGCCAAGCCTGATCGCGGTTGTCTCTCGTGGTCCGGGCGGCTTTCCTCAGAGGCGACGCCAGGACCCAGGGGGCCGTACAGCGGCCGGGGCGACACGCTCGTGTCCATGCCCACGGGGTCCCTGGGTCGATTCGCTGTCCCGTTTGCCCGTTTGCCCGTTTGCCCGTTTGCCCGTTGCGCGGCATCGGCCGCGGAGCGCAGCACCCGGTCGCTCACGCACGATCGAGGGCAGGGCGTGGTCAGCTCCGGTGGTACCGGCAGTGCATGAGGCGGAGGAGTTCGGCGACTGCTACCCGGCCGCCATGCTGGGCGCGTTGTCGACCGTCTGGTTCGGCGTCATCGACGCACGGG
The DNA here is from genome assembly GCF_040605395.1 of Streptomyces sp. NPDC005648. NCBI lineage: Bacteria > Bacillati > Actinomycetota > Actinomycetes > Kitasatosporales > Streptomycetaceae > Streptomyces > Streptomyces sp. NPDC005648. The sequence continues at coordinate 282,121 of NZ_JBEXCS010000001.1, read as the reverse complement.
GCGGCGACTGGGCGACCGCCTGCCTCGTTGCCTGACGGTGTGGGGCCGCCCGGGGGCCGGCGATCGGATTGTTCGCATCGATGAATCGGCTGGCCGATCAACCCTGCGGCTTCGACGATCGAGCCGTGACCAGGTCATCCGGTGTCGAGTACCGGTCGAGTACCGCGCCGGAGATCGAGGTCCGCTTTCCGCCGATCGCACAGAAGGAAAAACGCCATGTCTCCCACGTCCAACGGATCAGTCAAGATGAAGCGCGCTTCCCGAACCAGGCGAGCGATGGCCGCCGGCCTCGCGTCGGCGGCACTGGGCGCGTGCCTGACCCTCGTCGGCGCCGGCACGTCCGTCGCCCAGGCGCCCCCGCCGCCCCCGGCGCCGGCCCCCGTGTCCGGCAGCACCGCGCACCCCCAGCAGCCGCCCACCTACATGGACGAGGGCATCCGCTTGTGGGAGCAGCTCGGCTGGCCGAACTTCCACAACCTCGGCAACCGGGACTGGGTCACGGCCGGCTCGTTCGTGAACCCGAGCACCCGCCAGCGGGTGAACGAGATCGTCTTCACCGGCGGCTGGTACCAGGACCGGGACGGCTCGCTGCGCCGCTTCATGGACAGCGGGCAGGCCGGGCCGTCCAGCGTGCACGCCGGGGGCGCGTTCCAGGAGTACAACACGACCGTCTACCACCAGCAGCTGAACGCCGCCATTCCCCGGCGTGACGCCAACCGGATCGTCCGCAATGTCCGGACCGGCGACGTGTTCTGGACGAACGATCACTACGGCAGCTTCCACTACATGGGCCGGCACTGACGGCGGCGGACGGGGAGAGCCGGGCCGTGACCTGCCCTGCTCTCCCCGTCCGCCTCGGCCGACCTGCGGCGCCGGCGGGATGCGGCCGCCGACGCCGTCACTCCCGACCCGGCGCCGCTCAGGGACGGAGGTCCTTCTCGTCGGTGTCGAACCTGCGCACCTCATTGCGTATGCGCGGGCCCCACTTGGTGAGGAGTGCCGTGATCTCCGGTGTGGCCACGTGCCGGTCGAGGGCATCCTGGGACGCCCACTGCTCCAGCACCGTGACGGTTCCGGTCGCCGCGTCCTCCACGCAGAACGACATCAGCACGTTCCCCGGGTTCGCCGCGGCGAGCGGGTACGACGTCGCCCGTGCCTCGGCGACGAACGTCTCGACGTCCTCGGCGGGAACGAAGACCCGGCCGGCGATGATGACGGCCGTTCGGACGTCGTCCTGAAGGTTGTTCAGCGTATTCATGCTTCTTCTGCGTCCTTGGTGTCGGGTCAGGCGGTGTGCTGGTAGGCGGGGTAGGTGAGGTAGCCGGCGTCGCCGCCCTGGTAGTACGTGGCCGGGTCGGTGGGCGCGATCGGCAGACCGGTGCGGAGCCGTTCCACCAGGTCGGGGTTGGCGAGGAAGGCGCGGCCGAAGCTGATCAGGTCCGCGCCCAGTCCCAGCCAGTGGTCGGCGGCGGCCCGGTCGGCCTGCTCGGGCCCCATCGGCACCACCGGGTTGACGACCAGACTCCCCGGCCACGCGCGGCGCAGTCCGACCAGTACCTCCTCCTCGGCGGTCGCCTCCAGGTGTACGTAGGCGAGGTCGTGGCGGGCGAGTTCGGCGAGCAGGGCCGCGTACAGCTCCGGCACCTCCCTCTCCTGCACGCCCCAGAAGGTGCCGCCCGGGGAGAGCCGGATCGCGGTGCGGGCGGCGCCCACGGCGTCCACCGTGGCGGCGACCGCCTCGACGGCGAAGCGGATGCGGTGGGCGATCGGGCCGCCGTAGGAGTCGGTGCGCAGGTTGGCGTTGGACGACAGGAACTGTGAGATCAGGTAGCCGTTCGCGCCGTGCAGTTCTACGCCGTCGAAACCGGCGTCGACGGCGTGCCGGGCCGCCTCGGCGTAGGAGCGGGCCTGTTCGGGCACTTCGGCGAGGTCCAGGGCGCGGGGGACGGGCGCGGGCCGAGGCCCGCGCGGGGTGAACACGTCGCCCGCGGCGGCGACCGCCGACGGTCCGACCGGTCGCAGGCCTGTGGTTTCGGGGTGCGAGACCCGGCCGCCGTGCATGATCTGGGCGAAGATCCGGCCGCCGTTGGCGTGCACGGCGTCGGTGACGGGGCGCCACGAGGCCACCTGTTCGTCGGTGTACAGGCCCGGGGTGCCCGGGTTGGACTGCCCGACCAGGCTCGGCTGCACGCCCTCGGTGACGATCAGACCGGCGGTGGCCCGTTGGGCGTAGTAGACCGCCATGGAGGGGGTGGCAAGGCTCCCGGCCGCCGCCCTCGCCCGGGTCATCGGGGCCATCACCACCCGGTTGGGCAGCTCCAGACCGCCGAGGCGGTAGGGGTCGAACAACGTGGTCCTGCCGGTCATGCCACATCTCCTTCGTACGGGTCGAAGGCCCAGTAACGGCGGGCCCGGCACGTACGCTAAAACCTGACATCAATGTGAGGGTCAAGTCCTGGGGCGGGGGCACCGCCGGGAGGGTGAGATGCGGATCGGTGAACTCGCGGCGCGGACCGGAGTGAGTGTCCGTTCACTGCGCTACTACGAGGAGCAGAGCCTGCTCGTCAGCACGCGCACCGCCGGCGGGCAGCGGCACTACACGGAGGGGGACATCGACCGTGTCGTCTTCATCCAGCGGCTGTACGCGGCAGGGCTGTCCAGCCGGACCATCATGGAGCTGATGCCGTGCCGGGACGCGCCCAGCGACGAGAACTCCGGCGCGGCACTGGAACGTATGGCCGAGGAACGCGACCGGCTTTCCGCCCACATCGTGGAGCTGCTCAGCACCCGTGACTCCCTCGACGGCCTGATCGCCGCGGCCCGGGCCCATCGCGACACCGGCAGTTCCGTGGCCTGAGGTCGTCCGCGCAGTTCGCCTGGCCGGCGGACAACACGTGCACACCCGCGGTCGGTATGGCGACCGTATGCCATGGCAGGTGTCCGCACCTTCGAATCATTGCTGCGGTCGATTCCCGTCCTCCACTCTTCTTTCATGGCCCTCCGGCTTCTCGGAGGTCCGGATTCCCTATCCAGAGAAAGGTGGTTGTCATGACCGACGCCGACCTGAACGCCGCCCTCGAAGAGGTTCTCGCTTCTTTCGAGGCCGCTGACGAGAACATGAGCGAGCGTGAGTACGAGCTCGCTCGCGAGACCAAGGCCTGGTAACTCAAGAGGTCGATCCGGGAATCAACCGGAAGTAACAAAGGTGCGGCCCCCGGAGAATTGGGGGCCGCGCTGTCCCTAATTCCAGGAAACAGCGGGGTGTGCGCAGTGGTGAGTTCGCAGCTGACGGCCGGGGCGGCGTCATCAGTGGGATCTCGGGCACCGTGGCAGGAGGAGACGGGCCTGGCCTGGCGTCCGCATCACCGGCTCCTCGTGCTGTGCTCGCGGGAGCACGGCACCTCCGAGTGCCTGGAGGCGGCCGGACTGGACCGGCCCGCCGGGCGACTCGGGATCGGCGCACCGTCCACCGGGTTCGAGGATCTCGCCGGCGTCGACGTCCTGCTGCGCGCACTGCTGCGAGAGGTCGACGCACGCGCCGACCGGGACGCCGCCGCCGAACTGCGCGCACGCCATCACGCGACACTCGACCTGCTGACCTCGCCCGCCCACCGCCAGGGCATCGGCCGTCTGCTGCCGATCTCGGAGGCGGCCGCACTGGGCACCACCCGCCGTATCAGCAGGGAGTCCCACACCAGCGCGCTCTGGATCGACCAGGCGGCGCGGCTGATCGCGGACTGCGCGCGGCTGGTGTCGGTCGACGGCCCGCTGCTGCTCGATGTCGAGGGACTGGAGCGCTGGGACCGGCCTTCCCTGCGGGTGCTCTACCGCTCCGCGTTGGTGGCGGCGGGCGACCGGGCCGGCCTGGTGGTGCGCGGCCGGCTGACCGTCGCCCATCGCACCGACGAGGTGCTCGGACGCCTGCGGCACACCTTCTTCACCCACCTCGCCCAACGGCGCGGCGTCGTGACCCACACCACCGCCGAGGACGACGATAGCCCGCCCGCCGTGCCCTCCGTGCCCGCCTCGGCCCCCGCGCCCGCCGGGGCTGCCGTGCCCGCCTCGGCCTCCGTGACCGCCGGGGGTGTCGCGCCCGCCTCGGCCCCCGCGCCCGCCGGGGCTGCCGCGCCCACTCCGGCCGCCGGGGTCGCCGAGGCTTCTGTGCCTGCCGGCGTCGCCGAGCCTTCCGGACCCGTGGGGGCCTCCGTGCCCGTCTCGGCCGCCGTAGCCGCCGAGCCTGCCGTGCCCGCCCCGGCCCCCGTGCCCGCCCCAGCCCCCCGCCCCGCCCCGGCTGTCGGAGCCGCCGAGCCTGCTGGGCTCGCCGGGTTCGCCGCAGATGCGGAAGGCATGGAAGACATCGTGCGTCGTTCGTTGGCTGAGGGGTTGCCCGGGCTTCTCCGGGTTGTCGGTGGGTCGCTGGCCATGCAGAATTTCGAGCGGGCGAGACTGATCTCCGCCACCGCCCTGCGTATGTACCGGGAATCCCTGATATCCGTGGACGGCGGGCCCGACCTCCCTGTCCAGATAAAGCGCCTCGAGGCGATCGCGGCGGCCCAGGTCGGTGATGTCGCGGAGGCCGAGGAACTGCTCGGTGAGGCCCTCGGAACGGCGGAGCGGCCGGAAGACCGGGCCCATCTCAATTATCTGCTCGCGCTCATCTCCACAAAGCGCAGTTATGACCTCGCGACGGCCCGTGAATATTACGGCCGGGCCCGCGCGGCGGTGGACGATCTGGCCGACCCCGGCGTCGAAGCCCTGGTCGAACGCGCCTGGGTGGGCAACGGACTGGCTCTGGTCGCCGTCATGGAGGCCCGCGAGACCAAGGACCCCCGCGTCCGCGAGGAGCGGTTCGCCGAGGCGTACCGGGAGGAGCTCGCGGCCTTCGCCGCGGTCCGCGGACTGCCCGGGATGAGCGCCTTCTACCTTCGCTACAACCTGGGTTACAACCTGTCCTTCCTGCTGGAGATCACCGGCAGGTTCGAGCAGGCCCAGTCGTTCCTCGCCTCCGTCTCCTCCGTGCTGCTGTCCGCCGAGCGCGCGGACTACGGCGCCCTGTACGAGTACGCGATCGGGTTGCTCAGACTGCGCACCGACGACCTGGACGGCGCGGCACAGTCCCTGCGTCGCGCCATCGACCTGGCCGAGTCGCTCCACGACCCGTTCTATCTGGAACGCATGCTGTCGGCCCTCGGCTATGTCCTGCACCGGCGCGGCCACCACGCCGAGGCCGTCGACGTCTTCCGGGAGGGCGTCCGGCTGGCCCGCTGGCTGCGTGACGAGGACGCCTACCGGCAGCAGCTCACCGGTCTGCTCTGGTCCGTCGTCCTCGACGGCCGCCCGCTCGACGAACAGACCCTGGAGGCCGCCCGGATCTGGTTCCCCACGGCGGTGACCGGACTGGCCGCCGACGACCGGGACCGCCGGATCGGGGCCCTGACCGCCGCCGACGCCCAACTCCTCGTGCCCTCGTCCAAGTTGCCCTCCTATGTGGCCTCCGTCGATCTGGAGGGCAGCCCCGGCCGGGACCTCAACCGGTTCCTGGCCGGTGTGGCGACCACCGAACGCCCGCGCACCGAGGGGGAGGCGCGATGAACCGGGTGACCTTGTTCTGCGGCAGCCGCAAACCCGCTCCGGGCGTGGAACGCCCCAGCTCCGCACGGCAGTTGCTGCTCGCCGTCCAGGCGGGGCTGGCCGACGAACAGACCTCCTTCGAACAACTCGACCTGCGTGATCTCGACATACCGCAGTTCGACGGCCGCACGTGCGCGGAGTACGGCAGCCCCGACCTGGACAAGGTCCGCGCGGCACTGGACGCCAGCGATGTGATCGTCGTCTCCGCGCCCGCCTACTGGAACGCCGTCTCCGGCCCGCTGCTCAACCTGTTCGACGTGCTCGGCGGCGCCAACTACGATCTGACGCCCGACCGTGAACTGCCCCTCCAGGGCAAGGTCGTGATCCTGCTGGTGGTCGGCGCCGACCACTCCTCGGCCCATCTGGCCGCCGCGCAGCTGCGCTCGACGCTGTCCGCGATGGGCGCGTGGGTGGCACCCCGGGAGACCGTCGTGGGCAACCCGCGTCAGGTCCCCGACTTCGCCGCCGTGGTGCGGGACATCCGGGAACTCGGCCGCTACGCCGCCACGGTGCGCCCCGGGGGCGGACGATGAGCGGTGCCGCCGTACCGCCGACCCTCACCGTCGCCCAGACGGACGCGCTGGCCGACAGGATGCTGGACCACTGCCGGGAGCGGGGCGTCCTGCCGCCCGCCCCACAGGGACTCTGGCAGGGCTACCACCGGCTGCGGTCCCGGCTGTACGAGACAGTCACCATCCCCGACACCCATCTGACCCCGCTCGCCGCCCGGTTGCTGTACGGCATCGCCGTGGCGCGCCGGCCGAGGCGGCTGGCCGTGCTGGGGTGCTACGCGGGCAACCTGCTGAGCTGGGTCGCCGGACCGGGCTTCGCCCCGCAGGCCTGCTACCCGGGCATCCGCGCCGTCGGCCTGGACGTCGACGCGGCGGCGGTCGCGCTCGCCGAACGCAACCTGCGGTCGGCCGGCTACGCGCCCGGGGCGGTTGCGGTGTGCGCCGACGCCTACGCGGCCGACGACTTCACCGCACAGGGGCCCTGGGACCTGGTCCTGATCGACGTGGACGAACCGGGCGCCCGCAAGGCCGGATACCACCGGGTCCTCGAACGGTGGGCCCCCCATCTCGCGCCGGGCGCCGTCGTGGTCGCCCACGACGTACGCCACCCCGCCTTCGCCGACGACCTCGCCGGATACGCCGGACACGCCCGGGGACAGGGAGCGGTGGCGACCACCACCCTGCCGGTCGACGTGTGCGGACTGGAGGTCTCCCGCTGGCCGGGCCCGTCCGGGAGTCCCGCGTGACACCCGGTGAACTCCGCGGCCGGCGGGTGCTGGTCCTCGGCGCCGGCCTGCTCGGCGCGGCCGTCGCCGCCCGCGCGCACACCGCGGGTGGGGACGTGGTCTGCGCGGACCTCGACGAGAGCCGCGCCCGGACCGGCGCGGACGGTGCCGGCGGTCAGTGGCTGCGACTCGACCTGGCCGACCGCGCCGCGACCGTCTCCGCCGTCCGTTCCGTCGCCCCGGACGTCGTCGTCCACGCCGCGGGCAGTGTCACGGCCGAGTCCGCCGCGGACGCGGGCCGGCTCATGACCGGCACCGCGTCGGCGGCGGCCAACCTGGCCGAGGCGGCGGTGTCCGCCCGGGTGCCCCGGGTGCTCCTGCTGTCGAGCCTGGCCGTCTACGGCGCACCGGCCCGCCCGCCCGACAGCGGCCCGGCCGCCACGGCGGAGACGGCACCGACCCGCCCCGTCACCCCCTACGGCGCCGCGAAGGCCGCCGCGGAGGCGATCCTGTCCGGTTACTGCGCCGGCACCGGCACGGACGTACGCATCGGCCGCCTCAGCGGTGTCTACGGGCCCGGTGCCCGCCCGCGCGGCGGCTGGATGGCCGGCGGGCTGCTGCGGCTGCTCGCCCTGTATCTCACCGGCCGCCCGATCACCGTTCCGCCCGCGCTGCACGACCGCGAGTACCTCCACGTCGACGACGCCGCCACGGCACTGGCCCTGCTCGCCGTCGCGCCGCGGGACACCCCGCAAGTGGTGAACATCGGCACCGGGCGGCTGGTGCCGGCGGCGGAGCTCGCCGAGGTCCTCACCGCCCTGGGCGCCACGGTCGTGGGCGACGGGGACGTACGACCCGGCGTCACCGCCCGCCGCCCCCTGGACGTGTCGACCGCGACCCGGGCCCTGGGCTTCACCGCCCGAATCACCCTGTACGACGGGCTCGCCGCCTGGTGCGCGCGTCTGAGAAAGGAAGGACCGTGACCCACCCATCCGCCGCCGCCCGGTCGGCCGAGGTGCTCATCGTGTGCGGGAGCGTGCGTCCCGACGGACACACCCGCGCCCTCACCCGGTACGCCGCCGCCCGGCTCCACGACGAGGGCCACCGGGCCATGCTCTGGAACCTCGCCGAACGCCCGCTGCCCATAGCGGACCCCGCCTACCACCGTGATCCGGCGGCCAACCCGGACCCCGCGGTACGGCAGTTCGTGGCGGCGGCGCGCCGCGCGGACGCCTTCCTCCTCGCGAGCCCCGTCTACCACAACTCCTACTCGGGAGTGCTGAAGAACGCCCTCGACTGCGTCTCCATGGCCGAGTTCGCCGACAAGTCCGTCGGACTGCTCGCCCACGGGCCCCGGCTGACCGCCGTGCAGGCCTGCGACCACCTGCGCATCGTCGTCCGCGGCCTCTACGGCACCTGCGTGCCCGAGCAGGCCGTCACGACACCCGAGGACTACGACCGTGACGACCACGGCGAGTGCCGGCTCTCGGCACCCGCGATGCGGGCCCGGGTCGACGACCTGGCCGCCGCGGTGGTCAAGGCGGCCCGCCGGTGACCCCGGCCGCCACCGCGGTCCCCGCCGCGATCCATCGCGGCAGCCCGGGGCTCGGCCGTTCCGCCTGCGCCATGGTGTTCGTCGCGGCGGGATCCTGGTCGGACCCGCCGGGCCGGTCAGGGCTGGCCCACCTGTGGGAGCACGCGTTCTTCGCCGGGTCCGGCCCCCACCGCACGGCGCGCGACATCGCCGCCGCCGTCTCCGAGCTCGGCCACACCTTCAACGCCCACACCGCCGCCGAGTACGCCTACTTCTACCTGAGCGGCCCCGACGACACGCTCGACCGGGCCGTGGACCTGCTGCTCACCTGTTACACCGCGCCCCGCTGGGACGACGGGGAGATGGCCATCCAGCGCCGGGCGATCGACAACGAGCTGCGCATCTTCGCGGACGACCGGCAACGGCGGGTGCGCCAGCTCGCGACCGAGGCCCTGCACGGTCCCGGACCCTTCGCGCTGCCGCCGCTCGGCCGGGCGGCGGAGATCGCGGGCCTCACCGGCGGCGACGTCGCGGCCTTCGCCCGGGACCACGCCGGTCCCGACCGGCTCACGGTGCTCATCGACAGCCCGGCCCACGACAGCCGTCTCGACGACGTCATCGCCCGCCATTTCGCACCCCGACAGAGCCGGCCGGCCGCCGGACCCGCCCCCACGGGCTACGGTCCCCTGACGCACCTGGCGCTCGAACTCCCGGGCCGGACCGCCGTCGTCGCCCTCGCGACGCCCGGCGTCTCCTACCGGCTCACCACCCGCGAGATGTACGCCGTGCGCCTGTTCCACAGCGTCCTGGGCGGCATCGCGGGCAGCCGTCTCGGCACCCGGCTGCGCGACGAACTGGGCCTCGCCTACCAGGCCCGCACCGTGCTGGAGCCGCACGCCGCCACCGGCGCGCTCATCACGCTGTTCACCTGCGCGCCCGACCGGGTGGCCGAAGCCGTGCGCGCGGTGACGCGCCTGCTCGACGAGGCACTCGACGCACCGGTGAGCGAGGCGGAGCTGGCCCGGGCCGTCGCCATGAACCGGGGGATCCATGTGCGCGACCGTGAGACACCCACCGCCCGGTGCCTGGTCGACGGCCGGGAGATACTGCGCCGCGGCACGCCCTTGCCCGAGCAGGAGCAGTTCGCCCTGTGGGGCGACATCGGGGCCGAGGAGGTCCTGGCCACGGCGCGGCGGGTCCTGCTGCCGAGGCAGACGCGGTGCGCGGTCGTCGGTCCGCAGGGCACCCACCATCCCCTGACCGAGACCCCCGAACTGCCCGGCGCCTGGAAGCTGGTGGGGTGAACCAGTGTCCGGTGACCGAGTCCGCGAATGGCGGGAGGCGCTGACGGCGGACGGCGACACCCCGTACGCCCCCGTGGTCGTACCCCTGCTCGACGACGCATGGGAGACCCACGCGGACGGCTTCTGGCTGCACGCCCGCCCGATCGGCGCCACCCTGCCCGTCCAGGGCTGGAAACTGCATGTGTCGGCCGTCCCCGGGAGCGCGGCGCGGGTCCTCGCCGCCTGTGTGCCCGTCCTGCGCGAGCACCGGGTGGCCTTCAAGTGCGCCGAGGACATGGCCGTACTGCTGCAGTTGCTGTCCAGCCGGTACGAAGCCGGCGGTATGGGCAAGTTCCTGACGGTCTATCCACCGGACGCCGACGCCTGTGTCACCGTGGGCGACCTGCTCGCCGAGGCCACCGCGGGGCTGCAGGGGCCGCCCGTCGTCTCCGACTCCGTCTGGCGGCCGGACTCACCCGTCCACTACCGCTACGGAGGCTTCACCGGCGAGGACCGGCTCACCGACGACGGCAGGCTCGTGCCCGTCCTGATCGGTCCGGACGGAACCGCCGAACGCGATGTCCGCGACCGGTTCGCCCCGCCCTCCTGGGCTCCCGCGCTGCCCAGACCCGACGCCACCCGCACCCGGGGCGCCGGCGGCGCCGTCCTGGTCGCGGGCCGGTACCGCGTCCGGTCGGTGCTGCGACGCTCCGCCCGCGGCGGTGTCTTCACCGGCCAGGACCTCACCACGGGCCGGCCGGTGGTGATCAAGCACGCGCGGGCGCACGTCGGAGTCACCCCCGACGGCAGTGAGGCACGCGACGTGCTGCGGCACGAGGCGCAAGCGCTGCGGGAGTTGGCGAGCACCGGAGTCGTGCCCGGCCTGGTCGACTTCGTGGAGACCGGGAAGGCCGCGTACCTCGTCGAGGAACAGGCCGACGGCGGCACCCTGCGCCGGCTCGTCACCGCGCGCTGGCGCCCCGGCCGGACCGTCGGCGACACGGTGTGGCGGGTCGCCGTGTCGCTGGCGCACGCGGTCGCCACCGTGCACGCCGCCGGCTGGACCCTGTGCGACCTCTCCCCGGGCAATGTCATGGTCGGTCCGGACGCCCGCTGCACCCTCATAGATCTGGAGCTCGCGGCCCGGCCCGGCGACCCGGTGCTGCGCGACAACACCCCCGGCTACGCGGCCCCGGAGCAGCACTACGCCTCCCTCGTCGACCGGGCCCCGGGCCCGGCGGCCGACTGCCACGCGCTGGGCGGTCTGTTGTTCCTGCTGGGCGCCGGACGCGACCCGCTGCACCTGAACGGCATGTGGAGCGCGGGCGAGCGGCTGGCCGGTCAACTGGCGGCCCTGCGGGACCGGCAGGGATTCGCCGTGGCCGTGGCGCCCTTGGTGGAAGCCTTGTTGCGGGACGACCCCGCCCACCGGCCCACCGCGGCGGCGGCCCTGTCCCGGCTGGTCCGGATGGCGTCGGCCCGGCCGGGACCGCCGGCGCTCCCCGCCCGCTCCGGCGCCTTCGCCACTCCTGTCCAAGCCACCGGCCCCGATCCCCGGGCGGTGCTCGCCGACGGGATCGGCGAACTGGTGGACCACGTCCGGGTCCACGGGCCCGGGGCGTTCCGTCTCGACACGCCCTGGCGCGGCCGACGGGACGCGCTCGGCGTGGACTTCGGTGTCTGCGGGCCGCTGCTGGTGCTGACCCGCGCCCTGGCGGCACCCTCCTCGCTCACCGGGGCCGACCCGACCCGGCTGCACGACGCGGTCCGGCGGACCACCGACCACGTCCAGCGGCAGCCCTGGCCCGAGTCCCTGACCTCGGGTCCCCGCCTGGGCCTGGCGACCGGAGAAGCAGGCCGTCTGTGGGCCCTGTGGGACGCCTCCGAGGTGCTGCGGGACCAGGCACTGCGCGAGCGGCTCATGACACGGGCGGTCGAACTGGCCGATACGGTCGCCCCGCTCGCCCGGTCCGGCGCGGCGGGGACGCGGCTGAGCCTGGGCCACGGCATCGCGGGCCTGGGCACCCTCCTGCTGCGCCTGCACCTCGCCACCGGCCGCACCGATCTCCGTGCCTCGGCCCTGACCTGCGCCGACGCCCTGCTCGTCACCCGGGCGGCGGACGGCCCGGCGGGCGGGGGAGCGGCAGGGGGCGGCCCGCGGGCGAACAGCGCTCCGGCGGGCGGTCTCCTCGCCGGACCCGCCGGAATCGTCTGGTTCCTGCTGGCCCTCGGCCACGGCCTGGACCACGCTCCCGCCCTCCATGCCGCCCGTGAGGCGGTGGACGGGCGGGCCGCACAGGTGATGAGCGCGGCCGAGGCACCCGACGCGCCCCTGGGCCATCACGACGGCCTGACCGGCGAGGGGCGGCTCCTGGCCGCCGCGGCCCGCCACGGCCTGCCCGTGGGAGAGGCGCTGCGACGGATCGAGGACGCCATCGAGGGTCGCGACAGCACGGCCCCCACCGGACTCGCCCGGGGCCTGAGCGGGTGGACGGAGTTCCTGCTGGACGCCGGCGGCCGCGGCGCGGATCACCTGATCACCGCCCTCGCGGCACGGACCAACGTCCGATACGGCCGGATCACCGTCCCCGACGACTCCGGGGCGTACGCCAACCACACCCTCGCCGACGGCGTCTGCGGCCCGCTGTGGGTGCTGCTGCGCGCCGCCGACGCGCGTCCCGGCCTGTGGGACCCCGCCCCCCGACAAGCCGCACGGACTCCGCCCGCCCCGGTCGCGGCTACCGCGACACCGGCGCCGCTTCCGGGTAGGCCGCCGGATCGCGGGCGTACGTGAACAGCGACTCGGCCTCGACGGCGATGAACACCCCCTGCCCCCAGTCGGACACCCGCGTGCCGCGCGCCCGGTACTGCGCGTCCTCCACCGCCGCGAAACCGGAGTCGGAGCCGTCCATGATCCGCCCCCTGCCATGCACGATCAGCGCGAAGCCGGCCTCGTCGGACAGGCTCATGCTCAGCGCCGGACGCTCCGCGACGTTCCTGGCCCGGTGCGATCCGGCGCCGGTGGGCACATACAGCCGGCCGGCGACGAACAGGGCTCCCACCGGGGCGCAGCGCGGCGCGCCGGAGGCCGTGACCGTGGCCAGGATCACCTGGAACACCCCGTCGCACCGCCGGACCAGCTGCGCGGCCGAGAGTGACTGGGCGGGCAGCCCGAACGAGGCACGCAGGGACGGCGAGGCGCGGCGCGCGCTGTCGTCGATGAGTTCCTGAAGTGCGGTCAGATCCTCCGCCGATTCGTTCATCAGGCCGTTCTATCGGCCACTTCGGGGAAAGGGAAGTTCACCCATGACGACGAGCCCGCCGCCGACCATCGACCTCGGACTGGGCGATCCCGCTCACCCGATGCCGTCCGTGGTGTCGGCCACACTGCGTCAGATGGCCGACCGCCCCTCCCTGGGCTACGCCCCGCCGGGTGGTCTCCCCGCCCTGCGCCGGACGCTCGCCGAGAAGCTCACGGCGGTCAACGGCCTGGACGCCACCGCCCGGGAGGTCGTGGTCACGAACGGGGCGAGCCAGGGCATCGCCGCCGCGCTCGCCGAACTGTGCCGGCCCGGGGACCGCGTCCTGGTCCCGGAGCCGGGCTACCCGGCCTACCGGGCGGTGTGCCGGTCGCTGGGGCTGACCGTCACCGGGTACGGCGTACCGGCCGGCGACGACACCGCCGCCCAGCCCGACTGGGACGCCCTCGCCCGGTCGGCCGCCGGCGCCACCGCCGTGCTGTGGAACTTCCCCTCCAACCCCACCGGCCGGACGGCCGACCCCGCCTGGTACCCGCGCCTGTACGCCGTGCTGCGCGAACACCCCGCCCTCACCGTCGTCAGCGACGAGGTCTACGAGGACCTGTGCTTCGGCACCCGGCATGTGTCCCCGGCCGCGCGCGCCGGCGACCTGGCGGCACGTTTCGTGTCCGTGTTCAGCTTCTCCAAGGGCTACGCGATGACGGGCATGCGCGTCGGCTACGTCCACGCCCCGGGACCGGACCTCGCCACCCGCGTGGCCCGCCGCCACTACGCCTGGAGCATGTCCACGCCCACCCTCTCGCAGGTCTGCGCCCTGGCGGTCGCCCGAGGTGCCCGGGACTACCCGGCCGGGCATCGCGCTGCCCTGATGAGCGGGCGCGACCGGCTGGTGGCGGGCCTGCGGGCGAGCGGCCTGTCCGTCGCCACCCCGGAGGCGGGCTGCTTCGCCTGGGCGGACGTCTCCGCCTCGGGCCTGGACGCCGAGGCCTGGAGCCGTGCCGCCGCCGTCCGGCTGCGCGTCCTCACCGCCCCGGGCACGGAGTTCGCCCCGCACGACACGCGCCATGTACGGCTCAGCTTCGCCGTCGGCCCCGCCGAACTGGACGCGGCGCTGGAACGGGTCTCCGCGTGGGCGGCCGACGGCTGGCGGCCCGCCGCCTCCGCGAGGCCGGCCGAGGTGGCCCGATGACACAGTCCGCCCCGGCGTCCGGGGACTGGCGCGAGCGGTTCGCCGGCGGCCGGCTCCACCTGCCCCGTTACGCCAGGCACGCCCCGCACCGCTGTGTTCTGCTGACCACCGTCGACGGCAAACCCGAGGTCGAGGCCTGGGACCAGCGCACGGGAAGCCGCAGGCAGGTCACCGACCAGCCCGGCGGAACCGGACGGTACGCCATCGACCCGGCGGGCCGGTGGGTGTGGTGGTTCGCCGACCCCGAACGCACCGGCCGGGGCCAGTGGCGGCGCGAGCCCTTCTCCGGCGGTGGCCGCACGCCCGTGGGACCGCACGGCCGGCCAGCCGGACTCGCCCTCGGCACACACGAGTTCGCACTCGGCATCCACCACGGGGGCACCACCTCCGTGGCGTTCCACAGCCGGCGGCCGGGCCACGAGCGGGAGACCGCCGCCGACTTCGAGGGCGACCGGCAGGTGGAGCAACTGTCCGCCGACGGAACGCTGCTGGCCGTCACGGACGTAGGACCGCTCGGCCCGCTCCGCCCCGACCTGAGGGTCCTCGACACGGCCACCGGCGAGGTCCTGGCCGAGCTGCCCGCCCGCGGTGACGCCGTGCCCCGCCCGCTGGGTTTCGCCCCCGACCCGGGCGACGGCCGGCTGCTGGTCCTGTCGGAGGAGGACGGCGCCCACCGGCTCCTGCTGTGGAACCCCCGGACCGGTGCGCCGAGCGAGGTGCGCCACGGCCTGTCCGGCGATCTGCGCGCCGAATGGCTCGCCGACGGCTCCGGAGCCCTGCTGTGCCACTCCTGGCACGGCCGGGACACGCTCCACACCCTCCGCTTCGACACGGGAACCCTCGAACGCGTCCCCCACGATCCGGGGGAGATCCGCGACGCCACCGCCCGCCCGGACGGAGACGTCGAGTACCTGTGGTCCTCGGCACAGCAGCCCCCGCGGGTCCTCTCCACGCACCGCGGGCGCCTCTACGGCGGTACCGGCCGCCCGCCGGGCGCCGCCGTCGAGGACCTCTGGACCGAAGGACCCGGCGGCCCGGTGCACACCCTGCTTTCCTCCCCCGCCCCCGGCTCGGCGCCCGTGCCCACCCTCTTCCTCCTGCACGGGGGGCCGGCCGCGCACGAGCGCGACGCGTACGACCCCTATGTGTCGGCCTGGGTCGCCCACGGCTACCGCGTCGCCCGGGTCAACTACCGCGGCTCCACCGGATACGGCCGCGCCTGGCGGGACGCCGCACGCGGGGACGTCGGCCACACGGAGCTGGCCGACATCGCCGCCGTCCGCGCCCGACTCGCCGGGCTGGGGCTGCTGGACGAGAAGCGGACCCTGATCGGCGGGAGCTCCTGGGGCGGCTATCTCGCCCTGCTGGCCCTGGGAGTCCAGCCCGACCACTGGGCGGCCGGTTTCGCCGTGGCGCCCGTCGCGGACTTCGCCCTCGCCTACGAGGAGGAGACCGACCGCCTGCGCGCCCTGGACCGGACGCTGTTCGGCGGATCACCGCAGGAGGTCCCGGACCGCTACCTGCGCGCCTCCGCTCGTACGTACGCCCCTTCGGTACGGGCCCCCGTCCTGCTGATCTCCGGGACGCGGGACCCCCGTTGCCCTCCCGCGCAGATCGAGGCCTACGCCGGTGACCTGCGCGACGCGGGCGGACACCTGGAGCACCACCGCTACGACGGAGGACACGAGGAGCGCAGGCTCGCCGATCTGCTCGACCGGATCACCACACAGATCGACTTCGCGCTACGGCACTGCCCTGCCGGGCCCGTGTGATCAGGCCGAGGCGGGCAGGTCGGCGGCGGTGTCGGACGCCTCCGGCGCGGGCTCGGGACGGGTAAGCCGCCGTACCGTCGGGGCCAGACACACCAGCGAGCACGGCACCACGGCGAAGGCGGCGGCGATCAGCAGGGTGTGGCCGTCGCCGACCCGCCGGGCGACGGGGCCCACCAGCGCGTAGCCCAGCGGCATGGAGACGAGGCTCAGGAGTGTGTCGTAGGAGGAGACACGGGAGAGCACCTCGTCCGGGATGACGCGTTGCAGGGTCGCGGACCAGACGGAGTTGAGGAGGACGACCCCGCCGTTGGAGGCGGCGGCCGCGAGGGCGACGACGGGTGCCGGCACACCGCTCCACAGGGCCAGGAGCGGAAGGGCGGCGAGGGTGAGCGCCAGGTTGCCCGCGACGAGGGGACGCCGGGGATGCCAGCGGATCGCGAGCGCCCCGGCGGCGAAGGACCCCACGGACATGCCGGCGGCCACCAGTCCCCACGCCGCGGAGCCCCCGAGGTGGCGCTCGGCCAGGACGGGGCCGAGGACGAAGAAGGCCGCCATGGCGAAGTTCCAGGCCGCGTGGGCGAGAAGATTCAGGATCAGCCAGCGCCGGCCCACGACCTCGTGCCAGCCGCGGCGCAGGTCGGCGGCGAAGGTGCGGCCGGTCCGGGCCGCGACGGTGAGCACGGGCAGGCGCAGCAGCATCACGATGTTCACCGCGAAGGACGCGGCGTCGATGAAGTAGACCACTTCCTTGCCTGCCCAGGGGATGAGCAGACCGGCCACGGCGGGCCCGGCGATCATGGCGGTGCTGCGGGTCAGCGACTGCAGGCCGGCCGCCTTCTGCAGCGACGCCTTGTCGACGAGTGCCGGGACGAGTCCCTGCGAGGCGGGCCCGTAGAAGCCGGCCGCGATGCCGTAGACACCGTTGCCGACGGCCAGGAGCGCCGCCGAGTCGTGGCCGGTGGCGACGAGCAGGCCGAGACTCGCCTGCACCGCGCACCGCACCGTGTCGGCGAGGGCCATCTGCCCCCGCCGCGAGGTGCGGTCCGCGGTGACGCCGCCCAGCAGCGCCGCCAGCACCCGGCACGCCATACCGGTGGCCAGGACCAGTCCCAGGCCGCCCGCGCCGGTCCCGGTGCCCAGGACGGTGAACGCCGTCACGACCGGGACCATCCCGTCGCCGAGCGAGGAGACCATCTGCCCGGTCCAGTACGTCCGGAACGCCGGGATCCGCAGGGGCGCCAGGTCGGCGCGCAGGCTCATGGCGGCCTCAGCCCAGTCGCTGCGGCTGCTCGGCCGAATCCGGCCACCAGATCAGACCGCCCTCGGCCGTGGCCACCGTACGTCCCGTGGCCGCGTGTGCGGCGGCCGGGACCTGCGCGTGGAACACGAGACCGGTGAGGGCGACGGCGGCGGTGAGGGAGAGGAGCCTGCTGACGACGCGGAGAGGCATAGGTGTCCTTGACATCCGGGAAACGGGAACGAGGTTCGACGCCGGGCCGCGCGAACACTCGGCGAGAATTCTCATTCGGGAAGGCGCGGCAGTCCACGGAAGGAAGAGGCGAGTCCCTGCCATGGCGGACACTCGCACGTCCGGGTCTCCGCCGCCGCCCAGGCCCGCTAGAGCCAGCCGCACTGAGCGGCCTTGACGCCGGCCTGGAACCTGCTGTCCGCCCCCGTGGTGATCATGAGTTCGGAGATCAGCCGGCTCAGTGTCCTCGGCGAGACACCGAGCACACGAGCGATGCGCTCGTCCTTCATACCGCCGGCGAGCAGTTTCAGCAGGGCCGCCTGCTGGCTGTTCAGCGGCTGCGCCGGCTGCCGGGACGTCCCGTCGGGCGGCGGCGCGGCCAGCATCCAGAAGCACTCGAAGAAGGACACGAAGGACCGCACCACCGGACCGCCGCGCAGGACGCAGACACCCCTGCCGGGGTTGGCCACGTCCAGCGGCAGCACCACGGACTGCCGGTCGACGATCAGCAGGTCCACCGGGACGTGGCTGCTGAGCCGTATGCAGCTGCCCGCCTCGGCCGCGTCCTGGAAGTAGCGGCGCAGCCGGGTGGCCGAGGGAAAACTCGTCGGGTACAGGGACCGGACCGTGACACCACGGCTGAGCAGCCGCCGGTCCTTGGCCAGCGAGGCGGACAGTTTCTCGGCCGACGGCAGCGGGCCGGGGTGCATCGACTCCAGCGTGGCGGACGCCGTCTCGGTGAGGCCGAGGAGGAACTGCTCGATCTCCTCACGGCCGGTGAGCACCGTCATGGGAAGCCCCGTCAGCTCCCCGTCGTACTGCAGCGGATAGTCGCTCAGCAGCCGCTCGACCGTGTCGGAGTGCTGGAGCATGTCGTCCAGCGCGGTGCTGAGCCGCTCGCGCTGCTCGCGCAGGAGTTCCTTGAGGGCGGCTCCCGCGGGCACAGCGGTGATCTTGTGGTTCTGGGCGGCGGGCTTCACCAGGCGCAGGGCGCGCAGGTCGTCCAGAGCGGTGGAGAGCCGCTCCTTCGAGACGGGCGGGCGGGAATGCGGCTGTTCCTCGGGCAGCGGCCCGCCGGCTCGCAGAGTCTCGTAGAGCTGGCGTGCGAGGTCGTCCGCTCGCTGTATTTCGGGCTCATCAGACATGTCTCATCACCGCCGGGCCATGAGATGGCCGGCGGTTCCCCCTTCCGTGCCGTGGCGCCCGACGCTTTCTGGCTGAAACTCGTCAGGCACGCGGTTCGTTGCATTCATCTGATCACGAAGGTTCCCGCCGGGGTATCCCCGCTTGCGATTCTTGAGCGTGACTTTGACATCGTCACAGGGTGTCGTCGCACGTCAGGGGGTGTTGGTTCGAAATACCGGAGTCCTCCGGGAGGCGTGACGCACTTCGGAAACGACGGCCCGAAAGGGATGTCGGGGAAATTGGGTGCTGTCCGAAATGAACTCGCCCGCCGGGTGATTCGGATCTTCGGAGATATTCAGTCCCCGGCCCGTATCAGCCCGCTCTCGTAGGCGAAGATCACCGCGTGGACACGGTCGCGGAGGCCGAGTTTGGCCAGGATGCGGCCGAGGTGGGTCTTGACGGTGGTCTCCCCGACGAAGAGGCGCTCGGCGATCTCGCCGTTGGCCAGGCCCCGGGCGACCAGGGCGAGGACTTCCCGTTCCCGCTCGGTGAGCGCGGCCAGGCGGCCGCGCTGGGCGGGCACGGCCGCGGGGGACTGCAGGACGAAGCGTTCGACCAGGCGCCGGGTGAGTGAGGGCGCCACCATGACCTCGCCCCGCAGCACCGCCCGGACGGTCACCAGGATCTCCTCGGCGGGGGCGTCCTTGACGAGGAAGCCGTTCGCGCCGGCGCGCAGGGCGGCGTAGGCGTACTCGTCGAGGTCGAAGGTGGTGACGACGAGGATCCTGGGCCCGTGGGGCTGCGCGCAGAGGTGTTCGGTCGCGGCGAGCCCGTCCAGGCCGGGCATGCGTACGTCCATCAGGACGAGGTCCGGCTCCAGGGCGGCCACACCCGCGATCGCCGCGTCCCCGTCGGCGGCCTCGCCCACCACGGTGAGGTCGGGCTGGCTGTCGACGACCATACGCAGCCCCATCCGGATCAGTTCCTGGTCGTCGCAGATCAGCACCCGCGACGGGGCCGGGGGCGGGGAGGGAGCCGGGGGCGGGGTCGGGCCGGTCATGGGGCCACCCTGCTGGGCTCGGGCTCGGTGGGCCGCAGGGAGGCGGTGACCCGGTAGCCCCCCTCGGGTGTGGGGCCGGCGTCGACGCTCCCGCCGTACAGGGCGGTGCGTTCGCGCATTCCGGTGAGCCCGTGACCGCCGGCGAGCGGTCGGGCGGGGTGGTGCGGGACGGCTCCGGCCCCGGCCGAGTTCTCCACCTGGACGCGGACCAGCCGCCCGGGCCCCTCGGCACCCGTGTCGACCCCCACGCGGATCGTGGCGTCCGACGGCGCGTGCTTGACGACGTTGGTGAGCGCCTCCTGAACGATGCGGTACGTCTGCACGGTGAGGTCCGCCGGAAGGCCGCCCGGCTCTCCGCGCAGGTCCAGCCGGGCGCGCGTGCCGTTCGTGTTGAGGCGCCCGACCAGCCGCCGCAGATCGGCCGAGAGGGATGCGCCGGCCCCACCGTCACCGGCTCCGGGGCCGGCGGCGCCGGATGCGGAGTCCGCGTCGGGGGTGCGCAACACCTCCAGCAGCCGGCGCAGTTCGTCCAGGGCGTCACGGCCGGTCGCGCTGATGACGCCGAGGGTGCGGTCGACGACCGTGGGATCGGTGTGCCGCATCAGCCTGCCGCCCTCGGCGTTCAGCACCATCACGCTCACGCTGTGCGCGAGGACGTCGTGGATCTCGCGGGCGATGCGGGCCCGCTCCTCGGCGACGGCGAACCGGGCCAGGACGAGACGCTCCGACTCGGCGAGCGCCACCCGCCGCTCGAACTCGGCGACGTAGGCGCGCCGGGCACGGACGTACTCGCCGTACACCCAGGCCCCGGCCAGCAGGAGCCCCACGGCGAGCGGGGTGAGCCAGGCGCCGCGGGCGCCCGGGCCGCCGTAGTCCCGCTGCCAGGCGGGGATCCACAGAAGTACACAGCCGGCGGTGCAGACCACCGTCGCCGCGGCGGCCCGGCGCAGGCCGCGGACCGTGAGGGTGGCCAGGACCGCCGCCAGGGCGACGGCGCCGCGCCCCGGTTCCTCGCCCCACACCTGTCCGAGGTACTGCGCCCAGAACGCGGCCGTCACCAGGGCCGCGACGAGCACCGGCCGGCGGCGGCGCCACAGCAGGGGCAGCACCAGGGCGGCGTACACGACCGCCTGCACCCAGACCGGTCGCCAGCCCGGCTGCGGGTGGATCACCGGGGGCACGGCCACCAGCACGACCAGCACGACGTCCGTCAGCCACGGATGTCCGCGCCGCAGCCGGGGCAGGGTCTCGATCAGCCGATGCACCGCCTCACGCTACGGCCGCGGCCCGCTCCCCGGCATCGTCCTGGCGGGTGTCACCAGGTCCACCCGGAGTCGTACGGACACCGGCCGGGGATACGACGTGCGGCCACCCGGGGCGCTTCCAGCATGGCCGCCATGTCGATCACCACCGAGTTCCTCAGACGGCCCCTCATGACCGGTGCCGTGGCGGCCAGTTCACGACGGCTGGCGTACGCGATGACGGAGGGCATCGGCCTGGAGCAGGCCCGGACGGTCGCCGAACTCGGCCCCGGGACCGGGGTGTTCACCGACGCGATCCTCGCCCGGCTCGCCCCCGGCGCCCGGCTCGTCGCGGTCGAGCTCAACCCGGTGCTCGCGGCCCGGCTCTCGGCCACCCGGCGCGACCCACGGCTGACCGTGGTGCGGGGTTCGGCGGCCGAACTGGCCGCGGCGGTCGGCGAACCGGTCGACGCGGTGGTCTCCGGGCTCCCGTGGACGGTCATGCCGCAGGACCGGCGCGGGTACATCCTGGACGCCGTGGCCGAAGTCCTCGCACCCGGCGGCCGGTTCACCACCTTCGCCTATCTGCACGCGGCCTGGACCCCGCCCGCCCGCCACTTCACCGCCGAACTGGCCCGCCGCTTCCACCGCCTGGAACGCTCGCGGACGGTATGGCCGAACCTACCGCCCGCGTTCGTACACCGGGCCACCAGGGCGTAGCGGCGGCGCGGGCGGGCGCCATCCGATCCCGTGCAGTTCCCGCGTCGTACTCCTCCCGACGAGGGCCGTCGGCCGGGGGACAGCGGGGCGCCTTCATGCGGCGAGGAGAGGGTCGAGGTCGTCACGGGGGACCTCGTCCAGACCTGCGGAATCGTCCTTCTCGGGTGTTGGTCGCACGGCGTTCCCCGCCGATAGGGTGGACGGTGATCGACAGGCGGGCTGGGCGAGGGCGGCGGACGGCGTGGGTGGTGCCGAGGACAGCAGGAGCGCGGGTACCGGGCGTCCCACGTCCCGGGACGTCGCGCGGCTGGCCGGGGTGTCGCACACCGCGGTGTCCTTCGTGTTCAACGGCCGGGCCGAGGGCAACCTGTCGCCCGCGACCCAGGAACGCATCCGACAGGCCGCCGCTCAGCTGGGCTACCGCCCCGACCCCGTGGCCCGTGGTCTGCGCCGTCGCCGTACGGCCGTGATCGGGCTGGTCACCGATGAGATCGCGTCGTCGCCGTTCGCCGGCCGGCTGCTGCGGGGTGCCATGGAGACGGCGTGGGGCAGCGACCATCTCGTCCTCACGGTCGACTCCGGCGGTGATCTTGCCAAGGAGGACGCGGCCGTCGCGGAACTCCTCGACCGGCGTGTGGACGGCATCATCTACGCGGCGATGTCGTTGCGCCGGGTCCGGGTTCCGGAGGGACTGCACCGTATCCACTCCGTGCTCGCCAACTGTCTGCCCGAGGACGGCTCCCTGGCCGCTGTCGTCCCGGCGGAACGGGCCGGTGGCCGTACGGCGGCCCGGTTGCTGCTCGACGCGGGTCACCGCAGGCTCGCCGTGATCGGCGGCCTCGACGACATCGCCTCGGCGGAACGCACCCGCGGTTTCCGGGACGCGCTGCGCGCCGAGGGCGTGAGCGTGCCCGAGCGGTGGATCGTGCGCGGCGGCGGGGAGATCTCGGCGGGGTACGCGGGGGCGCTGCGCCTGCTCGACGGGGTCGCACCGGGCCGCCGCCCCACCGGAGTCCTGTGCTACAACGACCGGGTCGCGGCGGGCGTCCTGCACGCCGCGACCCGGCTCGGGATCGACGTCCCCGCCGATCTGTCGGTGGTCGGTTACGACGACCAGGAGCACATGGCCGCGTTCCTCACCCCGCCCCTCACCTCGGTGGCGTTGCCGCACCGGTCGATGGGCGAGACGGCCGCCCGGCTGCTCCTGGACGCCATCGACACCGGCCGTACGCCCCCCGCGACCGTCCGGCGCCTGGCCTGCCCGGTCGTCAGCCGGGCTTCCGTGGGTCCGGCGCCCGTCCGGTGACCCGGGCACCCGGCCCGTCGACCGTCAGCTCGGAGATGTCGCCGGGGCGCCGGTAGACGCGCTCGGTGACCATCGCCCTTTCCCCGACGAAGAGTTCGAGGAGGGAGCCGTCGACGAGCAGCCGCAGCGTGAGGTCGGGTCCCTTCGGCACCCGCACGGCGATCGGTGCGGAGCCCTCCCCGCCGGTCCGGGGCCAGCCGGTTCGATCGAGGACGACCGTTCCCTCGGCGGGGTCCGCCCGGACCGTCAACTCCCGCCCCGAGGCGTCCCGAAGCAGACTCACCGTGGTCGGCTCGCGCGCGACGACCGTCAGGTCGTACGACCGCGGAAGCGGAACCCTGCCCGGCCCGTCCGTGAACGGCTCGACCGCGCGCGGGACTTCGAGCTCCGGAGCCGGACTCACCCGCAGTGAGCCGTCGGGGTGGACGTCCATGACACGGGGTGCGGTGAGCACCCCCGCCCATCCGGCCCGGTCCACCTCCTCCTGCGGACGGGACTCCCACGACCAGCCCCACATCAGTGCCCGATGCGGCTCCTGGAGCACGGCGGGGGCGTAGAAGTCCCGCCCCAGGTCGAGCCGACCGCCGAACCGTGTCAGGAACCTCAACCCGCCCTCGCCGTCCCCTTCCAGACGACCCGTCAGATAACCGGTCGAGTAGGGATCTCCGTCCCACAGGGAGAGGAGGAGTACGTGGTCGCCGCCCGAAGTCCCGTACAGCTGCGGGCACTCCCAGCCCACCGCGCCCCGGTCGCCGAACACGCCCGCGGCCACCGGGTCCCGGCCGTCCAGCAGTACTCCGGCGAACCGCCAGTCGGTCAGGTCCTCGCAGTCGTAGAGAAGGACCGACGGTGTGCCGTCGGCGTGTCCGGCGCCGACCAGGGCCCAACGGCGGTGCGTGTGACGGAAGATGAACGGGTCCCGGAACATCACCACGTCCAGGCCCGGTGGCGGGCCCGTCACCACGGGTGTCGGCAGCGGCTTCCAGTCGATCAGCAGGTCGTCGTGCGGGTCGGCGGCCCGCGCCAGGCAGATGGTGCCGAGACCGGTGTGGTTCCGGTCGACTCCCGTGTAAACGGCGGTCGGTGTGCCGGCGTCGTCGACCACGCAGCCCGACCAGCACCCGGCTTCGTCCGGGCCGCCGGGTGTGGGGGTCAGGGCGATCGGGTGATGGTCCCAGTGGACCAGGTCGCGGCTGGATGCGTGGCCCCAGTGGATGTCGCTGTGGACCGGGGCGTTCGGGTTGTACTGGAAGAAGAGGTGGTGGCGATCGCGCCAACGGAACGGGCCGTTGGGGTCGTTGATCCAGCCCGCGGGCGGACGGACCCGGAACCGGGGTGCGTGGAGGTCGTGACTCACCGGTTGACTCCCGCCGAGGTGATGCCCTCGCGCAGCGGGCGCTGGCCGACGACGAACACGGCGAGGGCGGGAAGCATCGACAGCACGACTCCGGCCAGGACCACGGAGATCGACCCGGTGCCGAGGTTGCCCTGCAGGGAGACCAGGCCCAGCGGAAGGGTGTAGTTCCGGCCCGAGGTCTCCAGGATCAGGGGACGGAAGAACTCGTTCCAGTGGTAGTTGAACGCGAGTACGCCGACGATCGCCAGGCCGGGCGCGGCCAGCGGCGCGTACACCGAGCGGAAGATCCGCCAGGGCCCCGCGCCGTCCAGCATGGCCGCCTCGCCCAGGTCCTTCGGCATGCCGAGGAAGTACTGGCGCATCAGGAAGGTGCCGAAGGCGGTCGGGAAGGCCGGGACGATCAGGCCGAGGAGCGTGTCGGTGAGGCCCATCGACTTCAGCACCAGGAACACGGGCACGATGGTGACCTGCAACGGCACCATCATGGTCGCCAGGACCAGGCCGAACAGCGGCTTCTTCAGGCGGAACTCCAGGCGGGCGAAGGCGTATCCGGCCAGGCCCGCCGTGACCATCTGGCCCGCCGCGATCAGTGCCGTCACCAGCGTGGAGTTCAGGGCGAGCAGCCATACGTCGATCTGCTGGAAGACCCCCCGGTAGGCCGCGGTCGTCGGGTGCGTCGGGATGATCTGCGGGGGCAGGTCGAAGGACTGGGCGGGGGTGCGCAGGGAGGTGGAGACGGTCCAGATGACCGGGCCCAGCGTCAGCAGGGCGCACACGGTCAGCCCGGAGACGCGGGTCCAGGGGGCGAGCGAGTGGCGTACGCGGCTGAGGGTCATGGTTGTCTGGCTCATGCGGCTCACCGGCTCACTGGTAGTGGACGAAACGCCGGCTGAGCCGGAACTGGACGGCGGTGACCGCCATGATCAGGGCGAAGAGCAGCACGCCCACCGCGGACGCCTCGCCGAAGTCGAGCTGCTCGAAGGCCCGTTCGTAGATCACCATCACCACGGTGCGGGTGGCGTCGCCCGGCCCGCCGTCGGTGAGGACGTACGGCTGCTCGAAGACCTGAAGGGCGTTGATGATGCCGACCACCGACGCTACGAGCAGCGTCGGGGACAGCAGCGGCAGTGTGACGGCGAGGTGTTTGCGCAGACCGCTCGCGCCGTCGAGGGCGGCGGCCTCGTGGATCTCCTTGGGGATGTTGTTCAGACCGCCGACGAACAGCAGGAACGAGAAGCCGAACTGCTGCCAGACGTAGACCAGGATCACCGTGGCCATGGCCGCGTGCTCCGAGGTCAGCCAGGGCACGGGCGCGACGCCGACCAGGCCGATCAGCCGGTTGACCACCCCGAAGTCCTGGTTGAACAGGTACTTCATCACCACCGAGATCGACGCGGCGGACAGCACCAGCGGGAAGAAGAACGCCGAACGGAACACCGACCGCAGCCATCCGGGCATCCGTCCGTTCAGCGCGAGGGCCAGCGCCAGCGCGATCAGCAGTTGCAGCGCGACCGCGAGGACCATGAAGAGGAGCGTGTTGCGGAAGGAGACCAGAACGGTCGAATCCGTGAACGCCGTGCGGTAGTTGGCGCCGCCGGCGAAGCGCGGCGGGTCGATCACGTCCCAGTGGAACAGGCTCAGCACGACCGACCCGATGATCGGTACGACCGTGAAGACGACGATGCCGACGACCGTGGGGGCCAGGAACAGCGCGGCCAGCAACCGGGTACCGCGCTCGCGGACGGAGGGCCGCACGGCGACGGCGGGGGGCGTGGCGGGCCGTGGACGTACCGCAGGGACCTGGGTGTTCGTCATACCTCACGCTCCATGGCCCGCTCCAGGTCGCCCTGCATCCGGCGCAGCGCGGGGCCCACCGCGCGCGGCGAGGCCAGCGCGGTGCCGGTGTACTTGAGCAGGACGTCGGTCACCTCGGCGACCTGCGGCGGCGCCGGGATCGGGCCGGTGTCGGGAAACCGGTCGAGGGTGTCGTAGAAGACCTGCCAGTGCGCCGGGCCGCTCTCGGCGTAGCGGGCGGCGGTCAGCATCGAACGCCGGGCCGGGGTGGTCTGGTTGCTCCGGAACAGCCGGGTCATCGTGTCCCTGCGGGCGGCGTACTTGATGAACTCCCAGGCGGCCTCCTGCTTCCTGGAGGTGCGCAGCAGCGCGTAGCCGGCCGCGCCGAACTGGTGGCGCTGGGTACGCCAGCGCGGGAAGTACTGCACGTCGTAGCCGGCCGCCTTCATGCCCGCCTGCTGCAGCCCGCCCGCCCAGAAACCGCCCGCCGGTGTGACACCGACGCGGCCGGTCGAGAACACACCGACCAGATTGCTGCCGTTGCCGCCCTCGGGCCGGGTGCACAGGTTCTCCTGGACGAGGGAGGCGAGATAGCCGTACGACTCCTCGACCCGGGCGTCGGTGGCCTGCGGGGTCGTCCAGCGGAAGCCCCCGCCGCGCCCCTGACGGTCGGCGGCCGGGTAGAAGGCGTCCCACAGCCAGGAGCCGCCGGGCGCCTTGGACTCCTTCAGCAGGTTGGTGCCGTTCGCGAAGAGCCAGGGCACCACGCCGCCCCACAGCCGGTTGGTCCAGAAATAGGGCGTGAAGTGAGTGCCGCTCGCCCGTTTCATCTCCCGCAGCAGCGTGGTGAAGTCGTCGCGGCTCCAGTCGGCCGCCGGGAAGCCCGCGCCGGCGCGCTCGAGTACCTGCTTGTTGAGGTACATGTCGGCGGCGTTGAACTCCATCGGCAGTTGGTAGAGGTGCCCCTCGTACATCATCGACTCCACCAGTGAGGGGTGGACGTCGGCGAAGTACTCACGCAGCTGAGCCGCGTCCCGCCGCACCCAGCGGTCCAACGGCACGCCGAGCCGCCGGGCGAACAACTGGACGCCCTCGGTGGCCACGTACACGAGGTCGGGCGCGCTGCCCGCGGCGATCTGGGTGAGGATCTTCGCGAAGAAATCGGACCAGTCGACGGCCTGCACCGCGTTCACCCGCAGCGGGATGTCGGGGTGGAGGCGGTGGAAGCCCTGGGTGAGGGCGTCGACGGTGGCCGGGTCGAAGGCGGAACCGAGGGTGGCGACGACGAGGGAGCCGTCGTCGCGGCCGGGTATGTCGGCTCCCGTGAGCCGGTCCCAGCTCGCGGCGGTCGCGGCCAGGGCGGCCGCTCCCGCCCCGTAGGCGCCGTACCGCAGCAGCGTGCGGCGGGGGAGGTGCGAGTCAGTCATCCGACGGGCCTAACTCGTGTTAGAGCAGGGTTGATGCCCAGATGATGGGAACCGCGCAACAGGCCTGTCAAGGGTCGGGAACGCTTGACCTTTAACGAGTTAGGTCTACAGTCCTCGTTCACACGAGCCGCTGTTTCACGCCATGCGCGTGGTGTGTCATGAGTCATGGAAGGGGCGATGCGTCATGCCCGGAACCTCGGGGATCTCCCGGAGGGCGTTGTTCGCGGGGTCGGCCGCCGGTGGAGCCGGCGTACTGCTGCCCGCGGGAACGGCCACGGCCGCACCGAAGGCCAAGGCCGCGGTGAGCGGGGCGAGTTACCGCGCCGCGTACCACTTCACGGTCCCCGACCAGTGGAAGAACGACCCGCAGCGACCCGTCTGGGTCGACGGCGAGTACCACTACTACTACCTCTACAACGCCGACTACTTCACCGGCGTCGCCGGTACCGCGTGGCGCCTGGCCACCACCAGGGACCTGGTCTCCTTCACCGACCGCGGGGTCGCGGTACCCAAGGACACCACGCCCAACGGCGATCTCTGGTCCGGTTCGGCGGTGGTCGACACCGGCAACACCGCAGGATTCGGCGCCGGCGCGGTCGTCGTCATCGTCACCATGTCCCCCGGCGGCGGCACCGACCGGCAGGAACAGTTCCTGTACTACTCGACCGACGGCGGCCGGACCTTCACCCCTCACGGGACCGACCCCGTCCTGCCCAACCCGGGTGTCGCCGACTTCCGGGACCCCAAGGTGATCCGCGACGAGGACCGGGGCCGCTGGGTGATGGCCCTCGCCGAGAACGACAAGATCGGCTTCTACCACTCCGGCGACCTCAAGTCCTGGACGTACGTGGGCGGTTTCGTCCACGACGGCATCGGCGTCCTGGAGTGCCCCGACCTGTTCCGCATCACCGCCGGCGACGGCACCGTCAAGTGGGTGCTCGGCGCGAGCGCCAACGGCAAGGGCTCGGGGCTGCCCAACACGTACGCCTACTGGACGGGTTCCTTCGACGGCAGCGTGTTCACCGCCGACGCGAGCGACCCGCAGTGGCTCGACCACGGCTGGGACTGGTACGCCGCCGTCACCTTCGAGAAGCGGGACGCGAGCGGCGCGGTGGACGCGACCGCCCGGTACGCGATCGGCTGGGTGAACGACTGGGACTACGCCAACACCACCCCGACCATCGACTGCGACGGCTTCAACGGCACCGACTCCGTCGTCCGCGAGGTCACCCTCGAGAAGGCGTCCGACGGCACCTGGTACCTCGCCTCCCAGCCCGTCGCCGGGCTGGACTCGTATGTCTCCCGCACGGTGAACCTGGGCGACGTGGCCGTGGACGGCACCAAGCTGCTCGACTACACCGGCATCTCCTACGAGGTGACGACCGAGGTCACCTGGTCCCAACTCACCGGTGCCGGGATCCAGTTGAGACGCTCCCCGGACGGCGGCCGGCACATCGACGCCGGGATCTACGCGAACTACGCCTTCCTGAACCGCCGCAACACGGTGAACGCCGACACGTCCGGCAAGTGGCAGGAGAGCCACACCCCGTTCGACCCGTCCGCCGGCACGGTGAAGCTGCGCATCCTGGTGGACCGTACGTCCGTGGAGATGTTCGTCGACGACGGGCGCCATGTGCACACCAGCCAGGTGTTCCCGTATCTGCTGGACACCCGGCTCGCTCTGTTCACGATCGGCGGCGGCGCGGTGTTCCGCAACACGGTGGTACGTGAGTTCTCGGTGTGAGGTCGGCGGGGCGGGGCGGGGCCTGTGGCTCGTGCCTGCCGGGGCGAACGCGCTGTTCGAATCGGTTCGGTCAGTCGGTCGCTTCGGTCGCTTCGGTCAGTTCGGTTGCTTCGGTCAGTTCGGTCAGTTCGGTTGAGAAGCCGTGGATCAGGGCGGACAGGCCGGACGTGAAGGCCAGTTCGCGGTGTTCGGGGCCCGCGTCGAGCAGCGGTTCCAGGCCGGAGGGCGGATCGGGGCCGTCCGCGGTCGCGGCGGAGGGGGCCGACGGTGGCCCGGGGGCCAGGACCGAGCCGATGACGAAGTACTCGACGGCCCACACCAGGGGCAGCAGTCGGTCCTCCGGCCATCCGGCGGCACGCAGTCGGTCGAAGGCGGCGGCGTAGGCCTCCAGCGCCGTCGGTGACCGGACGGTCCGGACGGCGAGCAGGGGGAGGGCGCGGGGGTGGGCGGCGAAGGCGTCACGGTAGGCATGGGCCCAGGCTTCGAGCGTGGCTGTCCAGGAGTCGATGGTGAGGTCCAGCCGCATCTCCGCCACGATCCGGTCGCGGATGCCCTCGACGAGGTCGTCGCGCCCGGTGATGTAGGCGTAGAGGGAAGGGCCTTTGACGCCGAGCGCGGCGGCGACCCGGTTGACCGTGAGGGCCTCGGTTCCGTGCTCGTCCACCAGGTCGAGACCTGCTCGGACGATGGTTTCGCGGTCCAGCAGCCGACGCGGCGGCCTGCCCATCCTGCGTCCTCCTCTGTGACGTCGCCGGCGTCACGTGACCTGCTCGCCCTTGGCGGGCCGGGGTTGCCAGTGTAGTGTCCCGAGCCTTAAAACTATTGAGTCTAGTTTTACGAGGGGTGGGGGCAGGGGCATGGACTACGCGGAGTACCGGGCCCACGACGCCGTCGGGCTGGCCGGCCTCGTCGCGACGGGGCAGGTGACGGCGGCCGAACTGCTGGACAGCGCCATCGCGCGGGCCGAGGCCGTGAACCCCGCCCTGAACGCGATCGTCACCCCGATGCACGAGGAGGCGCGCGAGCAGGCCACGCGGACGCCCTCGGGGCCGTTCGCCGGAGTGCCCTTCCTCATCAAGGACCTGCTGCAGGACTACGCCGGGCTGCCGACCGGCAGCGGAAACCGGGCCCTTCGCTCCCTGCCCGCCGACGAGCACGCCGAGGTGGTGCGCCGTTGGCTGGACGCCGGACTCGTGATCTTCGGCAAGACCAACACCCCGGAGTTCGGCGCCAAGGGGATCACCGAGCCCGAGGCCGGCGGTCCCACGCGTAACCCCTGGGACCTCTCCCGCACTCCGGGCGGCTCCTCCGGGGGCTCGGCGGCCGCGGTCGCCGCCGGCATCGTGCCTGCCGCGGGCGCCAACGACGGCGGCGGCTCCATCCGTATTCCGGCGGCCTGCTGCGGGCTGCTCGGCCTCAAGCCGGGCCGAGGCGTCGTCCCCGCCGGCCCGCGCGCCGCCGAACACCTCCACGGCGCGGCGGTCGACGGCGTGCTCTCCCGCACCGTGCGGGACACGGCGGCGCTGCTCGACGTACTCACCGCCGCGCCCGACCCCGGGGGGCCGTACCTCGCCCCGGCCGGGCCGGAAGCCGGTTACGCGGAGTCCGCCCGGCGGGCGCCGCGGCCGCTGCGGATCGGCTTCGCCACCGACTCCCCTCTGGGGACCGCCGTATCGCCGCATGCCGTGGCCGCCGTCGAAGAGACCGCCGGGCTCCTCGAAGAGCTCGGGCACACGCTCGAACCCGCCCGCACCGGTATCGACGAGCGACAGCTCGCCTTCGACTTCCTGGCCATGTGGTCCGCGTCGCTCGCGGCCACCATCGACGAGGTCCGCGCCGCGACCGGAGCCGGGCGCTCCGGCTTCGAACTCGACACCCATCTGATCGCCGCCGCGGGCCGCGCCCAGCGCGCGCACCACTACCTCACCGCGCACCACCGCTGGAACACCTACGGCCGCCAACTCGCCGCCTTCCACCAGGACTACGACCTGCTGCTCACCCCCACGCTGGCCCGCCCGCCGGTCCGCATCGGGGAGCTGGACACCCCGCCCCTGCTGCGCGCGCTCGGCCGAGTGGCCCTCTCCCTCGGACTGGCCGGACGACTGAGCCGTACCGGCCAGTGGAAGGAGGCCGTGATCGCCAACCTTGAACCCGTGCCCTTCACCCAGCTCGCGAACATCACCGGCCGCCCCGCGATCAGCGTGCCCACCTACCGCACCCCCGAGGGCCTGCCCCTCGGCGTCCAGTTCGTCGGCCCGCTCGGTGGCGAGGCACTGCTGCTGTCACTGGCCGCGCAACTCGAAGAGGCCCGCCCCTGGGCACATCTGGAACCGCCGGTCGACGCCGGAGAAGCGCGAGTCGGGGCGTAGCGAGGCCGATACCCCGGCCGCTCGGTGCCAAATGCGCGACGGCAGACTGGGGAGCGTCGCCGACGTCGGTGACATGACCTACGTCCTGGGGCAGTGGGAGCCAGTCGATGGAAGAGCGAGTCCTGCGGCGGCGGTCATGGCCCGTCCTGAACGGGATCTTTGTCACCGCCGCGGCTGGGGTCTACCCCTGGGTGGTGCGAGTGAGCATGGATCGCGGACAGTATCGCGACCTGTGTTTCGTCACAGCGATTCTCTGTGCGGTGAGCGTGCTCTTCCTGCGGATGGGGACGTGCGCGGTCGTCCTGCGCGCCGAGTCACTCGTCGTCGTCAATCCCGTCGGGGCCCAAGAGGTCAGGTATGACGACATCCGCGCAGTGGTGGCCGGATCAGCGGCAGGCCTCAAGGTGGTGACGGTCCGCGGCGAGACCCTCTCTCCCATGGTGTTCGGCGGATCGCTGGTGGACCTCCTGTTCGGCACCTCGGAGAAGGCGGCCCTGGAGATCAGGCAACGGCTGCCGAGGGCGCGACGGCCCTCCGCGAAGGGGGAGCCGGTCAAGAGGACTCTCGTACGACCCTGCCGGCCGGCGGATGTCCTTCTGGCGGTGGCCGTGGTGAGCGGGATCGCCGGGGGAGTGATCGGGTTGATCGACTAGCACTCCGGCGCCGGGCCCCGGTGAGTCCGGGTTCAGCGGACCGACCAGGTCAGCACCGTTGTCACCAGGAACACGACCGCCGCCGCGAGCCAGACCACGAGGGGCCTCGGCCTCGGGGACCCGGTCGGCGCCTGCTCCTCCTCCCCGTGGGACGACAGCGCGTCCGCGAACGCCTGGGCCGTGCGAGGCCGGTTCTCCGGTTCCATGGACAGCGCGGCGCGCAGGAGAGCGTCGATGCCTGCCGGGGCACCCAGTTCCGCGGGGATCGCCGGCGACGACGACGGCGGTGCCTGCGTCGCCACGAGGGTGGCGCGACCGCCCGAACCGAACGGCTTGCGCCCGGTCAGCAGCTCGTACGTCACGACACCGAGGGCGTACACGTCGGCCCTGCCGTCGAACCCGCCGGTCTGGAAGGCCTGTTCGGGCGCCATGTACGCGGGAGTGCCCGTGGTCACCGTCAGCCCCGACGCGTCAGCCAGTTGCTTGGCGCTGCCGAGATCCGCGACGAGTACGGCCGTGGGCGTGCGGTCGACGTCGAGCAGGAGGTTGGACGGCTTGATGTCACGGTGGACCACGCCCGCGTCATGGAGCACCTGGACGGCGTATCCGGCCTCGGCCGCCAGATGGAGTGCCTCCTCGGGCCCGCAGTGCCCGACCTTCTCGGCCAGCGTGCCGCCTCGGACGTAGTCCATGACGAAGAAGGGGCGATCGTCCTGGACGCCCACGTCGTGCACGCGTACGACGCGTGGGCTGGAGATTTTTCTCAGCAGCCTCGCCTCCGCCAGGAAGCGCTGCCGCACATCGGCGTTCGCCGCCCAGTTGTCGGCCAGCACCTTGACCGCGACACAGGTGTCGAGTTCGGGATCGTATGCTCTCCAGACGGTCGCGAACGAACCGGCTCCCAGCCTGTCCTCGAGGAGATAACGACCTAGCTTCCGCATGCGACGCATTCTGCCCGAGACGCTCGGGCCCGCTGGAACTGCGATGCGGTCAGGTGGAGTCCAGGTCAGTGGAGTCCGAGGGCAGGCCGTAACGGGGGGAGAGCAGGATGATCGACGAAGAGGAGCTGGTGCAGCTCGTGGCGTCCGCCCAGGCGGGTGACCGGGCGTCCCTGGAACGCCTTCTCGTCCGGCTTCGGCCCACGGTCATGCGCCGCTGCTCGAGATTCCTTCCGCATCACGCCGACGCCGAAGAGGCCGCGCAGGACGCCCTGCTGTCCATCAGCACCCATCTGCACGAGTACAGCGGGCGGGGCTCGTTCCTCGGGTGGGTGACGGTGATCGCCTCGAACGCCGCCAGGTCCACGTACCGCTCGATGCGCCGACGCGCGGAGGACAGCCACGCGTTCCTTCCCGAAGGCGCCGACCCCCGTACGACGAGTGTCATCGCGGGGACCCGCCTGGACCTGATGGACTCGCTGGCCGCACTCGAGGAGCGGCATCCGGCCCTGGTGGAATCCTTTGTGCTCCGCGATCTGGGAGACCTGACGTACATCCAGGTCGCGGAGATCACCGACGCTCCCCTGGGGACCGTCAAGGACCGTATCCACCAGGCCCGTCGCTTCATGCGGGAGCGTCTGGCCAGTGGCCGCTGAGCCGAACGGGAAGCGGGAGGTGCCGCCGTGCGGACCCGGACGATCGCCGTCATCATGACCACAGCCGTCGGACTCGGCCTGCTGACGGGCGGCTTCGTCCTTCCCGGTCGCTCCGCTCCGGCCGGCCCGTCGCCGACGACGGGCACTGGTACTCCCTCATCGGCGTCGAAGCCCGCCCACGGACCTGTGACGGACGGGAACCTGCTGGCGGCGGACGTGTTCAGGAAGGCCGGGGTCTCCAAGCCCGTCCATGTGCGGGATCGCGTCGGGGACGGCAGATACGCCAACGCGGCCTGTGCCGGGGAGAAGACCCTCGGCCAGACCCTGGGCGGCCCCGGCGCGCACTTCCGCGGGTTCGTGACGACCGAGGACACGGACACCGACGATCCGACGCTGGCGGTCCGCAGCGAGGATCAGGTGGCCCGTGAGGTCGCCGGCGACGCCGGGACCCCGGCGTTGGCGCGGAACTTCGCCCAGCGCCTGCTGCTGGAGGAAGTGCCGTGCCAGACGGAACCGGCCGGCCGCTGGGTCTACGGCCCGACGCGCACCGTCGACGTCGCCCCGGGTGTCACCGCGAACTGGATGGGTTCCTACGACGGTGACCTGAACACCACCGGGACCGCGCCCCGCGGCAAGGAGCCGTGTGGCGGCATCGCCGTGCTCCGAAGCGGCTCCCACTACGGGATCCTGGAGGTCGACGCCTGTCTGGACACCGCCGCGATGACCCGGATCGTCCGTGCGGCCCTGACGCGGCTGTGAGACGGCCCCGCAAACTGATCTGGATCACGGAAATCGTCGCGGTCGTACGGCAGGAGCGGTTGTCTCCGCCGGTGCCGCCCTGATCGTCCTGCGCCCACCAAGTGCATATACGGACAAGAAGTGAATGTCCGGCGGCCCCTGCTCGTATCCATGAGTGAGGTCAGCGATCGGAGGTGCCGCTCATGGCCGTCGACGACCGGCAGGTCCAGCACTCGCCCCTTCGGGATCGGGGCGGTACCCCCTGGGTGACACGGCGGGGAGTGGAGATCGCGCTGGGGGCGCTGTGGCTGGTGGACGGGGTGTTGCAGTTCCAGCCGTCCATGTTCACCCGGGGCTTCTTCGTGGACACGCTGGGCATGGCGAACATGGGGCTGCCGGGACCCGTGGCCACGGTGGAGTACGACCTGACGAGCATGCTCGCCGCCCACCCCGCGCTGTGGAACGCGCTGTTCGCCTCCCTCCAGCTGGCGCTCGGCCTGGGCCTGCTGTGGCGGCGCACCGCTCGCCCGGCACTGGCTCTCACGGTCCTGTGGGCGCTGGGGGTGTGGACCGTGGGCGAGGGCTTCGGCGGTCTGTTCATGAGCGGCTCCGATCTGCTGACCGGTGCGCCGGGCGCGGCCCTGCTCTATGCGCTGGTCGCCCTGGCGCTGTGGCCGCGCCCCGATCGCCCCGACAGCCCTGGCCGCCCCGACCACTGCGGCCTCGGCACGTCGAGCATCGCGGACGGCGGTGTCCTGGGCGGGGCGGTCGGGCGCTGGGCGTGGCTGGTCGTATGGGTCGCCACGGCGGCGCTGGAACTCGAACCCGCCGCCCATGTGCCCGCCGCCCAGCTGTCCGACACCGGCGAGGGCGAGCCGGCCCCGATCGCCGCCGTCAACCACGCCGTCGGCGGGCTGGTCGGCGGCTGGTCGACGGTGTTCGTCGTCGTTCTCGCGCTGCTCGAAGTCGCTGTCGGCGCGGGTGTCCTGGCCCCGCGCACGCGACGGGTGGCCCTGTCGGCCGGTATCGGACTGGCGGTCGCGGGCGGCCTCCTCGGCCAGGACCTCGGGGGACTCCTGACGGGCCACGCCACCGACCCCGGAACCGGCCCTCCTCTGGTGCTGTTCGCCCTGGTCCTCTGGCCACGAAGGCGTCGGGCCGAGGGCCTGAAGAGTTCCCGTCGATTTCCATGGTCTGGATCACACACTGTGGATTGAGTGTGGTCCCCTGTGGATTTCCGTACCCCCACCTGACGAGCGACGCCCGGATGCGAGGATGAGGCGCCATGACAGCAGGGTGGTGTTCTCGCACGGTACGGGCCGCGGTGTTCGCGGCCGTCTGTGTGCTGCTCGCCGCCCTGGGCCACATCCTGATGTCGGGCAACGACGTGCCCCCCTGGGCGCTGACCGCGGCAACGGCCGCAACCGGCATCGCGGGCTGGTGCCTCGCGGGGCGGGAGCGCGGGCTGCCGTTGATCGTGACGGTCGTGATCGCCGCCCAGACGGTGCTGCACAAGACGTTCTCACTGGCCCAGTCGATGACGGCGGCGGCGTCCGGGTCGTCGGCCTCCATGGACATGGACGATATGGGCTCCATGCACATGGGCTCCATGGACATGCCCCACATGGGTGTGGTCCACATGGGTGCGGCCCCCATGGGTCCCGCTGCCGCAAGTACTTCACCTTCCACGGGCATGCTTGCCGCCCACCTGCTGGCCGCGCTGCTGTGCGGGCTGTGGCTGGCGTACGGCGAGAAGGCCGCCTTCCGCATTCTGCGTGCCGTCGCCGGATGGCTGGCCGCACCGCTGAGGCTGCTGCTGGCCCTGCCGGACACCCCGGAGCACCCCCGCACGCCCAGGGGGCGCCGCCGCTCGGACCGGGCGCCGCGACTGCTCCTCCTCGTCCACTCGATCACCTCTCGGGGCCCGCCCACGGGCACGGCTGTCGCCTGACGACAGCTGGTTTCCCGAGGCCGCCCGTGTGCGCCTCGGGCCATGGCCGTACGACCGCACAGGCTCTGTAGCGCCGCGGTGCCGTAGGCCGTCTCCCCGCTCACCGGACCGCCCGCGTGCCCTTGCGCGCGCCGGTGCGGATCACGGATCCCGAGAAGGACACCTGGTGATTACCGACGAGTCGATCACGCATTGCGCCCTCGCCGCCCGAGGCGGCGACGTCGACGCGGTCGAGCAGTTCGTGCGCGCCCTGCAACGGGACGTCCGGCGCTACGTCGCCCATCTGTGCGCCGATCCGCAGATCGTGGACGACCTCGCCCAGGACACGTTCCTGCGGGCGCTGGGCAGCCTGCACCGCTTCGAGGGCCGCTCCTCGGCGCGCGCCTGGCTGCTGTCGATCGCCCGCCGCGCCGTCATGGACAGCTACCGGTACGCCGCCGCCCGCCCGCGCCCGTCCGACGTGGCGGACTGGCAACTGGCCGTCGAGCTGGCCCAGCCGCGCGGCCTGCCCGGCTTCGACGACGGCGTCGCGCTGCTGGATCTGCTGGCGGCGCTTCCCGACGAGCGCCGGGAGGCGTTCGTCCTCACGCAGCTGGTCGGTCTCCCGTACGCGGAGGCCGCCGCGGTCAGCGACTGCCCGATCGGCACGGTCCGCTCCCGCGTGGCCCGCGCCCGGGAGAGCCTGATGGACCTGCTGGAGGAGGCGGAGGAAGAGGAAACGGAGGAACCCGCCGCGGTGCCGGCGACGGTCTGAGCACCGTCCGTCCGCGCCGCGGGGAACTCCTGGACGTCTTCCGGGCCGACCCCGCTCACGGGATCACCGTCAGCACGATCTTGCCCTGGATGTGGCCCTGGGCGGCTCGCGTGTGTGCGCGGTCCGCCTCGGACAGCGGGTAGGTGCTGTCCACGCCCACCTGGAGCCTGCCCTCGTCGAACAGGCGCCCGATCTCGGCGAGTTGGGGGCCGTTGGAACGGACCTGGATGTTGGAGACGCCGATGCCCAGACGTGCCGTCACTTCCGGGTCGTACTCGGCGAAGAAGACCGGAAGGATGGTGCCGCCGCGCCTGAGCACGCTCAGGAGGCGTGAGCCGGCCGGGCCGCCGACGGTGTCGATCACCAGGTCGACGCCGTTGACCACGTCCGCGGCCGTCGTCGTGGTGTAGTCGATGAACTCGTCGGCGCCGAGCTTCCGCAGGAACTCCTCGTGCCGGCCCGAGGCCACCGCGATGACATGCGCCCCCTTCCACTTCGCCAACTGCACCGCGAAGTGGCCCACTCCACCGGCCGCCCCGTTGACCAGTACGGTCATCCCCGGTGTGATCGGCACCGGCCGGTGCACCCGGCCGGTGAAGGGGGACGGCACGTCGTGGCCGAGATCGACCAGGTACTGCCAGGCCGTCAGCAGGGCCATCGGTGCCCCGGCCGCCCGCACATGGTCGATACCGGCCGGCTTGTGCGCCAGGTCGGAGGCGGGCGCGGCCACGTACTCGGCGTACGTCCGGCCGTCGAACCCGGGGAACCGCAACATGCCGAAGACCTCGTCGCCGACGGCGAACCCGGACACGTCCGGAGCGACCGCACGGACCATGCCCGACAGGTCCGTGCCGGGGATCAGGGGGTACTCCAGCGCCGGCCTCATCTCGGCCGGCATGACCTTCATCCCCTCCCGCAGATACCAGTCAGGCGGGTTGACGCCCACCGCGTGCACGCGGACGAGCACCTCGCCCGGACCGATCTCGGGGAGCGGCACCTCGTCGTACCGCAGGACTTCCGGCCCGCCCGCCTCATGGAACTGGATCGCCTTCATCGCGCCTGTCGCTTTCTCGGGGAAACGTCGTTCCTCCAGTCAAGGCCCGGGACGGCAGGGCCGTCCAAGACCCCTTCGGCAACCGGTCATTCCGAAACGGCATGACGCGTACGCTGCACGGATGAACGATCTCGGACAGGATCTGGAACTGCGGCTGGTGCGCTACTTCACCGTGGTGGCGGCGCACCGGCACTTCGGCCGGGCCGCCGCCGAACTGCACGTGGCCCAGCCCGCGTTGAGCCGCCAGATCCAACGGCTCGAGAAACACCTCGGCGCCCGGCTGCTGGACCGCACTCCCCAGGGCACCCGGCTCACTCCGGCCGGCCGGACCTTCCTCCCCCGGGCCCAGGACCTGCTGCGGGCCGCCCGCCAGGCCGAGTTGGCGGTACGTGAGCACGCGCGGACCGAGCGGATCGCCATCGGCTACGTCGAAGACCTGCTGATCACCGCCGCCGTACGGGAACTGCGCGACCGTCACCCCGACGCCGAGATAGCCACCCGGCATCTGAGCTGCGGCGACGTAGGGGCGCTGTCCGACGGGCGCGTCGACGCCCTGATCGCGCGGACCCCGCTGCCGCTCACCGCCGACGACGTGTCCACCACTCCGCTGTACGAGGAGCCCCGGATGCTCGTGGTCCCGTACGGCCATCGCTTCGCCGGGCGGGCATCGGTGCGGGTGGAGGAGCTGGCCGGCGAGGAGGCGGCGCCGTGCGCGTTCGAGACCGGGGACTGGACGTCCTACCGGATCCTCGGGGCCGGTGTGCCGCCGATCGAGAGCTACGAGGACAAGCTCGAACTCGTCGCGAGCGGCAGGGCGATCGCCGTGCTGCCGGCCGGCGACCGGCGCAGCTCACTGCGCCCCGGCCTCGTCAGCGTCCCGATCGAGGGCGCTCCGCCCAGCCAGGTCGTCCTGGTCACCCGCAAGGGCGACCCGAACCCGATGATCAGAAGCCTCCGCCTGACCGCCGAGACGGTGCTGACCGCCTCGGCTGCCTGACTACTTGCTCTCGGTGCTGAAGCCGCCGACGCGTTGGCCGATCGGGTCCGGCGTCGCGTGCCGGGATTCCGCGTCGGTGTTCAGGACGTCGTGCAGGTAGGCGGAGACCGCGTCGGCGACGAGGACGACACGGGCGGGGTCCTCGTCGGTGGTGTCCCTGACGGCCTCGCCGGAGATGCCACCGAAGAGGTGCTCGGCCTCGGCGACGGTGAGCAGTCGCTTCGGCGCGGGACTGAGGTGGTAGGCGTCGGTGAACCAGTCCGGCCCGCGGGTGGACATGGCCGACTGGTCCTTTCCGCCGGCGACCACCAGGGCGGGGGTGGTCATGCTGGAGAAGTCCGGGCGCGCGAACGGAAGGTACTTGAGCGCGAAGGGTGTCAGGGTGTCGCCGGTGCCGGTCGCCGCGATGAGTGCGCCGGCCTTCACGGCGGGGTGGGAGAAGTCCTCTCCCGGCCTGCCCTCGCTGTCGAACACACGGGCACCCAGGAGGGCGCCGGCGGTCTGCGCTCCCCAGGAGTGCCCGACGACAGCGAGGCGATCGCGGTCGACGCGGCTGATCAAGCCGCCCACCACCTGCTGGAGGATGCCGTCGAGGCCGTCCAGGACCGCGTGCAGATCGGCTATGCGCACACGCCAGATGGTGGCGAAACGGGGATCGTCGAGCCCGATGCCGTTGCGCCGCGAGTCCGGATGGGTGGGCTGGACCACGACGAACCCGGCGGCCGCCCAGCGGTCGACGAGGGGCTCGTACCCGTCCATCGACCAGGCGTTGCCGTGGGAGAAGACGATGACGGGCAGCTCTGTCCCGTCGACAGGCGCGGTGACCTTGACCTCCAGTCCCGTGCCCCCTCGCTCGGCGGCGGGCACGGGAATGGGCTTGACGGCGACGACCCGACGGCCGAGAGAGGGTGTCCGACCGATACCGGAAGAAAGTTCCATGCCCTCGACGCTAGGGACCCGACAGGCACCGGTGGGTAACCTGCGGTGCGTTAGCACCCGGGGAACCAAGGGGCGGTGGGGACGGTACTGATGGGCTGCGTCGCGGTTGGGCCGTGACAGGGATTCCGGCGCCTGCTCCAGCACCACGTCGGCCGGCTGCGCGGTCTCGGCGTACGGGCCATTCCCTGCCCGTCGCGTTCACGGGCACCGGGTTCCCGGGTGGGGCTCGTCGATGCGGCTGTTCAGCCGGTCACCCCGGGTCCCGGAAGCCGATCTCCTTCGCCGCGACGATCCGGGCGCCCATGTTGCGTTCCATCATCTCCAGCGCGGCGGCCTCCAGATGCGGGTGGATGCAGGCGACGGCGTCCTTCGGCAGCGTGACGTCCAGATGGCGGATGTGCGCGTCCAGGGCGGAGTACAGCACGCACTGTTCGGTGACCTGGCCGGTCAGCACCAGGGTGCCGACGCCCAGCTGCCACAGGAGGTAGGACAGGGGGGTGTCGTAGAAGATCGAGTGCCGGGTCTTGAGGACGAACAGGGAGTCGTCGTCCGGGCGGATCGGTTCGACCAGGTCGGCGTGCGGTCGTGACAGCGCGCTCTCCACGAGCTCGCCGTGGTGGGAGCGCCACAGCCCGAAGTTGTCGTTGACGTAGATCACCGGGACGCCCGCGTCACGGGCCCGGGCGATCAGCTTCGCCAGGACGGGCACGGCGCGTTCGGCCGCGGGCAGCAGCAGCTCCGCGTCCTCGTGGTCGTAGGTGTTGATCATGTCGATCACGACGAGCGCGCTGCCGTCGTCGCTTCCTGGCTCTGACATGGTGAACCCCGGTTCCGGACCGTGTGTGACGGGCACCGCTGACGAGTACCCGGTGTCCACCGGGTCGTGCATGGCGCCTCACCGCGAGGTCTTCGAAGCGGTCGCTCAGGCCCGGCCCCGGCGTTGGTCTCCGCTGTCGCGGCGGAGCCGGGCGGTGTGGCGGGCGAGGTCGTCCACGCGTGCCGCGAGGTCGGGATGGCCGGGGGCCAGGTACGGGTGCGTGCCCGCCAGGGGAGCGACCAGGGCGGCCGGGTCGCTGTCGGCGAGAGCGGTGGTGAGCTCGGCGATCGGGGTGCGGGCGGCGGCGGGGAGGTCGGTGAGGGCGGTGATCTGGCCGGCGAGCTGGCGCAGACCGGCGGCGTTGGCGTGGGCCCAGGTGGTGACGGTGCGGTCGGCGGCGCGGCGGTCGCGGGTGGCCTGTACGCGCTCTTCGCCGGTGGAGCCCGGGTGGCCGGGGCGGACGCGCAGATAGCGGCGTTCGGCGGCCTGACGGCTGGAGACCCCGAGCGGGTGGGCGAGGTCGGCCCAGCTGGCGCCGGCCCCCCGCGCGGCTTCGATCAGGCCGGGCTCCCATTCGGCGAGCTGCTCGCGTGCCTCGCGCAGCAGCAGTAGCGCGGCGAGGGCCTGCTCCGAGCTGGTCCGGCCGAGGGCGCCGTCGGGGGTGGTGCCGTCCGGTGCGGTGCCGTCGTGTGCGGTGCGGGCGGTGTGCAGGGCCTCGTGGATGGTGTCCAGTGCCGCCGCGGCGGCGAGGAAGGACGCCGGTGTGAGACCGCTGGGGTGGGGTCGATCGTCCCTGGTCATCGGGCCTCCGGCAGTGATGTCATCGTATGGATGACGCTGAACTTGTCATCGCTTGGATGACATGTTACAACGATGGCAGGTAAACGCATTGGCACGGTTTTCCGACCTGAACGCTGGAGGTGTTTGACGATGTTGATGCGTACCGACCCCTTCCGTGAGCTCGACCGGCTCACTCAGCAGCTCCTGGGGACGAACGGAACCTGGTCGCGGCCGTCGCCGATGCCGATGGACGCCTACCGGGAGGGCGACGAGTACGTGATCGCCTTCGACCTGCCCGGTGTGGCCACGGACGCCATCGACATCGACGTCGAGCGGAACATGCTGACCGTCAAGGCCGAGCGGCGGCCCGCCGCCAAGGCGGACGACGTGCAGCTGGAGCTGTCGGAGCGCCCGCTGGGTGTCTTCTCCCGTCAGATCGTGCTGGCGGACACCCTGGACACCGAGCACATCAAGGCGGACTACGAGGCCGGTGTGCTGACGCTGCGCATCCCGATCGCCGAGCGCGCCAAGCCCCGCAAGGTCGCCATCCGTGGCGAGTCCGCGCGCAAGGAGATCAGCGGCTGAGTCCCCGCCCGGCCCAGCCGTGTCCGTCCTGTCCGAGGACAAGGACAAGGACAAGGACGGGGGGGCCGGGGGCGGCCTTCCCTCTCCGGGGCGGCCCCCGCCCCCCCGCCGCCGCATGTGCCTGCCGATACACAGGGGAGCAGCGATGGTGATGCGTTGGGAGGCGTTTCTCGACCGGATCGAGGAACGCGGCGCGTACGAGTCCCGTCAGGAGGCCGAGCGCGCGGCCCGCACGGTGCTGGCGCTGCTGGGCGCGCATCTGGTGGGCGAGGTGAGGGCGGATCTGGCCGCCCGGCTGCCGGAGGATCTGGCGCTCGTCCTGCTCAATCCGCTCCGGGCGCGCGAGCCGCTGTCCCCCGAGCGGTTCGTGCGGGCCACGGCGGCGTGGATCGAGGGAGCCACCGAGCGGACCGCGACCTGGGACGTGAGCGCCGTGCTCAGCGTGGTCGCGGACGCCGCGGGCGAGGAACTCACCCACAGCATCCTGCTCCAACTCCCCGCAGGCTACGACCTCCTGTTCGGCCACCCCCAGCCGGCCTGACCCAGCCCCCCACCACGGGGCACCCCCAACACCCTCGCCCCGACCCCAGCCAAGACCTCCGGTGCCCCTGGCCCTCGGGTCTTTCGGCCATGGATGACCCCATACGAGAAAGGCAACCGCGTCAGCGATGATCTCCCAGCAGCCGTCCCGGTCCACTGTGGGTATGACGTTCGAGCAGATGCTGGAGCGTGTGCGTTACGAAGGCGCCTACGCCACCCGTGCGCAGGCGGAACAGGCCGTGCGTGCCGTGCTGGCCGCTTTCGGGCGTCAACTCACCGGCGACGAACGGGTGGAGCTCGCCGCCAGACTGCCCTACGAGGCCGCTC
The DNA here is from genome assembly GCF_040605395.1 of Streptomyces sp. NPDC005648. NCBI lineage: Bacteria > Bacillati > Actinomycetota > Actinomycetes > Kitasatosporales > Streptomycetaceae > Streptomyces > Streptomyces sp. NPDC005648. The sequence goes on along the minus strand of NZ_JBEXCS010000001.1, from coordinate 238,875 downwards.
TCACCTTCACCTCGGAGATCCCGGCCGCCCGCCCCCTCACCGGCTGGGGCTTCGTCAAGGACCTGGCGTCCCGCACCGGCGGCAGCCCGGCGACCACCCGCTGGGACGTCGGCACCGTCTTCCGGATCGTGGCGCAGCTCACCGGCGAGGAACTCCTGGGCCGTATCCTCGCCCAACTACCCCCTGGCTACGGCCTGTTGTTCGGTCGCGCCGAACTCACCCAGGCGGCCTGACGGCGAGCGGGCGCAGTCGATGTCGGGGACGCCTAGAACGGGCGGACGCGGGTAAACGGGAGCGGTCGGCGGGGAGGCGGCGCAGCGCTTGGGGAGGTCTGGCGCCGCCTCCCTGCCGGGTCGGCCCTCTGCGGGGCGGGCGCGCGGCGCCTGCGCTGTCCCCGGGCTGTGCCCGTCAACTCGGTGGCGTAGCGGCTGGGGAGGGCCGGTGCGGCCTCCCTGCCGGGTCGGCCCTCTGCGGGGCGGGCGCGCGGTGCCTCCGCTGTTCCCGGGCTGTGCCCGTCAACTCTGTGGCGTAGCGGCTGGGGAGCCGGTGCCGCCTCCCTGTCGGGGCGGCCGTCTGTACGGCGCCTCCGCTGCCGCCCCGGGGCTCTGCCCGTCAACTCTGCGGCGCAGCGCCTGGGGAGGGCCGGTGCCGCCTCGCTGCCGGGGCGGCCGTCTGTGGAGCTGGTGCGTTGTGCCTTCGTCGTCACCGGGCTCCGCCCATCGGTCGGTACAGCGGACGGACGGCCTGGAGCAGAGTCGGGGGTCACGCCCCGGCGAAGACCCAGATGACCCCGGGGTTCGATGTGCGGATGTCGACGAACATGAGGCAGACCGAGGCGGTGCCCAGGAGCGCGGCGGCGAGCGGCAGGGAGAAGGAGCGGTGCCGCCGTTCGTCGCGCATGCCGTGCGTCAGGCGGCGGTCGCCGCGCAGCGACTGCTCGATGCCGGTGAGGATGAGTCGCCCGCGCGGCGTCAGCCGGACCCGCTCCATGGCGGCGACTCGATCCTCGCCGCGAACGGCGTCGCTCCGCCGGGACCGACCGCGTCTCCGTAACGCTGCCCAGGTCCGTGAGCGGCACCTCCCGTAGGACCGTTCAGTCGTCGGGGCGGTGTGTCAGATGACGGCGAGGCGGTCCACCAGCAGTTCCACCCTCCGCTCGGTGTCCTGCGGGGGCAGCCGTCCCGCCCGGGTCAGGGTGGCCAGCCCGTGCAGGATCGCCCAGAACGTCTCGGTGAACAGCCCCGGGTGGACGCCGGCCCCGGCCACCTCGCCGAGCGTCTCCAGCAGGGCGGCGAAGGCGTCCTTCAGCGGCTCCGGGGTCTCCTCCTGCGCGAACGCCAGGCCGCCGTCGAGCTGGAAGATGGCGTCGTAGACCGCCGGGTTGCGCTCGGCGAAGTCGAGATAGGCGCGGGCGAGGGCGGTGACCCGGGCGCGGGGGCCGTCGGCGTCGGAGGTCGCCGCCCGTACCGCGGCGGCCAGTTCGGTGGCGCCTTCGAGGGCGACCGCGCCGATGATCTCGCGTTTGCCGCGGAAGTGGCTGTAGAGGACGGGCTGGCTGTACTCGATGCGCTCGGCGAGCCGGCGGGTGGTGACCGCGTCCCAGCCCTGCTGCTCGGCGAGTTCACGGGCGGTGGCCACGATGAGGCGCTCGCGGCCGGCCCTTTCGCGCTCCTTGCGTTCCTGTACCGACATGACTCGATCCTAGCACCGCTAGACATTCGAGCGGCAGTAGCGCTAGCGTTGCTTCATCGTCTAGCAACGCTAGCTTTCGCGCCGCTGGATTCCGCGGCGCCAGATCCCACAGGAGGGGTCCTCATGCTCGACGCACTTGAGATCGTCACCACCGTGGTCGTCGGCCTGATGGTGGGGGTGGAGTTCGCCGTCGCCTTCGTCATGAACCCGATCTTCAAGGCCCTGCCCGACGACGCCAGTCAGATGGCCCAGAGCCACGGGGGCCGGATGCTCGGCGCGGCGATGCCGGTCTGGTACATCGGCTCGCTCGTGCTGAGCGCGGTCTGGGCCGTCGCCGGACGGCACCACGACGGCGTCGGCCTGGTCGTCACCGCCGCCGGGCTGCTGGTCCTCAGCGTGGTCATGTCGCTCCTGCTGCTCGTCCCGATCAACAACCGGAACAAGACATGGACCCCCGAGACCCGGCCCGCCGACTGGAAGGAGCAGATCGACCGCTGGAACCGCTACCACTACGTCCGTGTCGCCGTGATCATCGCTGCCTTCACCCTGCTGGTCGCCGCCCTCGCATGATCAACGTCACAGTGGGCGGGGGGTCCTTGATCCCTTTTGGGCGGGATACCGGGCGATCAAGAAACGAGCGCAGCTACTGCTTCGGGAACCCGTACGACGACTGCACCAAGGCGCGTGAGATGGCGGGCACCGCCCTCCGCTACGGTGCGAGGCACTCCGGCGTGAGGCACCTCGGGCGGAGCCGGCACCGGCTCCGCCCGAGCGCCGCGGATCGGCGGACCGCCGAAGAGTCCGTGGACCTCACCGAGCAGATGCCCGCACCGTCTGGTGGACTAGAAGCGGCCCGCGTTGAGCGCCTGTTGCAGACCCTTCGTGGTCAGGGGCCCCCACTTTCCGTCCGGGGTGACACCGACGTGTGCCTGCAGGGCCCGGACGGTCGCCGGGCCGATGTCGCCGTCGGCCGTCACCTTGAGGTGGCTCTGCAGCGCCTTCTTGGTGACCGGCCCGAAGGATCCGTCGGTGGGCACACCGAGCACCCACTGCAGCGCCTTGGTGCTCGCCGTCCCGAACTGACCGTCCACGGCGAGCGGACAGAACGGGTTGCGGTGGGAGGAGGGAGGGGCCGGGGTCGGCGAGGCGCCGCCGGCTCCCGGCAGCCGTAGATAGGTCAGCGGCTCGCCCGCGTGCGACTTCGCCTCGTCCTCCAGGGAGACGTGCAGCGGGCCGGCCTCCTGGCCGTGGGACACGCACATCGCGGCGAGGCCGCCGGCGGCGCTCTCGACGAGGACGACCACATGGGTACCCGGGTGCGCGCCGAAGACCACGAAGTCTCCCGGCTGGGTCTCGGACGCGGAGATGTGCTCGCAGTGGTCGAGCATCGTGCCGGTGTAGCCGTCGCCGTCGAACCCGGAGCCGTTCGGGTCCCCGGCCCCGCTCCACTTCGCCATGAGCGTGGCGAATCCGGAGCAGTCGGTGGAGAAGGGGAGATGGTCCTTGGGGATGCCGATGGGCATCGGCCGGGTTTGCGAGTAATGGATGTCGGCGTTGTGCTGGACCCCCCAGAGGGAGTTGGCCACCATCTCCTGCCGGACCTGCGCGGTGGTTTCCTGAGCGGTCGTACTCATGCTGTGTTCCTGTTCGTCGCCGGGCTCTGACAGCGGGTCAGGGGCTGATCACCCGGTAGCAACGGTGGCAGGGCGGACCGATGGTGTCGTTGGTGCAGAGTTGCCCGTTCCTTGACGCTGCGTCAACCGCTTGGCCGTCGCATACGCAGGCCTTTGACAGAGAACGATCAACCTTTGCTGTGGCATGACTTGTCCTGATTGATGCGCTGACATCCTTGAAGTGACTACGTCGGGGGATCCTCAACGGGGGATGTACGTGATCGTGACCATGCGCAGTGAGGACCTGCCTGCTCCGGACCGTTTCCAGTGGTGGCGCGAGCAGTGCGCCAAGGGCGTCGTCCCCACGGTGGCCAGCAGCCCCCACGCCGGTGACTTCAGGGCGACGGTGACCTTCGCGGAGCTGGGTCCGCTCCAGCTGTCCGTCCTGACCTTCCCGGAGGTCCGGGCCGTCCGCACACCGGCCCTGGTCCGCCGGTCCGACCCCGAGGAGTACGGGCTCAGCCTGATCACCGCGAACGACCTCTGGTTCGCCCAACGCGACCGCGACTGCCGGCTGGAGCCGGGCCGACTGCTCCTGCACGACACCTCGCAGCCCTTCGACTCCCGCGCGTTACCGGGCTCCGGCCCGGGCGGCATGCTGATGCTGCAGATACCCAGAACCGCGCTGCCCCTGCGCCCGCGGCGCCTCGACCAGCTGCTCGCCCGCGGACTGCCGACCCGCGCCGGGATGGACGCCATCCTCGCCCGCTACCTCACCGGTGTCGCCGACGCCGTGGAGAACGGCGAAGTGGGCGAACGGGAAGCGGGACAGCTGGGCCGGACCGCCCTCGACCTGGTGGCCGCCACCCTCGCCACGCACCTCGGCGACGAGGAACACCTCACGCCCGAGACCCGACGGCAGGCGCTGCTCGCCCGGATCGAGGCGTTCATCGAACTCAACCTGGGCGACCCGGAGTTGACCCCCACCACGATTGCCGCCCACCACCACATCTCGCCGGCCTACCTGCACCGTCTCTTCCAGCCCAGGGAACTGACCGTGGCCGCCTGGATCCGCCATCAGCGTCTGGAGCGCGCCCGCGTCGACCTCGCCGACCCGAGGCAGCGGTTGCGGCCCGTCCACGCCATCGCCGCCCGCTGGGGCTTCCGCCACCCCGCCGAGTTCAGCCGCACCTTCCGCACCGCGCACGGCGTACCGCCCAGCGACTACCGCCACCACGCACTGACGGCCGGCACGACCGAGCCCGACCGGAGAGCCCCGGCGCCGAGGCCGGTGGCGACCCCCGGGTGACGTCGAGGAGTCCGACCCCGGACGGACGCATGACGGCCGACGGCCGCCGCCCCTCATGGCACAGCGCGGTCCGGGAGTGGTCCCGGACCGCGCCGTGAGGTCGCCGAAGGTCAGCCGAGGAGCTTGCTCGCCAGCGTGGCCGCGTTGTACGAGCCCCAGCCGGTGGTGAAGTCCCAGCCGGTGGCCGCCGAGTAGGCGCCGTTGCTGCCGCTGGTGATGTCGTGGAAGCCGGTGCCGCTCGCCGAGTAGAGCGCGGGGTTGGCGAAGCCGAGGTTGGCCTTGCCGGCCGCCGCGGCCTGCTGGTTGTAGAGGGCCGCGAAGGCCGCCCACTCCGGCGCCGCCGCGCTGGTGCCGCCGACCGAGGACCAGGAGCCCTGCGAGTAGATCGAGACGCCGGGGCTGGGGTTGGCGTGCGCCGAGACGTCCGGGACCTGGCGGTAGCCGCCGCCGGCGCTCTTCTGGACGGCCGTCTGCCAGCTCGGGATCTTGAAGACGGAGGACTTGCCGCCACCGCCGCCGGACCAGGCCACCTCCTTGCTCCAGACGTTGGCCGAGGTGACGGTCAGCTTGGTGCCGCCGACACCGGTGACGTACGGGTCGCTGGCCGGGTAGTCGACGGAGGTGCCGCCGTCGCCCGCGTCGTCGGAGCCGTCGTCGCCGGAGGCCGCGTAGAAGCCGAGGCCCTCGGCGGCGCCCGTCTTGAAGACGGCGTCCACGGCGTTGATGTTGGAGGTGGTGCGGGCGCTCTCGGCGGCACCCCAGCTGATCGAGGTGGTCGGGATGCCCGAGTCCACGATGGCCTGGTAGGTGTCGACCTCACCGGCGTCGGAGTTGGGGCCCTCGAAGACGGTCACGTTCGCCTTCGGGGCGATCGCGTGCAGGACCTCGATGTCCAGCTCGACCTCGACCTGGCCGTCGCCGAGCGCCCCGGAGCCGCCGTCCACCTTGGACACGGTCGGGGTGGGCGAGCCCAGGCTGTAGTTGGTGTCGTACGTGGTGATGTTGGACTGCTGGAAGCCGTCGAACTCCAGAAGCGCGATCTTCTGGCCGCTGCCGGTGTACGTGCCGGAGACGTTGTAGCCGCCCTTGAGCTGGGCCGGTGTGTAGCCGCCGCCCGGGCCGTTGTGCGGGTTGACGGTGCGCGGGGTGGCCGTGTGGTGCAGCTGGGCGCGGTTGTTGAGGCCCGCCACGTCGGTGACCAGGGAGGCGATGGAGGACGGCAGGGTCGGCGCGCTGTCGTTGGCGTAGAAGGCGCGGCCCGACTTGGCGTCCTTCCAGGTGGACAGCTTGGTGCCGAAGGCCTTCTCCAGCTGGGCGGCGGTGCCGCTCGCGTCGACGAGCAGGTTGCCGGAGTGGACCTTGCCGACGGTCAGGCCCTGGGCGCGCAGGTACTGCTCGAGCCGCTCGACCTCGGCGGCGGTGCGGCCGAAGCGGGCCGCGAACTGCTGCTTCGTCAGATAGTGCCCGTACGAACTCGACTTCGGGTCGCTCACCTTCGCGATGAACGTGTCGAGGGCCTTGCCGCCTCTGGGCGCCAGGCTGATCGCCACCGATATCCGCTTGCCCGCGGCGACCTTGCCGGTGCGGGTCGCGTTCTTGCCCAGACCCTTCAGGACATCTCCGGTGACCGCGGCGCGAGCGGTGTGCGGCACGGTGGCGTTCGCCGCGTAGGCGGCGGGTACGGCGGCGGCGAGCAGCGCCGGCGCGGCGACGAGACCGAGCAGTTTCAGACGTGACTTCACTGGGGTCCTCCGGAGGGAGAGTGGGGGTGGTGTCCCGAAACGGAACGGGATCACCGTAGGAACAGCGGCCCCACCCCCATAAGCGGGGGAACCCTTGCTTCACGTGTTAACTGCGGATGTCACGTCAACGGCGTGTGTCGAACGTGCGCGGCGTGCGGGCCCGTCCCGGCTGGCTGACCGTCACCGCCTGTACGACGGGCTGTACTTGATCGTCGTCGGCGGAGCTGACGACCGCCGCTCCGGAGGCGATGACGGCGACCGCCATGGCGTGGGCGAGCGCGGTCCGCGAGCGGACGCCGAGCTTGCGGTAGACCCGGGACAGCGCGCCCTCGACCGTCTTGACGCTGATGAACAGCTCCGCGGCGACCTCCCTGTTGGTGGCTCCACCGCCGACCAGTTCGGCGATCCGGGCCTCGGTCGGGGTGAGTTCGGGGCCACCGGCGCCCGTCTCCCCGGCCTCCAGCCGTCCCAGCTCGTCCCGCGCCTTGGCCGCCAGCGGGGCCGCGCCGATCCGGGTCGCGGTGTCCAGCGCCTCGGCGAGCGCGGTACGGGCCGCACTTCTGCGCCGGGCCCGCCGCTCGACCGTGCCGAGGGCGATCAGCGCGCGTACGAGGTCCACGGGCAGGGGCAGCCGGCGCAACCGGTCGACGGCGGTACGCAGCCGTACGGCACCCTCCTTCGCCCGGCCGAGCCCCGCCTCGCGCAGGCCCTCCGCCCGCTCCAGGGCCGCCAGTACGCTCCCCGGCGCGTCCCCGGTCGCCCGCTCGCGGGCCTGGCCCAGCACCGTGCCGGCCGCGTCGGTCTCGCCGAGCACGACCAGGGCCTCGGCCAGATCCGCGTACCAGTGCAGCAGCGGTGGGTCGGCGGCGCACATCGCCTCGCCCAACTCCTTGACGCGGTGCAGCGCCTCGACCGCGGCGGCCGCTCCGCGCGGGTCTCCGGCCAGCAGTTCCGCCTGCCCCAGCGCGGCCAGCGCGCGCAGCAGGAACAGCCGGTCGCCGTCCGCCTCCGAGGCCCGTACCGCCTGCTCGGCGAGGATCCTGGCCTGGTCGGCGGTGCCGCCCACGGTGGCGGCGAGCGCCGCCGCGTACAGGGCCGGGGCGGTCTGGACCCCCGCATCCGGCACGGTGGCCGTGCAGCGGGCGGCGGTGCGCAGCGCCTCCGCGCAGTGTCCGGCGCGCACTTGGATGCGGGTCAGGGCCACCAGGGTCGCCATGACCTCCTCCACCCCCGCGAACTCGCCGATCTCCGCGAGAAGCCGGGTGACCTGCTCGCCCGCCTCCGGCACCCGGTCGGAGTCCAGTGCGAGGATCGCCCGCATCCGGATCAGCCCCCAGCTCTCCGGACCGGCGTCCGCGCCGCCCACCAGCTTCAGCGCCTCCTCCAGCGCGGCGTCGGCGGCGACCGGTTCACCGGCGAGGGAACGCACCCGGGCGAGGGTGGCGAGCGCCCCGATCCTGGTGTCGGTGTCCCCGGCCCACGCCGCCTGCCGCGCGTGCCGGGCCGCGTCCTCCAACTCCCCGCACAGCAGGCCCCGTACGGCAGCCCAGTGGTGCAGCCAGGCCTCGGCGCGCGGATCGCCGACGGCGTCCCGCAGCCCCTCCGCGATCAGGTCACGGGTGCCCTCCAGCGCCTGTCCGGCGTTGCGCAGCAGGATCAGCCGGGCGCGCACCCGCTGCCGTGCGGAGCCCGATCCGGCGAGGACGGTCTCGGCCGCCCGCCCCGCCTCCTCCGACTGGCCCGCGTCACAGGCGTATTCGGCCGCCGCCAGCAGCCGCTCGGCGCGCTCCGCCGGGCGGTCGGCGGGAGTGCGCAGGGCGGCGAGGGCGGCGAGCTCGTAGGCGGCGAAGGGGGTGCCGTCACGACGGGCCGACCCGGCCGCGGTGAGCAGCGCACGGGCGGTGGTCTCGTCCTCGTGCGGATGGGCGAGGGCGAGATGGCGGGCCTGCTCGACGGGCTCCGCGACCGCACGCGCGAGCAGGGCGTGCGCCGCGCGGCGGGCGTGCTCGGGGGCGTCGGCGTAGAGGGCGGCACGCAGGACGGGATGCCGGAAGCGGACGGCACCGTTGGCGTCGACAGCCGCGACACCGAGCCGTTCGGCCTCGGCGAGGTCGGCGGCCGGGTGGGGGAGGCCGGCGGCACGCAGAAGCGTCAGCGTGGGATGCGTGGCGGCGCCCGCGACCAGCAGGGTCCGACGGGCCTCGTCCGGCAACTCCCGCACCGCTCCCAGCAGTTGCGTACGCAGTCGGCGCGGCACGGGGAGAGGGGGCCGACTGGGAGTCACCGGCCCGGAGTCGGGGGGCCGGTGGGAGGCGTGTCCGCGCAGTGGCTGGGGCGTGGGGAGAGGTGAGGGAGGCGGGGCGGTCGACCCCGGGGCGTGGGTGTGGTCGACGGGTGCGCTCAGTCGGAAGGTCCCGAGGTGCGGAGGCGAGGCCGAGCTGGTCGGTGCCGGGTCGCGCAGGGCCGAAGCCCGGCCCAACTCCAGTGCGTACCAAGGGTTTCCGGCGGCGGTGTCCTGGATCGCCCGCAGGACCGCGGGAGGCAGTTCGGTGCCGGTGGCGGTGCGCAGCAGCTCGGCCACCTCGCTGTCCGCGAGGGGCGGGACGGGGAGTTCGACGGTGTCCGGCGGGCAGCAGCGCAGCCGCTCCGGCTGCTCGCCCTCGGCCACCCGCTCGGCGGCCACCATCCGGACGCCGAGTCCGCCGACCCGTCGCAGGGCGAAGGCCAGCACATCGGCGGTCGGCCCGTCGAGCCACTGCAGCCCGTCGACCGCCACGAGGACGGGGCCCGCCGAGGCCAGGGCGCGCAGGACGTCGAGGACGGCGAGGCGGACCGCGAGCCGCCACTGGTCGTCGGCCGGTTCGCCGCCCCGCAGCAGGGCCGCCCGCAACGCCGCCCGGGGCTCGGGCGACAGGGCCTGGAGGCAGCTCTCCGGCACCCGTGCGAACAGGTCGGTCAGACCGACGAACGGGAGCCGGGCGTCCTCCTCGGCCGGCGCGCAGTGCAGCACCGTGCCGGGCGAGGCGAGGAGGGCGGACACGAGCGTGGACTTGCCGATGCCGGCGGGGCCGTAGAGGAGCAGTCCGGAGCGGACCGTCAACTCGGCCCGGGCGGTGGCGAGCAGCTCGCGGCGGCCGGTCAACGACCGTACGCCCGTCGGGGCTGCTCGCCCTCCGCCTGACTAATCATGTGTGCATGACAACCCCCGGGCGAACCGGTTGTCAATGACGGCCGTCACGCACCCGTCAGCCCGTTCGTGCAGGCCGCACCCGGCTCGGGCGTCTGCGCGCCCTGCACGTACCTGGCCAGGAACTGCTCCACCCGGGCGTCGGAGGCCGAGTCCACGCTGAGCTGGTGGCCCCAGGCCGACAGCGTGATCACGCCGGACTGCCCGTCCACCGGGCTCATCAGCGTGTACGGGGTCCTGCTCACCCTGTCGGCGAGCTTCTTCACGTCGGCGTCGGCGGCCTTGTCGTTGTACGTCACCCAGACCGCGCCGTGTTCGAGGGAGTGGACGGCGTTCTCGTTCTTTATCGGCTTGGTGTAGACCGTGCCGTCGCAGGTCATCCAGGCCTGGTGGTGATTGCCGCCGACGGGCGGGTTCATCGGGTAGGCGACGGCGGTCTGGACATGGTCGCGGCCGAGGTTCTTCGCGTTCCACGTCCGCTCGCCGCTCACCGGCTTCTTCGCCTCGGCGGCCCGCCGCTCCTTCTTCTCGTTCGCGTCGTGGATCGCGTACGCGCCCCAGCCGACGAGGCCGAGCACGATCGCCGCGGTGAGGGTGACGGTGATGACGCGGTTACGGCGCTCGCGCCGTCTCTCGGAGGCACGCATCTCCTCGATACGGGCCTTGCGCGCGGCGGAGGCGGCCTTCTTGCCGGTCTTGCTCATGGATGGACACGTTCCTGTCGGTGGATGGGATGAGTCGCTGCCGGGGGCGGGCGGCGGCTCAGGTCCGTAGCACCTGGAGGACGTGGAGATCAGGGGCGCCCCGGGCGGTCGGCACGGCGAGAGGGCCGGTGCGGACGGCGTCGGCGGGGACGGGCGGGGTACGGGGGAGCGGCGCCGTCGGCGGGTGGGGCGCCGTGCGCGGCAGGGCCCGTACGGCGTGCTCGGTGTGGGTGCAACACGCGTTGCCGTGGGGGCAGTCGGCGGGGGAGGCCACCGTGGTCGCTCGCGCGGCCGTGACCGGGGGCTCGGCGGTGCCGGTGGGCGCGGGGGACCCGAAACAGACCACCAGCGTCGCGAGCAGCGCGGCCAGCGCGGGCAGGAACACCGCGGCACGCGTGGTCCGCCACGCGCGCCGGGGGCTGCTGGGCGGCCGGCTGCTCATGCCGGTGATGCTAAGCGGTGGCCGTGGGGGCGCGTTCGGCCGGGGCGTCCCCCGTGGCGACGCGTTCGGGCGGGGAGCGCGCCGAACCGGGAACGGGCGGCAACCTTCCCGGCTTCGGCGGCCACTGAGGGGCGGGAGACTCCGCCGGTCGGAGCCCCCTGTTGAACGCGCCATCCCCGAAGCACGTAAGGACCAGTCGTGGCGTCCCCTTCTCCGCACCGCCGGCCCCGCGAGCAGCGGCACCCGGTTCCCGGTCGTCGGCCCGGCGGCCGGCGCGCGATGCTCGTCTGCGCCGCCGTGGCCGCCGTAGTGCTCGCCGTGTCTTTGGTGGTGGCCTTCCGGCCCGGTCACGGGGGCGGCGGTGGTGAGCGGCGCACGGCGGCCGACGCCGCCGTCGCCGCCACCGCGTCGGCGAGCTCTTCGGCCCCGCCGTCCGCCCGGACGTCGCCGTCGCCGTCCGCGTCGCCGTCCCCGAGCCGGACGGCTCGCGCGGCCAGGCCGTCGCCCTCGCCCACCGCGGCCAGGGCCTCCGCCCGTCCACCGGCCGGGAGCACCCCGCGGGCCGCCTCCGGCACGGCCTCGCTCGCCGGACGGATCAGGCCCGGCGTCACCTACCAGGGCGTCGCCACCCACTACGACGCCGGGAACGGCGACGGCGCCTGCTCCTTCGGACCGAGCGCCGACATGATGGTCGCCGCCATGAACACCGCCGACTACGAGACGTCGAAGGCCTGCGGGGCGTATGTGCTGGTGCGGGCGGGTGGTGCCGCCATCACGGTACGGATCGTCAACGAATGCCCCGGGGATTGTGCCGTCGGACAGATCGACCTCAGCGAGCAGGCCTTCGCCAAGCTGGCCGCGCTGTCGGCCGGGCGCATCTCCATCAGCTGGAGCCTGCTGAGTCCCGGTGGCGTCGGTCCGCTGTCGGTGCGGTACAAGACCGGATCCACCCAGTACTGGTGCGGGATCCAGGTGCTCGGGCACCGGAATCCGGTGGCCCGTCTGGAGGTGTCGAGCGGGGGCGGCTGGCTGGCGCTGCCGCGTACCTCGTACAACTACTTCCTGTCCGAGAAGGGCAGCGGGTGCGGTGGGGCGATCAGGATCACCGACATCTACGGGGAGCGGCTGACCGTCGACGGGGTCGCGGTACGGCCGAATGCCGTACAGGCGACCCGTGTTCAGTTCGCCGAGCACTGATGCCGGTCCTGTTCCCCTTGTTCCCCCTGTTTCCGGCCGGTTTCCCAACTCCCAAGGGTGAGCCAGGGGTTGGGCAACCACCCGTCATGCGCAGGTAAGACTTCGGCGAGTTCACCGAATCTTCGGCCAATGCTTCTACCCGCATAGACCCCTGCGGTGCTGTCATGCCCACGACCGCCCGGAATCTCCGGGCCGACCGTGGAGTCCCCCCATGCGTGTCACACGTCGTCTCACCGCCACGTCCACGTCCCTCGCCCTCGCCGTCGCGGGCCTGATCATCGGCACCGGCTCGGCGGCCCACGCCCAGAGCTGCTCGCAGGCGTATCTGCCGCTGCCCGACCCGACCTGCCAGCCCGGCGCCTACAACCCCGACGTCACCCAGTCCACGATCGACACGACGATATGCGTGTCCGGATGGACGGCCACGGTCCGGCCCTCGTCCTCGTACACCAACGCCCTCAAGGTCCAGCAGATCACCGAGTACGGCTACGCCGACACCAGCACGGCGGACTACGAGGAGGACCACCTCGTGCCGCTGGAGCTGGGCGGTGCGCCCCAGAGCGCGAAGAACCTGTGGCCGGAGCCGCGCTACGGCGACACCACCGCCACCAACAAGGACACCGTGGAGAACAAGCTCAAGAAGGACGTCTGCAACGGCACGGTCACCCTCAGCGCCGCCCGGAGCGCCATCGCGAAGAACTGGACGACGGCGCTGTCGTCGCTGGGGCTCAGCTGAGTCCGGAGTGCGGGGTCCGGAGCGCGGGGTCCGGAGCCCGGTGGTGGGCTGACTTGGGTGCTGCGACGGCTCGGGGCGGTGTGGCGTCCGGGCCCGCGCTCAGGCGACCTCGATCCGGCTGCGGGCGCGCAGGCCGTCCCGGAGGTCGTCGCGCAGACGGCGCAGGTCGTCGGCGGGGCGGCCGAGGCCGTTGAGGCGCAGCCGGGCGGCCTCCGTGCGGGAGTCGCGATGGACCGTGAAGGCAAGGTCGAGCGACTCCCGCAGCATCCACAGGTCGTAGGCGAGCAGCCGTGCCGCACGGGCCCGGGCCGACACCAGGTCCGGGTCCGTGAGGTCGAGGGCCTCCAGGCGGGCGCACAGGCGGTGCAGGGCGATGCTCTGCTCCCCGCAGGCGCGAGCCGTCTGCCGGGACAGCGGCCCCGGTTCACCGCAGGCGGCCACCGCCAGGTCGGCCGGCACCTGCGCGGCCACCGCATCGTCCAGCACGGCTACGAGGGCCGGCAGCTGGTCGGGGTGCGCGGAGCGGGCGGAGGCGGAGGCGGGGTGGGGCCGGTGCCGACGCCGCAGGAGGCGCAGGAGGCGCCGGGGCTGTAGACGGCATAGGCGGCCAAGGCGGCCTAGGGGAATGCGCATGACTCCTCCTGATCCTCCTCCAGTGTGCGCCTGCTCGGCCGTGAGGGGGCGGGGAGGTGCCGGCACCTTTGGGCTGCCATGGGCGGCAGCTCCGGCCCGGGCGGTGGCTGTGCACATGCCCCGGCCCTGGCCGTGGCCCGTCCCGTCTACGCCGTCGAGAGTTTGGGGGAGGGGAAACGGTCGCCCGCGTCGCCCTCAGCGGTGTCGGTCGGATCCGCGATGGTGAGGCGTCCCGATCGGGACCGACGCGCGGGAGGGGGAGCGGTTCGGCGGGGGCCTGCCGGTGCCGCTGGTTTACGGAGCCCGTGCCTCGCCCTGGCCCTGCGCGCGCCCGCGCTCCAGCCGTGGGCCGCCTCCGGCCCGTGGCCCGTGGCCCAGCCATGCCTTGCGACCTGTCCGCGCCCCAGTCGTGCCTTGGGACCTGTCCGCGTTCGAGCCAAAGCCTGGTCTCTACCCCTCCCTCACAGCCATGCTCCGGCTCCTGCCGGCTGGGCGGGTATGCCCTGGGGCCTCTGTCCGCATCTCGGCCATCGCTTGGCTCGTGCCTCCGCCCCAGTCACCGCTCGGCTCCTGGCCGTGCCCCAGCTGCGGCCAGGCTCCCGCCCGCGTTCCAGCCGTGGGCCCTGGTCCTGCCCCGGCCCCAGACGTGGCGTGGCTTCGTTTTGCGGGTTCAGTCGTCGCCTCTGCTCCTGCCCGCGCCCGGTTGCCGCCCACGCTCCTGCCTGCGCCCGGTCACCGCCCATGCTCCTGCCTGCGCCCGGTCACCGCCTCTGCTCCTGCCTGCGCCCGGTTGTCACCTACGTTCCTGCCTCGCCCTCGCCCTCGCTGGTTTCTGCCCTGCCTCCGGCGTTGTCGGCTTCGGTGCGGGGGTTGGTTGGTTGCCGTTGGTTGGGATCAGGGGGTGTGGAGTGTCTTGCGTTCGGACTCTGTCAGGGGAGGGGCGGTGAGGTGGGGGAGTTTGGGGCCGAAGAGCATGGGGAGCAGGATGTCCGGGGTGAAGAGGCGGGTCGCCGGTTTCTCCAGGCTCATCACGTCCAGGAGGGCGCCCAGTGCCCGGGGGTTGCGGGAGGCGGTGGAGACCGCCTGGTCGACGAAGCGGCGCAGGAGGCGTTCCACGGCCCGCGGCGGGGTGTCGGTGGCGCCGGGGTAGTAGGCGTCCTGGCCCACCGCCAGATCCCAGGCCGCGGACACTGGCCGGGCCGTGGCGCGTTGGAGACGACGGGCCGTGCCGGGCGTGGTGAGGGGGGTCGCGCGCAGGAGGGTGCGGAGGGCGAGCGCCGACTGCGCGGCCACCGTGATGCCGTGGCCGTAGACCGGGTTGTAGCCCGCGACCGCGTCGCCGAGGACCGTGAACCCCTCGGGCCAGTGCGGAAGTTTCTCGTAGTAGCGGCGGCGGTTGGCCGTCGAGCGGGTGGTCACCACGTCCGTCAGGGGCTCCGCGCCGGTGATCAGATCGGCGATCACCGGGTCGCCGAGGGAGCGGGCGAAGCGGGTGAACTCCTCGGCGTCGGCGGCCGGTTCGGCGCCCCGGGTGCCGGAGAGGGTGACCACCCAGCGGTCGTTCTCGACCGGCACGATGATGCCGCCCCGGCCCGGCGTGTCCCCCGGCGTCGCCTGGACGTTGACGATGGGGAAGGCGCCGCCGGTCGCCGTGTCGGGAGCCCGGTAGAGACGGGTGGCGTAGGCGATGCCCGCGTTGACCTCCCGCTCGGTGACCTCGGGCAGACCGAGCCGCTTCAGCCAGCGCGGGGCGTGTGAGCCGCGGCCGGAGGCGTCGACCACCAGGTCGGCGGGGAGGGTGAGTTCGTCGTCACCGGTGCGGACACGGACGCCGGTCACGCGGGTGGCGTCGCCCAACAGGTCCTGGACGGTGGTGTTCTGACGGAGTGTGATGCAGGTGTGGGCCAGTACCCGTCGGCGTATGACGGCGTCCAGCAGATCGCGGGTGCAGACCAGGTTGCGGTGCGGGGTGGACGTGAAGCGGCGGAACCAGATCTCGTTGGGCGCCCGGGACACCAGGTCGCCCATGATGCGCATCAACCGGGCACCCTCCGCGACGAGCTCCGGCACCAGGCCGGGCAGCAGCTCGTCGAAGGCCTTCACACCCCCGCTCCACACCATGTGCGCGTGCCGCGACTGCGGCACGCCCCGGCGCGGCGCGGGACCCTCGGGGAGCGTGTCGCGCTCCACGATCGTCACGTCGGCGAACTCGGTGAGGGCCGCCGCGGCGAGCAGACCGGTGACGCTGCCGCCGACGACGACGGCGGAGGGTCTGCGGCTCGGGGCTCGTTCGGCGGGGGGTCGGTCAGACATGTGCGCTCCGGCTTTCTGTGCTGGTCACCCGTCGGCGGAGGGTGTCGATGGTGCGGGGGTGGGCGAGCGCCCGGGAGACGGCCTCGATGTCATGGGCGACCGGGTTGCCCGGGCCGGAGGGGGCACGGCCCGCCCGAGGAGCGCAGGGAGTGCCGGCGCGGTGTGCGTCCAGGGCCGCGCGGACCGCGACAGCGCCGGCCGCTCCATGGGCGCCCGCCTCACCGTGCTCGGTCAGCGCGGCCGCGTACGCCCTGTCGTACAGGCCCTGGTCGACGTACGGGCCCAGCATGCGCAACGCGTCGTGGATGTGCTGGCGGCGCTGCATGAGCCGTAGATCAAGCGGCGACCAGAAGCCGAGCCGGGCGGGTGCGGCCGCGGCCCCCAGGACGCGCACCGCCCGCGCGAGCGGCCGTAGCCGACGGTGTTCGCGGCGGTCGCGCACCCAGCGCTGCAGGAACGGGCCCAACTGCGGTACCAGGAAGCCGAGTGCCACCAGCGCGGCCTCCAGCAGGGCGAAGGGCGGGGCGGCATGGGTGCTCAGCCCGTCCCAGTCGGTGCCGGCCCAACGGGCGCCGATCGCCGTGTACTTGGCCGCGTCGAACAACAGGCCCATCGCATAGCCCAGTTGGAGGAAGACGACGCCCGCCTTCAGCCACCGGTCGCCGATCTGCGGGAACCACTTCCACAGCATCCAGGCCGCCACCAGGCACGACACCATGTGCGCGGTGAGGTAGAGCAGGATGTGCTCGCGCATCCACGGGGTGTTCGCGTAGTAGGTGTCCAGGTCGTAGATGCGGGGTTCGGGCGCGTCGGCGAGGAGGAAGGTGCCCCACAGAGCGGCCACCACGCCCGCGTACGCCCAGTAGATACGGCGCATCCGGCGCGACCGGCGCTCGGAGGGCTCCTCCCGCCAACGGATGATCATCGTCAGGCCGGTGGCGCAGAACGCGGTGAGGAACGAATACGCCCACGGAGAGGCGATGTTGGGGACGCCGGTCAGCCTGTTGAGCCGCTCGATGTTGGCCGGGGTGATGACGACCAGGACGGCCGTCGCCGAGGTCAGCAGCACCGTCGTGGCACGGACGTCGGGGTCGCGCCAGGCACGGACGAACGTCGGGAGCTTGGCGATGAGCGCGGTCGCCAGCAGGACGGTGGGGACCGCGTACGGTATCTGCGGACTCATCGCAGGAAGCGCCCGCCGCGGTTTCCCATCGACAGGTTGATACGGCCCTCCACGGTGGCCGGGGTGACCGGGCCCTGCGCGTACCGCCCCGTCATCCATGTCCGTACCTCGCGGCCGAAGAGCAGGCCGAAGGTCTCCGCGTCCACCTCGTGGTCGTCGGCCGAGGCGGAGCGGGCCGACACCGTCAGATAGGCCTCGCGGGAGACCTCCGGCGCGGTGAGGATCTGCTCCGCCGCCCGCCGCAGCAGCTCCGGCGTCGGGCCGGGGGCGAGGGCGCGGGCCGCCGCCGGGCCGGGGGAGTGACCGCAGGAGCCCTGCTCCTCGTGCCACAACTCATGTCCCAGGATGACCAGTTGGGCTTCCGGTACGGTCCCTTCCTCCACCACGATCACGGACCGGTCGCCGAAGTCCAGACGCAGACCGGACACCGGGACGTCGGGCGGGAAGGCGCGGAACACCAGATCGATCGGCCGGCCCGTGCGCAGGCTCATCGCCCGGCAGAACCCCTCCATCACGGCCCTCGGCTCCGCGGGCCGCCCCAGCGATCGCGCGGCCCTCGCGCCCAGGTCGGCGAGCAGGGACCTCATCGCCTTGGTGGTCATCGGGCGGTGTCCCTCCCCTGGTGGGCCGTGACGGCGGACAGCTGTGGTGTTGTGCCTCGCAGCCTATGTCGGCACCCGTGGCTCTCCGCGAGCGGTTATCGGCCAAAAACGATCGTTTATCGGTGCGAAGCCGGGGGGATCTTGGGGTCACCCTCCTCCCTGGGGAGTAGCGGGCACCCGGCCGGGTCCTGCTGGGGAGGCAGGGCGGGCGCCTTCGCCGGCACGATGTGCCGCGGCGGTGTGCGGACCAGGCTGGTTCACGTCAGCCAGAGGGATTCAGAGACCCTAGGAGGGCGTCATGAACCGCCAGATACGCGTCCGCGTGAACCGACGGCCCAGCACGCCCCGGGACACCACGATCGACCGCAGGACACCCTCGGGGCGGATACTGCCGTACTGAGCGGATACGGTCGGTGAACGGTTGAGCGGTGCCGTCAGCGCAGGTGGTGTGAGATCGCCGTATGCAAGGCCCTGCGCAGTTCTTCCGGTGGTGCGGGGCCGTCCGACTCCGCGCCTGCCGTGACCGCCGCGGCGACCTCGCGCAGCTTGGTGTTGGCGTGCTGGGAGGCCTCCCGCAGGATGTCCCAGGCCTGGGCCGGGGTGCAGGCGTGGGTGGCCATCAGGACTCCGCGGGCCTGGTCGATGACCGGGCGGGAGACGATCGCGCGCCGCAGCTGCTCGACCTCAGCCCGCAGCTCGTGCAGCTGCTCGGCGCGCTCCAGGGCGACCGCCGAGGTGGCGCGGGCGGTCGGCGGGTGGGCCGTGCGCAGGGGGTCCTCGGTGTCGAGTCCGGCCAGCTCCAGGATGCGGCGGGGCTGGCCGTTCCAGTGCGTGGCCCGTACGGGGATGTGGTGGTGGCGGCCGTAGGCGCTCAGTTCGTCCAGGAACTGCAGCCCCGCCGTGTCCATGAACTCCACGCCGGTCATGTCCAGTTCGACCCGGGTGGGGCGCTCCGGGAGGCCTTCCAGCGTCCTGGCCAGGGCCTCCGCGCACCCGTGGACGAGTTCCCCGCGCGCGGTGAGCACGGCCCGCCCCTCCTCCATCCGACCCTCGATGACCAGGGCGCGCGGCTGTCCGCCCAGAGATGCGAGGGATCCGAGGGATCCGAGGGATCCGAGGGATCCGAGAGATCCGAGAGATGCGTGTGCCACTGGGATCATGCTCCGACTCACTGCTCCCCACAGTCGTCGCGACGTCGAGTCCTCGAACTCCACCACCGGACCACGCGCGGAACCCTCGGGCTGCTCCGCGGGGGCCTGGCGGTGCTGCTCGCCCATGCGCGTGCCCGTCGTACGGCGGAGTACACCCGGGCCATGGCGGGGAGCCGGATCGTGGCGCGGAATGACCGGCCCGGGCCCGGGTAGACGGGTTCCGTCGAGCAGAGGGGAGACGGTGTGGGCACCCCGTATCGGACACCGCCCGGGCCGGCCCGGGCACCGCGGCTGACAGTGTTCCCGCTGCCGGGCGAGAGCGGTCTTCGGGTGGGCGGCGAGGTCGGACTCGCGACGCTCCCGGTGTGGGAGCGGGCGCTGGCGCGGGCCGTCCATGGGGCGGACCGGGTGTACCGGCTGGAACTGGCCGCGTACCGGCTGGAGCTGTCCGCGGTGAGCTTCGTCGACGTCGCGGGAGCGGACGCGCTGGTGGCGGCCGCCCGGTCGCTGGACGAAGGCAGGAGGATCGTGCTGCAGCAGCCGCCTCCCACCCTGCGCCGCCTGCTGGACCTGTTCTGGCCGGGTGTCCCGACGATCGAGATGTCCCCACGGGCCGGAGGCCGCCCGTCGAGCGACGGCCCCGCAGACCGGCCGCCAGGCGCCGAAGGCCAGCCGACAAGCCACCCCCGACCACCGAGGCCGACACCAGCAGCCCCCCGGCCCCCGACAGCCCCACGGAACGACTGGCCCCCGCCCACCCACGCACCGCGACTGCCCGAGGAACAGCAGCCGCCTGGAGAGACACCCTCGCCCGGAGGACCGCCGTCGTCTGGAGAGCAGCAGTCGCCTGGAGGACCGTCCTCGCCGGGAGGGCCGCCGTCGCTCGGAGGGCCGCCCTCATCGGGCGAGTCGCTGTGGGACGGAGGGATGCCGTCCGCCCCAGGGAGGCCGTCGCCCGGGGAGCCACCGTCGACCTGGCAGCCGGGGTCTGCCTCAGAGCTGGCGGCCGGGCGGCTGTCAGGGGCCGTTGGAGAGTCGTCGCACGCCTGGCAGCCGGGGGCTGTTGGTGGGGGTTCGTTCTGGGTGGGGGGTTTTGCGTCATGATCGCCGCGGATGCCGCCCCGCGGGACCCCTTCGCCCATCCCGCGCTCTTCTACGGCGACGAGCACGACTATGTCTCCGGAACCGTGCCGTTCGTCCGTGCCGCGCTCGAGGCCGGTGAGCCCGTCGCCGTCGCCGTGCCCGCGGAGAACCTCCGGCTGATCCGGGACGAGCTGGGCGCCGAGGCCGACGCCGTACGGCTCCTCGACATGCGTGAGGCGGGCCGCAACCCCGGCCGGATCATCCCCGGCGTGCTGCGGGCCTTCGCCGACGCCCAGCCCCCCGGCGTCCACGTGCACATCATCGGCGAACCGATCTGGGCCGGTCGCAGCCCCACCGAATACCCCGCCTGCGTCCAGCACGAGGCGCTGATCAACGCCGCCTTCCGGGGCCGCACGGTGACCATCCTCTGTCCGTACGACACCCGCCGCCTGCCCGCGCAGGTCATCGCCGACGCCGAGGCCACCCACCCGACACTGCTGCCGGCCGGCTCCACACAAACGCGGAACAGCGGCGCCTACGCCCC
Organism: Streptomyces sp. NPDC005648; assembly: GCF_040605395.1. Taxonomy (NCBI): domain Bacteria; kingdom Bacillati; phylum Actinomycetota; class Actinomycetes; order Kitasatosporales; family Streptomycetaceae; genus Streptomyces; species Streptomyces sp. NPDC005648. The sequence goes on along the minus strand of NZ_JBEXCS010000001.1, from coordinate 218,744 downwards.
CGAGGCCGTGGTCGCCCGCTACAACACACCCCTGCCTCCCGCCCCCGACGTCCTCGCGTTCCGTTACGACGCCGACACTCTCCCCGAGGCCCGCCACTTCGCCACCGCCGAGGGCGTCCGTCTCGGCCTCGCCCCCGCCCGCGTCGAGGACCTGGCCCTGGTCACCGCCGAACTGGCCACCAACAGCGTGGTGCACGGCGGGGGTTCGGGCAGCGTGCGGGTATGGGCCGAGGGCGGGCGGGGCGGCCATGTGGTCGTGGAGGTCCGCGACAAGGGCCACCTCACCGACCCCCTCGCCGGCCGTCGCCCCGCCTCCCGCGCCCAGCGAGGCGGCCGCGGGCTCCTCCTGGTCAACCTGGTCTCCGACCTCGTACGCCTGCACACGGAGCCGGGCGGAACGACGATCCGCTGCTGGTTCGCCCTCTGAACCGATCCGCGCCGGTTCGCCCCCGAACCCGCACGCCGACCACGGCCGAGTCCCGCCCCATCCAAGCCACTTGACCTGGGCTTTCGTTTTGTGCACTGGTCCTGTGGGCAAGTTTCGTGCAACGTGGTCCCGGCCATGGGCGCGGGAGGGGGACACGGCTTTGCCTGACCTGGTGGGTACGACCGGTGGGCGGCGGTTGCGGGTGGAGGTGTCGGGTGATCCACGAGGACGCCCGGTGTTCCTGCTGCACGGCATGCCCGGCAGCAGGGTGGGCCCACGGCCCCGGCCGATGTTCCTCTATCAGCGGGGCGCGCGACTCATCAGCTTCGACCGCCCCGGGTACGGGGGTTCGGACCGCAGACCGGGCCGACGGGTCGTGGACGTCGTGGAGGACGTGGCGGCGGTCGCCGACGCGCTGGGGCTGGGGCGTTTCGCGGTGGCCGGGCGGTCCGCCGGCGGCCCGCACGCCCTCGCCTGCGCGGCGCTGCTGCCGGGGCGGGTGACCCGGGCCGCCGCGCTGGTGGCACTCGCGCCGCGGGACGCCGAGGGGCTCGACTGGTTCGCGGGGATGGCACCGTTCAACGTCCGTGAGTTCCAGACCGCGTTCACCGATCCGGAGCGGTACGCGGCCGGGATCATCCCGCGTTCGGCCGCCATCCGCCGCAACCCGGGCAAGCTGCTGGAGGACCTGCGCTCGGACCTGACGGGCGAGGACCGGCTCATCGTCTCCGACAGCGGCATCCGCTCGATGCTGCTGCGCAACTACCTGGAGGCGCTGCGTGCTTCGCCGTACGGCTGGATCGACGACGCCCTCGCCCTGACCAGCCCCTGGGGCTTCGACCCGTCGCAGATCCGGGTCCCGGTGATGCTGTGGCACGGAGCCATGGACGTCTTCTCACCCGCCGCCCACCACTCATGGCTGGCCGCCCGTATCCCCCGCGCCAAGGCCGTCCTGGACCCCGACGCGGCCCACTTCTCGGCCCTGCGCGCGCTCCCCGACGTACTGGACTGGCTGTTGTCGGGCACCCCGCGGGGGTGACAGCCCCTCACACCGCCAGCGGTTCCAGGTCCCGGTACACCCGTCGTTCCACCGACACGAGGTTGGTGATGCCGTTGTTCTCGCCGAGTTGGCGCAGCTGGCGGTCCAGTTCGGTGAGGGCCTCCTCGCGGCGGACGCGGGCCTCGTCGGTGCGGCCGAGGGCGGCGAGGGTGAGGGCGCTGTTGTTGACGACGGCCAGGGTCTCCGGGTGCTGCCGCCCCAGGATGCCGCGCAGGGTGTCCACGGCGCGGTTCTCCAGCTTCCAGGCCTCCTCCAGCCGGTCGGTCTCGGCCAGCACGATGGCGTAGTTGGCGGAGCAGAACAGGGTGTGCGGATGATGGTCGCCGAGCACCTCGGTCATGCGCTCCAGCGTCCGGAGGAACACCGTCTCGGCCTGCTCGGCGTCCCCGCAGCCCCAGTGGAAGATGCCGAGGTTGTTCATCGCGGCCTGGGTGTACGGGTGGGCCTCTCCGGGGACCTTCACATACTCGGCCAGCACCCGCTGGGCGACCGTGCGCGCCTCCTGCCGGTCCCCGGCCGCGAACAGGTCGGCGGCGAGGTTGAGTTCACAGGCGAGGGAGTCGGGAGTGCCCGCCAGGTTGGGCTGGCGGTACTTCTCCAGCGTGGCCGTCGTCAGCCTGAGCGCGTCCTCGAACAGGCCCGCCCGGCGCAGGGAGACGGCGAGCGACTTGGCGCACCGCAGCGTGCCGGGGAACTCCTTGCCCATGATGTCCTTGTGCTGCTGGTACGCCCGGGACAGCATGGTCACGGACTCGGCGTACCGGCCGACCTCGCGCAGGTCGCGGCCGAGGCTCTCGGCCGAGGCCAGGGTGTAGGGGTGGTCGGGGCCGAGCACCTCGGTGCGGCTGTCGTACGTCTGCTGGTCGATCTGCCGGGCCTCGCCGTAGTTGCCGACCATGCGCAGGGCCAGGGCGAGGTTGTTGGCCGCGTTGAGGGTGCGCGGGTGGGACTCGTGGAAGATCTGGCTGAACCCGTCGTGGGCCTCCTTGGCCAGCTCCACCGCCCTGGTGTACTCGCCGAGGGCGGCCAGGTCGCTGGAGAGGCTGGAGGTGGTGACGTACGTGTGCGGGTGCGTGGTGCCCAGCACCCGCCGCTGCCGCTCGCGCAGATCCTCGTCGATCTCCTGTGCCTCGACGTAACGCCCCTGCGAGCGAAGCACGTTGGCGAGCTGGCACTGCAGGTAGAGGTACTGCACGTCCTCCTCGCCGAGCAGCGGCTTCCAGTGCGCCAGGAGGTCCTCGGCGAGCAGCTGGGCGCGCGGGAACTCACCGCGCTTCCAGAGGTAGCGGACGCGGTCGATGAGCAGTCGCCGCGGGTCCGCCTCGGTGCAGTTGCGGATGTCGGAGGCGGCCAGGTGCGGCCAGATGACACCGAACCGGGGCCAGGTCTCGGGGTCGTCGGTGGGTTCGTCGCCGTCGGGCCGGGCGCCGGCGAGCACCGTGTGGACCGTGTGCCGGGCCACCCGTCGGTCCTCCTCGGTCATCTGTGACCGGATCACGGCCTGGACCAGCCGGTGCACCTGGATGGAGCTGGAGACCTGGTCCACCTTGGCGAGCGCGAGCTGGCCGATCTCCCGGATGACCCGGCCGAGCAGCAGGCTCTCCTGGAGGGCGGGGTCGTACGGTTTGAGGGCGTCGATCATCTCCTTGCTGTAGAGCAGCTGGGACGAGATCGGCTCGGGTGCCAGGAAGGCGCAGAGCTGGAGCAGCCGTACGGAGGCGGGTGAGCGTTCCTTGAGCCGTTCTATGGAGATGTTCCAGGTCGCGGCGACCGTCTCGGGGTAGTCCGGGGCCTGGTTGAGGGCGAGGACCGAGGCCGTCTGCTCGGTCAGTCGGCGCAGGTACTCGGCGATCGGGGTGGCGGTCTCGGCCAGCCAGGCCGCCGCCTGTTCGACGGCGAGCGGAAGGTCGCCGACGGCGGTGGCCACCTGGTCGGCCTCCTCGCCGGTCAGACCGGGAGCACGCCGGGACAGGTACTCCACGCTCTCGCGGCGCAGGAAGACGTCGACGGCGAGGGTCGCGCCCTGCTGCGACCACGACTGGTTGCGGGAGGTGACGAGGATGTGCCCGCCGCTGCCGGTGGGGAAGTAGCCGGTGAGGTCCTCGGGGTTGTCGGCGTTGTCGAAGACCAGGATCCACCGTTCGGTGGGTTTTCCGCGCGAGAGCATGCGCACGGTCTCCTGGCTGGCCAGCGCCATGTCCTCGCCGCCGGGCGCGCCGATGACGGAGCCGAGTTCGGCGAGCGAGGCGACCACGTTGTCGACCTCCTCCGCGGACACCCACCACACCAGGTCGTAGTCCGCCTTGAACCGGTGGACGTACTCCAGGGCGATCTGCGTCTTTCCGACGCCGCCGAGTCCGAACAGCGCCTGGGGCTGCGGCAGTACGACGGACATGCCGCCCCGCAGCTGCTCGCGCACCTGCTCCAGGATCTGGCCGCGGCCGGTGAAGGTGCTGTTGCGCTGCGGCACGTTGGAGAACTTGGGTGCCTGCCCGGGGAACCGGGGCGCGGCGGGGCCGCCGTCCGGCAGCTGGGTGGGCAGTTCCAGGGACACCAGGAGGGCGGCGACACATCCCGACTCGTCGAGCCCCGGCAGGTCGACGAGACCGGCCCGGTCGGTGTACGCCTCCGGCAGCCGGACCTCGTCGATGCGCACCGGCACCAGCGCGCCGGGGGCGGTCTCGCCGGACATCAGGGCCTGCAGGACGGTGTCGGCGTACCGGGAGCGCTGGAGCGCGTTGGAGAGCAGCACCAGGGTGCGGGTGGTGTGCTCGGAGCGGTCCAGCGGCCCGTTGGACAGGTCCTGCAGCATGACGTTGCAGCCGGCCCGCTTCAGCAGCGAGTCGATCCAGTCGGCCCACATCCGGTTCTCCGCCGCGTACGCGACGACCATCTCGGCGGCCACGGCCGGCGGCCGGCGCCGGATGAAGGCGTCGCGGCAGCGCAGCCGTACCGCCTCAGGGATCGGCGGCAGTTCGGTGACCTCGCCGTCGGTGACGACCGAGGTGAGCCGTTCGAAGGCGGACAGCAGCGACTTGGGGTCGCCCGTCTCGTCGCCGAAGGTGGCGAGGGTCTCCTCGTAGGCGTAGTACGGCCGGTAGGGGATCTCCACCCTGCCCCAGTAGGCGGTGGCCTCCTCGACGCCGAGTTGTTCCCCGCGCGGCCCCTTGGGCAGCCCCATGAACTTCAGCCGGGCCATCGCACGGCCCGCGTCGACCTTGTCCTTCTCGCCCTCGTCGATGCGCATCGGCACGGGCAGTACCCGGATGCGCCGCTTGCGGTGGTCGTCGCTGACGCTCTTGGCGACCTCGGCGGCTCCGTTCAGGGACTGGGCGCTCAGGGTGAAGCAGTCCACCAGCACGTCGGGCATCTGGAGGGTGCAGATGTCGGCGGTGTCCGACAGCCCGGTGCGCGAGTCGATCAGGACGTAGTCGTACGCCTTCTTCATGCTGTCGCGCAGGGCGTCCAGGAAGGCGCCGCCGCCGAGGCGGTCGTAGAAGTTGTCCCAGTCCAGCGAGGAGTCCGTCGCCGAGTAGGCCCGGAACTGGCGGCCCGCGGAGAGGAAGTCGAGCGAGCCGCCGGCCTGGAAGCTGAGCCCCAGCCGCTCCGGGGTGAGTGATATCGCGTGCTGCTCGACGTCGGCGAACGCCAGGTGCCAGTCGCCGGTGCGGAGCGTGCCGTCGGTCGCCGCCCCCGCGTAGTCCTGGAGGATGTTGAAGACGCCCCCGGTCGCGGTGAGCGCGTTCGGATCCAGGAACGGGTGGAAGAACCGGTCCAGGCCCGGCGCCTCCAGGTCCCAGTCGACGGCGAGGACGCGCTTGCCGTTGGCGGCGAGGATCCACGCCGTGTTGGCGAGCGCCATCGTGCGCCCGGTACCGCCCTTGTACGAGTAGAAGGTGATGATGCGTCCGTCCCTGGCGGCAGTCATGCCTGTCCTCCGGTGTCGTCTCCCGCATTGGGGCCGGGCGGTCGGGGTGGGTCGGTGCGAGTGGGATCGGGCTGGGGTGGATCCGGCTGGGGTGGATCGGTCAGCCGTAGCCGGGGCACGTGCGGCGCCTGCGGCAGCCGGGCCTCGGCATGCTTGAGGTACTGCCGGGTGGTGTGCGCCACCACCGCCGGCAGCACGTTGGTGAACGCGTTGAGGGTGGGTACGCCGTTGACGGCGATACGGCTGTCCCCGCGCCGGGCCCGCTCCAGGATGGTCGGCATCGACCGCTCCAGCTCGTCGGCCAGGCGCTGGCCCTCCTCGCCCCGGCACTGCAGATCGGTCCGGTTGCGGGGCACGACCGCGCTCACCCAGGGACGGGCGGCGGCGTCGAAGGTCTTGAGCCTGCGCCGGCGTTCCTCGTCGGTCAGCGCCCACTGGTCGACGAGCAGGATGCCGGGCCGCTCCGCCTCGGGTTCGAAGGCGGCGGGCGCCGGCCCGTTCTCGCCGGCGTCCCCGTCGTCGAAGTCGGAGACGGTGACCCGGTAGTCCAAGGAGCGGATCAGGTCCTCCGCGAGGGCGGACAGCGGACGTGTCGACTCCGAGGGATACGGGTTCCAGCTCAACGCGTCGTCGCCGTACGGGAGTCGGTCGCGGTACTCGGGGACGGTGTCCCGGGTGGGGGCGGCGACGGTCAGATGGATGTGCCGGGGCCCGGTGCCGCGCGGCTTGAACGCGCTCGGGGTGGTCTCGTAGTCGCGGGGCCGGCCGGGCGGCAGCTGTGACTCGCGGGCGACCCGCACGATGCGCTCGGCGAGGCCGAGCACCGTCTCCTCGTACTCGTCGCGGAAACGGTTGAGCTTGATCAGTCCGTAGATCCCGCCCGCCGCGTACCGGCTGCCGAAGCCCGAACTGTCCAGGTGGATGTGGCGTACCGAGTCCGGCAGTTCGGCCGGTTCGACGCGCGTCCACAGCACGGGTACGACCGCGGGCACGGTGCCCGCTCCGGTGGTCTTCGCGTGCAGCAGCCGCTCGGTGAACGCGAACCACTCCCGGCCGCACATCTCGCTGGAGAAGTAGCGCGGCGAGAACAGCGGCACGAACACCCGGCAGGTGGCGAGGTTCTCGCTGAGCTTCTCCGGCCAGCCCTCCCCGGAGCGCATCTCCCGGTCCACGAAACCGACGGCGGAACCCGCCGGCAGATCGGTGAGGGCCATGATGTGACTGCACAGATCCTTGAACAGGACGTGCACCCAGTGGTCGGGGTCCCCGCTGTCCGGGCCCCACGGCGGAGTGTGGGCGTAGGACAGGAAGAAGTGGGGCCGGTTGTCCGGAACCCGATCGTGCACCCGTTCAGCTATGTCCACACGTCCCCCCGCCCGCCGACAAGTCGCTGGACTGCCCCCGCCGACGGCGCCTTGAACCGGAATCAACAATGTGCCTGAACCGCGCCCGTACGGTTCGTCGTATTCAGGCCAAAGCCTGTCGATATTTGGCCATCTGCCCCCTCGCGTGCCCCACCACGTCCCTCATTCCGCACAGCACGACGGTTTTTGACGCCCAGTCACCCACCGTCAGGAACTCGCCGGGCAGCCGCGAGCCGATCGCGCCGAAGTCGCTGTCGTCGAGGGAGACATCACGATACGAGACCCAGTTCCCCTTGTCCTGGACCACGCACCGGTAGGTGCGCCTGGGCGGCCTCGGCCGCATCAGGTACTCGGCGTAGTGGAACGCGCTGCACACCTCGAACCCGACCCGCAGCAGCAGGATCTGGGCGTCGGCGGCGTACAGCCCGCGCATGGGGGAGAGCCGGCCCAGATGGCTGCGCATCGGATGCCGCCCGAGCAACTTCCGTGCCCCCGGCCCGAGTCCGGCGAGCGAGGTCTGCGGATGCGCGCTGCGCACGGCGCCGGGGGTCGACCGGACGCACTCGGCCAGCGCCCCCATCGTCGGGCACTCCGTGGAGTCCGGGTCGAACGGCGGCATCGAGGCGCGGTACGCGGCCACCTCCAGGTCGCTCCAGCCCGCGACGGCATCCTGGTGGGCCCGGGAGGTGTCGGAGTTCTCCGGAGTGAAAGCGGGCACGATCAGAGTGCCCTGGGGCCCCAGCGCCGCCAGCAGGGCGTCCCGGACCGTCTCCGGCGCGGTCCCGGTGCCGCTCAGCGAGGCGTGCACCATCAGGACACCGCCCCTCCTGATGGGCAACGAGCCCAATAAATGGCTCAGTTCCTCGTCCTGTGTCCGATCGGTCGTCCGGACGCGCGTGCCCTCAGACATGGCCCGCCGCCCACTGCGACCACATCCGCGCCACCAACACCGCGCCGGTCAGGGTCAGTTCGCCCTCAGGCAGCAGGGTGAGCGCGGTGAGCGCCCGCGCGGCCTCGTCGTAGGCCTCACGGCCGAGCCCTTCGTCGGCACGGTCGAGCAGCTCGCCCGCCGGACCGCCGAGGCGGTGCAGATCGCTCACCGCGCGCAGGGCCGTCAGCCGGGCCAGCCGGCCGACGCGCGGCAACTCCCGTGCGAACTCCTTGGGTTCGATGTCCACGGCCACCCCCAGCGCCCCGAACCCGTGCTCGCCGAGCACCAGCCCGCTGCCCGCCTCCAGCGGGGTGATGACGGTGGGGTGGAAGGCGTCCGGATCGCTGTGCCGGTCCGGGGAGTCCTTCTCCAGCAGCTCGTAGGCCCGGGTCAGCCGCTCGGCGAACTCACCGCTCTCCAGCGGCGGGCTGACCGCGACGGGATAGCAGTCACGGTAGGTGTCGGCGTCGTCGATCAGCGGGCCGTCCTGTGCCCACAGCGGGGCCAGGGGCCGCCAGCGCGGGGAGGCGGGGACCTCGCCGAGCCGGACCCACGCCCCGTACCCCGGACTTCCGGCGTCCCGTACCCGGAAGGAGTCCGGTGCCACGTCGACCTCGATCCGGCCGGGGCCGTCAAGTCGGTAGGTCCCCAGTGCGGGCAGATGCAGCCGGCTGCCGGGCTGGTCCCACGCCAGGGTGGCCGGCACGCCCGCCCGCAGGGCCGCGGCGACGGCCAGTGACATGAACCGCGCTGTGTCGGCCGGGCGTTGAAGCGAGTGCACAAGGCTGGTGCGCACATACGGGTGCGTCAGCACCTCGTCCAGGAAGGGCGCGGTGTCCGGGTCCTTGTCGATCGCCACGATCAGCCGCCAGGCCTCCGCCCAGTCCGGCTCGGACGTCAGGCGCTCATGCAGCCGGCTCAGCAGTACCGCGTCCAACTCGCGCTGAGCGGTGAGCAGTTGAGCGGTGCCGAGGACGGCCGGTGCCAGGGTGGGGTCGGTCACCCGGTCGGCGATGCCGTCGACCAGCGACCGCAGATCGGCGCAGAAGACGCTGGGGTTGTCGAATCCCCGTGCGGAGCTGTACCGGTGCCCGTACAGGCCGCCACCGCAGGACCGCACCACCGGGCAGCGACGGCAGGTGTCGCTGATCCCGTCGATCCCCAACTGCCGTGCCTGCACCCCGGGATGCTCGGCGAACTCCGCGAAACCGTGCCGGAAGACGTCGTAGCCCGTCTCCGGAGCGCCCGCGTAGGCGGTCTTCAGCCAGTCGGCCTGCTCGAAGGTGCCGTCCGTCTCGATCACGGCGAGATCGCTGGGCGCGAGCCCCATGGCCTCGGTCAGGCTCGGCCCGCCGCGCAGGGTGGAGAGCACCGAGTCGAACGTCCGCACGGGCATCGGCCGGCCCTGCTGCTCCCAGCGGTCGAAGATCGCGAGCAGCCAGTCGGCGTAGGGCGTGGCGGTCCCGGCCGGGTTGGGCGGGGGGCTGTCCCAGGTGGAATGAGGGAGGAGATAGTCGATGCGCGGCGGATCGAGCTCCGACAGCGCGTCATGCACCGCCACCGGATCGTTCGCCACGTCCACCGTGCAGAGCACTCCGCTGAACAGGTGACGGTACTCCGGCTCCTGGAGCAGCCGGATGCCTCGGACCACCCGGTCGTAGCTGCTGCGTCCCTGCCGGTCGAGCCGGTGCCGGTCGTTGGCCACCCGGTCGCCGTCGAGCGACACGCTGACCCGGACCCCGAACTCCTCGCAGACGTCCAGATGACGGCGATTGAGGGTGACCGCGTTGGTGTGCATCCTCAGATCGAGGGTAGTGACAGGGGTGAGGACGCGGGTCAGTTCCGCGCAGATGTCCCGCAGCCGGGTCGGGCCGACCAAAAGGGGCTCTCCGCCGTGGAGGATCACGGAGACGGACTCCAGGGACTGGGCGGCGGCGTATTCCGCGAGCCTGCGCGCGACCGAGCGCACCGTGTCCGGGCGGATGAAGGTCGGACGGGACCGCCAGCTCTGGTCCGCGTGCTGGTACACGTAACAGTGGTCACACAGCAGGTCACATCGGCTGTGAACCTTGAGTACCAGCTGTCTCAGAGGTTGATCGGCGGGCTCCTGACTCGTCACCGACGGCAGTCTGCCAGAATCCGCGCGCAGGCTTCCACCGATACGGCACAAGCGGAACGGCCCCTTGACGCCATGTCAGCTCACTGACGGGGCACGCGAAGCGCGGGCGTGCGCCGGGGCGTACCCCGTCAGTGTGAGGTTCTCGCCTCGGCGTTGCTGGTCAGGAGGCCGAGTTGAAGGTGATCGGGCGGCCGGAGCGCCGGTCGGGGACGTCGGTCACCCGGGCCGCGGTGTGCGTGGCCGTCGTCGCGTGCGCGGCGATGTCGGTCATGCGCGTACGCCGGGTGGCCGACGCGGCGGGGCGGGAAGGGCGCCTAACAGGCTTCGTGAGATTCATGGTCGTTCGTCGCTCCGGTTCGATGGGATGGAACGGTTGGAGTCGGGGTGCGTCGTCTTGGGTGCCCCTGGTTGTCCAAGGGAAAGCGAACCTGTCGAGCGAGTCTGGTCCCGATGATGCGGATCCTAAACCAGGAAGAAGCTCTTGCGCGCGAGGCTGTTTCGCGCTCTTGACCGACTCGTACCCTGGATGCGGGGGCGCGCGAAAAATCTCGGGGGCGCGCAGTGACAACGGGGGCGCCATGACGGCCGCTACGACTCCGGCACCGAGCTTCGTTCTCAGCGACAGGGACCTTCCGCCGCTGTTCCGACTGAGTGATCAAGGGGCGTTACGCCATCAGAGTGACAGCTTCAAAGGGGTGCGCACCCATCTGCTGGTGCTGCTGCTGGCCACCACGGCCGCCATGCTGGTCGAGCAGGCCTCCGGCCGGCTCATGGCGGTGTGCGCAGCCGCTCTGTACGGGCTGACGATCCTCCTCGGCCTCCGTACCGCGCGCCGTCGCTCCCGCGCCCACTGGCAGGCACACCGGGCGGTGGCGGAAGTGGTGAAGACGCTGGCCTGGCAGTACATGGCGCACGGCGGCCCGTTCCACTCCCGGGTGGCGGACCCGGACGCGATGTTCGCCGAGCGGCTGGAGGAGCGGCTGCGCGAGCTGCGGAAATGCGGCTGGGAGGACTCCCGCCGCGGAATCGGCGAACGAGGTCTGGGGCAGATCACACCCCGGATGCGGGCTGTGCGGGCGAAGTCCTACGCCGCGCGCCGGGACATCTACCTGCGGGACCGTCTGCTGGAGCAGGCGCTCTGGTACAAGAACCGGGCCTCGCGAGCGCATCGCTCCGCCGCGCGCTGGTCGGCCCTCACCGCCGTGCTGACCCTGCTCGCGCTGGCCGCGGCCATGCTGCGGACCGCCGGCATGCTGGGCGGCGCGGATCTGGCGGGGCTGCTGAGCGCGGCCGCGGCGGCGGGTGTCGCCTGGCAGGAGGTCCGCCGGCACGGGCCCCTCACGCACGCCCATTCCCTCATCGAACAGGACCTGGAGACGACCCGGATCGCCATGTCCACCACGGTGACCGAGGCGGGCTGGGCCGAAGCGGTGGGCGAGGCGGAGCGCCTGATGTCGCCGGCCCACACGGAATGGCTGGTGCGGTTCGGTGGCTGACGGGGCGTCGGTAATGGCTGACGGAGCATCAACTTTCGTTAGTAACACGTGACTTCGGCGAAACAGTGCGGATGGCGCATACCGGTTCAGTCCCGGCGCGCCCCGGCCCGCCACAGCACCGTCACCGGCACCCCGACACGTCGCGCGTACGCCACCACGTCCGCGGTGCCGCCAAGGCCCCGGGCCGGCCTGCCGTCCCACACGGCGATCAGCTCGTCGCAGTGGTCCACGATCCAGCGGCCGGCCGCGAAGTACGCCTCCTCGTGCGTCGGTTGGACGGGCAGATCGACACGGGAGGTACAGGACCTGAGGATTCTGCGGTACGACGTCTGCACCTCACGCCCGCCGAGATGGGCCTCGTAGTCCATGCCGGGGATCACGGCGGTCACCGGGACGCCGTGCTCCAGGGCGATGTCGGCGAAGAGTTGGTCGGCGCCGGCCGCGAGGCTGCTGAAGGCCTCCCATTCGACGTCGCTGCGGCTGAACCGGCGTCGCAGGGTGGAGTGGACGTGGGGAAGGACGGTCGAGGGGATCGAGCGATGCCCGGTCACGCCGACGCGGATGACCGCGAGATGGGGGACCGCTGCAGCCTCGTACTGGAGTTCGGCGGTATCGGTCGTCACGGAACGTCCTCTCCCCGTCACCATCGGCGAGTACACCCTAACGCGATGCCGCGAGGGAGCGCAGGGGGGCGCATCGGTTCACATCGGTGACTTCGGGGCGGGCCCATGTGGCCCATGTGGCTCATGTGGCCAGCGGGTCGAGGACGAGCGGCTCGATCTTCCCCTCCAGCATGTAACCCAGCCCCTGTACGGCGCACACGTCGGGGCGTTCGGCGATGTGCACCGGCATGCCGGTGGCCGCGCGCAGCATCTGGTCGAGGCCGGGGAGCAGGGCGGAGCCGCCGACCATCATGATGCCGCGGTCCGCGAGGTCGGCCACGAGGTCGGGCGGGCAGTCGCGCAGCACCCGGCCGATACCGTCGAGCACGGCGGTCAGCGGTGTCTCGATGGCGTCCCGTACGGCGGCGGTGTCGACCTGGACGGAGCGGGCGAGACCGGTGGCCACGTCCCGGCCGTGGATCTCGGTGGACGCCGGGCCCTGGAGGGTCAGCCCGTTGCCGGAGAGCGCGAGCTGCAGCGGTCGTACGGACTGGCTCGGGAGCATCAACTCGTGCTCGTGCCGCAGGTGTTGGACGATCGCGTGATCGACGGCCTCGCCGCCGACGGGAATGCGCTCGGCGGTCACGATGGAGCCGAGGGAGAGCACGGCCACCTGGGTGGCCGCGGCACCGCACACCATGATCATGGTGGCTTCCGGCCGCTCCACGGGCAGCCCGCATCCCACGGCGGCCGCGATGAGGGTGTCGACGAGTTCGACGCGGCGGGCGCCGAGGCCGACGAGCGTCTCGATGGCGGCGCGCTGGGCCAGCGGGTCGGCGTCGTGCGGGGTGCAGGCGGCCGCCCTCAGCCGTGGCTTCCGGCGCAGGGTGCGGCGGATCTTGTCGCCGAGCAGGTGCCTGAGCATGCGCTGCGCCATCTCGATGTCGACGACCGTACCGCCGGAGACGGGCCGCATGACCCGGATGTAGTGCGGAGTACGGCCCGTCATCTTCTCCGCGAACTCTCCTACGGCGATCAGCGCGCCGGTGCGGGTGTTCACCGCGGCGACGGAGGGCTGGTCGACGACGAGCCCGGCGCCCTTCACATAGACGCGGGTCCGGGCGGCCCCCAGGTCGACGGCGAAATGGCAGCGGCGCAACTGCTCCAGACTGGCGGTCATGGCAGGTCCTCCCGAGAGCGCAGACCGTGGGGGCCGCCGGTAGGGGGCGGGCCTCGTGCTCTGTTCCTTGGTGCTGGGGGGCTTCGCCGGGCGGCGGGCCTCACTGGAATCGTGCGGGGGCGGGGGAGCGGGCGCCTTTTCTGGGGGGCCGGGTGGGGTGCGGCTGAATGGGCGGTTTTGCGGCTTATGTCCCATATAAAGCATGCATAAAGGCCCTTGCGGGGAGTGGGCTGGACGGCTTGGACCCGGGCTACAGGGAGTGGGCCGCTTCGAGGAGCGGCGCGAGGGAGGGCACGGTGACCTCGCAGCCCGCCTCCCGCAGACCGTGTTCGATCGTCGGGTTCCGGGCCAGCCCGATGAAGGGCAGGCCCAGCTGCTGGGCGGCGGTGAGCTCGGCGACCGTGGCACCGATCAGCAGGCCGGTGGGGACCGGCCCGGCGGGGGAGCGCAGGGCGCGCAGCAGACAGTCCGGGTCGGGCGTCAGCAGCCCGGGTTCGGCGGCGCGGCCGTGGACACCGGCGAGCGGCAGCCGGTACGGCTCCAGATAGCGCCGTGCCGCCTGTTCGCAGACGTCCGTGACGACGGCCGTACGGCGGCCGGTGTGGTGCAGGGCGCGTACGAGCGCCACGGAGTTGTGGGTGAGCGGCGCGTCCGGGACGGCCCGCAGCTCCAGCTCGTCGAGGCGGTCGCACAGCACCCGCGCGAGCCGGTCGTGGGCGAAGGCGCGCAGTACGTCCAGCGGATGCCCGAACCCTTCCCGTCCCGGGGCCCCCGGCGGCGGGCCGTTCACCGACTCGCCCTCGCGGTCACGGTGTTCGGCGACCACGGCGAGCAGATCCAGCGCGGCCTCCCGCGCGGTCGTCGCCGAGAACAGCCGGGTGAGCGGTCCGTCGAAACCGAACAGCACGGTCTCGGCGTCGGCCAGCAGGGCGGCCGGGGGCAGCGGGGCCGGCCGCCGGAGTACGGGCAGCGGGGTGCCCTCCGTGCTGAGCTGCACGGAGTACGAGATCGCCAGTCCCGGCACCGGCCACCGGCCCAGCCCGGAGTTGACCGCGCGCTGGGCCGCGCCCGCCCGGCGCAGGGGATGCCGGCGGGTGATCCGCGGCGCCGCCTCCAGCACATGGTCCAGCAGCCGCTCGGCGACCCGGGTCGTCTCACCGCGGACGAACGCCACCGGGTCGACGACATGCCAGGACAGCTCGACGGCGGCGGCGAAGGCACCCTTGCCCGAACTCGGCAGGGAGACGCTGTGGAAGGCCTGGTGGGTGGTGAGGTCGACCTCGTAGTAGGTGGTGCGCCGGGGCGGCCGGGTGCCGTGCGGCTGGGCCGGGTTGAGAAGGGTCAGGGGGCCGTCCGCCCGGGTGTGCACGATCGCCGCGCGGCCGGGGGCGGGGATGCCCAGCGAACCCAGGTCGTGGGTGAGGAACGGCCCCTTCACCAGGTCGCGTTCCTCCGTCTCGGACCCGGCCGTCGACACCGCCCGGTACCAGGCCACCGGTGGGGCGTCCGGTGCGCCGCCGTGCAGCGGTGTGAAGCGGGGCGGGTCGTAGGCGGCGGAACTGGCCGCGAACTCCTCGTACCAGGAAGGGGAGACGACGACCAGGATGTCCGCGGTCGTACGTTCCTGAAGGGCGCGCACCTCCGGCGGTACGGCGAGTCCGGGGGCGGCGGTCATGGCGTCGGGCGTGTGCCAGAACGTCACCCGCAGTCGCGGGGGGTCGGCGAGCTCGCCCAGCGCCTCGGGCAGCCCGCGCATGGTCGCGACCAGGACCGGCAGGACGTAGGCACCGGGCTGCGCCCGCACCAGATACCCGTGCTCACGCACCCGCACCTCACGCTGCGCGAGCCCGGCCCGCTCCAGGATCTGGTCCACCGCGTATTCCAGAGCGATCCGCGCCTCGGGACGCCCGCTGAGGTCGTCGGCCTCGAACACGACCGTGGGGTGGGGGAGTTCGGGGACGGAGGCGAGAGGGCCGTCCCGGTGCGGAGGCAGCAGACGGAGACGTCCGGCGCCGCGTTCCTGCCGTTCGGGGTCGTCGGAGAGGAGGTCGGCGACGGCTTCCTCCAGCGCGGTGTCGAGCGGGTCCGCGAAGAACGGAGAGTGCTCGCGTGCGCCCAGATGCATGGAGCGGACGATGTGTCCCAGTGAGCGCAGGGTGTCCCCCCGGCTTCCGGCGTCGATCGGGAGGGCGTCCAGGCTGGTCAGCACCGGTCCGCCCGCGGTGATGACGATGTGCGACGCGTCCAGGGCGGCGGGCATGGCGCCCAGCGCCTCCAGGGCCTCCACCGCTTCGACGAGCGGGGGGACGAGCGTGCCGAGTTCAGCGGCCGGGAGGCCGTGCGGTGCCGCCTTCACACGCCGGGACAGGAGCCAACCGTCGATGAACGCCCGTACCAGGTAGGGGACCTCGCCCTCGATGCCGTAGTCCTGGATCGGGGCGATCGCGGGATGGCGGATCCGGGAGAGCCGACGGCAGATGTCCAGGAATCCGGACCGCCGCTCGGTCGTGCGGGGATACATCCGCACCACGACCGCCGTGTCGCCCCGTCCGGTGTCCCGGGCGAGCCAGTGCGTGCCCGCCGGACCGATCTCCCGCACCAACCGGTACCGCCCCGCGAACAGCCCCTCGAACGTGTCCGGCGCCGTCCCCGGCGTATCCGACAGTATCCGTACGCTCTCCGGGCGCACCGTCGCGAACGCCTCCTCGGCCGGCCCCGTCATCGTGCCCGACGGCGCCGGTGCCGACGCGCGGAACTCGCCGGGTGCGCGGCCCGCCCTGCGGTCGATCAACCCGCCCACCTGCTCCAGGAGTTCGGTGGTGCGGCCGCGGGCCGTGCGGGGCAGGCCGAGCAGCAGGAGGTCGCGTACGCCGTCGCGGAAGGCGTAGGAGCCGGGCGGGCCGGGGACGGTGGTGAGCATGCCGCTGAGGATCACCTCGGCGAGGTGCTGGGGCCGTGGGTCCGGTTCCAGCGCCGCGTGCACCAGCCGCATCACCGGCAGGTCCGGCCGCCCCACCGCGAGATGTCCGGCCAGCCGGAACGCCTCCGGTGAGGCCGTCGCCCGGAACCGGAGCACCAGCTCCTCGG
Source organism: Streptomyces sp. NPDC005648 (assembly GCF_040605395.1). NCBI lineage: Bacteria > Bacillati > Actinomycetota > Actinomycetes > Kitasatosporales > Streptomycetaceae > Streptomyces > Streptomyces sp. NPDC005648. The sequence continues at coordinate 202,550 of NZ_JBEXCS010000001.1, read as the reverse complement.
CGGACAGCAGCCCGATGTCCTCATGGTCGTCGCGGAAGTCGGGCATACGGTCCAACAGGGCGACGGCGGAGGGTAGTTCGGTGCCTCCCGGAGCCGCGATCAGGGCCGCCCAGTTGGCCAGCCAGCGGGGGTCCGGCTCCATGACGGGCAGGGGCACGGCCGTTGGGGCCTCTTCCCGCGGCTCGTACGGGGTGAAGGCGAGCTCCGTCGTCGGCGAGGCCGGATGCGGTGCCGACAGCCGGCCCGGGGTCGTCGGCAGGGCCGTGGTCCGCCACAGGTGTTCGGGGAGCGGCTGTACGACCGCCAGCGGCATCCGGCGCGCCCAGCGGTGCAAGGTGATGTACCACTGGTCGCCCGCCGGGCCCTGCCGCCACTGCGGCCCCATGCAGTCGCTGACCAGGAGGGTGACGGTACGGCCGTCGGCCGGGGTGGGCGCGCCCGGTCCGCGCACCGTGCCGTCGGGCTCCGCCCTGTAGCGGGTGACCGTACGGAAGACGCCCGACTGGGCCAGCGCCGTGTGCAGTTCGCGGATCAGGGGGCGCCAGACGGGCATCGTGGGCCCGGTGTCGTACACCAGGTTCAGGCGCAGCCACCGTTCCCGCGCGGGACGCATGACCGGGAGCCACCACTCGGGGGCGGCGCCCAGCCGGGCGATGCGGTCGGCGGTGGCGTGTTCGTCGAGTTCCTGGCCGACGGGTGCGTCGACACGGCGTTTGAGCGGGCGGAGCGAGCGTTGCAGGCCCAGTGGGTGGCGCAGCATCGGGGGTGCGGGGGCGAGCAGGGTGGTGTGAGGGGTGCCGTTCGTGCCCACGGACGGGGAGGCGGGCGGCAGGTGCAGGGGTGTGCGCGAGGATTCCGGGGAGGGCCGCGGAGGGGGCGGTGGGGGCGTCGGGGTGACTTCGGCGGGGTGGGTGTCCTCGGCCGGACCGGGCTTCCCGGACGTGGGCGCGGCCGGCTGCGGCGCCGACGCCGTCGGCTCCATGTGGCGCGCCAGCCACAGGAGTTCGGCCAGTTCCAGGGGGCTCGGGCGGGTGCCGGAGGTCGCCGCGGCGAGGACGTCGGCGAGGCGGGCCAGGGGGTCCCGGGAACCAGGGGCGGCGGACGGCACGGGGGCTCAGAAGGCGTCCGGCAACGGGGCGTCGCCCAGGTACGGCATCAGCTGCTCAGCCAGCTCGTCGAGGCTCTCCGCGTCGAGATCGGAGGAGCGGGCCAGGTAGATCGCGTTGAGGAGCTGGTCGGTGGCCAGGTCGCCGCCGCCGACCCGGGACAGGAACCGGCTGATCAGGGTCTGCGCGTAGGCGTCCGGCTCCCCGTCGAAGTGGGCGCGCACGATCGCGGCGAGATGGCCGTCGTCGGGCTGGCGCAGCCGCAGGGTGACACAGCGGCGCAGGAACGCGGGCGGGAACTCGCGCTCGCCGTTGCTGGTCAGGACCACGAACGGGAAGGCCCGGCAGCGGACCCGGCCGCGGTCCACCGGGACGCGTTCGTCGGTGCCGTCGACCATCACCTCCGCCGTGGGGGTGCGGCGGGCGCTGCGGACCAGTTCGGGGATCTCGTACTGGCCCTCCTCCAGCACGTTCAGGAGGTCGTTGGGCAGGTCGAGGTCGCTCTTGTCGATCTCGTCGATGAGCAGGGCGCGGGGGCGGCCGTAGGGGAGGAGGGCGGTGCCGAGGGGGCCCAGGCGCAGATGGTCCTCGATGCCGGTCCCGCCGGCCGCGGTGTCCGGCTCGGCGGCGGTGCCGCGGGCGGCGTAGAGGCGGGAGAGCGGGTCGTACTGGTAGAGGCCGTCGTGGAGGGTGCTGCGGCTGGTGATGTTCCAGCGCAGCACGGGGCCGAGGCGCAGCTCGCGGGCGACCGCGTAGACGAGCGAGGACTTGCCGGTGCCGGGCGGGCCGGTGACCAGCAGCGGACGGCGCAGGTAGAGGGCGGCGTTGACGAGTTGGACGATCTGCGGGGTGGCCCGGTAGGTCTCGGCACGGTGGACCCGGTCGGGGGAGGCGGCGGTCGCGGTGTCGCTCTCGTCCGGCGAGTCGAGCACCGGCGCGCCGTCGAAGGCGCGCCACGGCGGGGGCGCCGGCAGTCGGGTGATGCCGTCGTGCGGCTCGTTGCCGCCGGTGTAGACGGGCCACAGGGCCATGGATCTTCAACTCCGTGGGGGATGGGGCAGGCGGTTCAGGCGACGGGCGAGTGGCGGGAGGCGGCGGGCTCGGGGAAGCAGCGCGGATCGTCCCACAGGAGCTGGACCCCGCTCGCCCAGTGCCGGTCGGGGTCCTCGTCCGCGTCCGCGGTCTCGCGCAACGCCATGACATGGCGTGGGAGTTCGGCGGGCGGGACGCCGGCGAGGCGCTCGGCGAGCGCGTCCAGGAACGTCGTACCGGAGCAGGGGCCGTCGTGTCCGGCGCCGGAACAGCCCGTGTGCGGCCACAGCAGCACCGGCACCGGTGTGTTGAGGCCGGCCTCGAAGTGCGGCCGTGCGGTCGCCGGGGGGAAGGCGAAGCCGGCCAGGTCGGCGTCGTCGTCCTTCAGCCGTTTGCGCAGGCTCTGCGGACGCTCCGGGGTGCCGCAGTCGACCCGGTGCAGACGTGCCCCGGGCGAGGCGTCCAGCTTCTGCCACCGCTTGGCCAGCTGGTGGCGCAGCCGCCCGCTGCGGTGCCGGGAGCGGTCCACGACGACGAGCGGGTAGGCGCAGCCCAGCGGAGTGGAGTCGTCGGCGCCGCACTCCCAGTGCGCCACCGGCAGGTTCAGCCACTCGCGGGGCAGCACGAAGGTGATCAACTCCTCGGCGTCCGGGGCGAGTCGGGTGAACGCGTCATCGATGCGCTCCTGCACGTAGGCGCGGACGGCGGAGCGCGGCAGACGGCGTGAGCCCACCCGGCGGCGCTGTCCGTCGCGGTAGGCGGACACCTCGACGGTGACCTGGTCGGCCCCGGCGCCGCTGCGGTCGATCTCCACGACGATCGGGGACCAGACCGGGGCGGCGGCGGGCCGTGAGCGCGGTCCGTCCAGCAGTTCCTGGAGCCGGTCGGCGAACCGGGTCACCGCCTCGCTGCCCGGTACCTCCCACCGCACATAGCCGGCGGCCGCCTCCAGCGAGGGGAAGTCCTCCTCCGGCTCGTGTCCGAAGGGGCCGACGGCATCGACGACCAGCCGTTTCGGGTCGCAGTCCACACCCTCGGCCACGGCCCGCCGCACCAGCGCGTACAGCCGTCGCACCGACTCCGGGGCATGCTCCGCGGCCGGCACCAGCGCGCCGAGCTCAGGCCAGTAGCGGGCCATGACCTGGGTGGGCAGCATCCGCCCGACGCGGCCGTCCCGGGCGCCCGCGACGGTGGTCACCATGCCGACCACCCTGCCGTCCGCGAGGTGCACGGCGGCCCCGCTGAACCCGGGCGCCAAAGCCTGCCCATGAGCGGTCGCGGCCTCCAACTGCCGCCACTCGCCCGAGACCAGCGCACCGGGTACGGCGTGATAGCGGGCGAGCATTCCCTCGTCGTACCCCTTGGGGAAGCCGTACGCGACCAGGAGCGGCCCGCCGTCACCCGCGAGTTCGGCACCCGGCGGAGCGAACTCGGCCGGAGTCAGCGGTACTTCACGGTCCAGTTCGAGTACGGCGAGATCGCCCGGGTCGGCCCCGCCGCCCGCCCAGCCGCCGTGGACGGCCACGGTGGCGGACAGCTCGCCGAGTTCACGGCCGCCGGGGAAGGACACGGTCACCGGGCGGGCGTCGCCGGCGCGGACGACATGGGCGCAGGTGAGCACATGGCGCTCGGAGACGAGGAAGCCCGCTCCGACCTCGTTGCCGCAGATGATCCGGGCGTGCCAGGTGAAGCCGTTCATGACCGGGCGGCGGCCTCCGGGGCCGACGGGGACGGCCCGGGCGACCAGCTGAGTTTCACCACCAGATGGCCCTCCGCGGCACCCTTCGCGATGACCGCCCCGGTCTCGGCGCTCAGCTTCACCCCGAACTCCAGCTCCACCGAGTCGGGCCTGAGGGTGCCGTCCCTGAACACCCTGAGCGCCGACTCGGCGGCCGCCCGGACGCTGTCCAGCGCGTTCTCGAAGGTGCGGGCCGCCTGGGTCGGTCCGTCGCCGCGCGAGACCGTCCGGGCCCCGGAATCCTCGTCCACGCCCTCGACGACGATCATGGCGCCGTCCTCGGTCTTGAACTCCACCAGCGCGTCCATGCCGTGGCAACTCCCCCGTGACGGTGACTCAGGCAACGCCCCATGTTACGGACGGTGCCGGGCGGTGTCGTCGTTTCCTGTGAGCCCGTCTCACGAGACCGGCGGAAACCCGCCACGGCCACCGTGGCCCACGACGCCCCGGATCACTCCCAGTTCCACCAAGTCCTGGGGGCGGATGCGCAGTTGGCCGGCGGTCGTCTCGATCTGGGCGGCTGGCCGTTTGAGGATGGCCGCCGCGAGTTCCGGGGCGATCACCGAGAAGTAGCTGTCCGGTGTCGCCCAGGTGCGGCCGGGCGCGGCCAGCGCGAGCGCGCCGCCGGAGCCGCCCTCGCCGATCACCAGCGTGGTGACGGGCGTACGGGCACCGGCCACCGCCCCGAACAGCTCCGCGATGGCGGCTCCCGAGCCCTGCCGCTCGGCCTCCGCGTCATTGGCGGCGCCCGGGGTGTCCACCAAGGTCAGTACGGGGATGCCGAGCCGGCCGGCGAGCCGCACCAGCCGGGTCGCGGTGCGATAGCCGGCCGGGCGGGTGGCGGTGCCGGCCTGGGCGGCGTACGCGACGGTACGACCCTGATGCTCCCCGAACCCGCACAGCATGCCGGGGTCGGTACCGCCGCAGCGGTCGCCGCTGAGGGGGAGGCGGCGGGTGAAGTAGGCGTCCAGGTAGGCGTGGGCGCGGGGGCGGTCGGGGGAGCGGGCCTGACGGACGGCGGACCAGCCGGTGTCGGGGAGACGGGCGGAGCCGAGGGCGGGCGGGACGGGGGCGGGGTGAGGGGTGGTGGGGATCGGGGGAGGGGTGGTGGCGTGAGGAGTGTCGGGAATCGGGGGAGGGGTCGCCTGCCCGTGTGGCGGCGAGGCGTTGGTCAGCAAGTGCAGCCATGCGCCCAGGGTTTCCCGCAGTTCCGCCTCCGGCACCACCGCGTCCACCGCCCCCGCCGCCAGCTGCGCCTCCGCCGTGTATGCCGTGGGGTCGGCGTCCGGTGGCCGTACGCGGGATCCCGCGAAGCCCACCTGGGCGCCGGGCAGCGCGAGGATCACGTCGGCGCCCGCGCCCAGGGTGGCCCAGCCGCCGCCCGTCGTCGGGTCCCGCAGCACCGCGATCTGGGGGAGGCCCGCCTCCCTCGTGAGCGTCGACTGGCGTGCCACGCGCTGGAGTTGGGTGAGCGCTAGCATGCCCTCCTGCATACGGCTGCCGCCCGTGGCCACCAACGGGACGACCGGGAGCCGGTGTTCACGGGCATAGGCGTACGCCGACTCCAGACGGTCGCCGGTGCGTCGGCCGAGGGAGCCGCCCAGGAAGCCGAACTCGAAGGCGAGCAGGACGGCTCGCGTGCCCCGCACGGTCGCGGTGCCGCAGATCACGGACTCCTGCTCGCCGGTGCGTTCGGCGGCGCGGACGCGTGAGGCGCCGTAGCCCGGCCAGGCGAGGGGGCCGTCGGGCGCGGAGTCCTGGGAGGGGTGGGGAAGCGCGGACTGCCCTGTGGCGTACGGGAGTTCCGTGAAGGAGCCGGTGTCCGTGACCAGCCTCAGGAACGCGCGCGCGGAGAGGCGTTCAGTCACGGTGCAGGGCCCGCTTCATGATCTTCCCCATGTCGTTGCGGGGGAGCGCGTCCAGGTGGTGGACGACACGGGGCCGCTTGTGCGGGGCGAGGCGGTCCGCCACATGGTCCGCCAACTCCTCGGCGGACGGCGGGGACTGGGGATCGGCCGGGACCACCCACGCCACGATCCGCTCGCCCAGGTCCGCGTCCGGCTCACCCGTGACCGCCGCTTCGCGCACCCCCGGATGCTCCAGCAGCGCGTTCTCGATCTCACCCGCCCCGATCTTGTAACCCCCGCTCTTGATCAGGTCGGTGGCCTTGCGGCCGACGATCCGCACATACCCGTCCGCCTCCCGCACCGCCATGTCACCGGTGCGGAACCAGCCGTCGGCCGTGAAGGCCGCCTCGGTCGCGTCGGGGCGGTTGAGGTAGCCGGTGAAGAGGTTCGGGCCGCGCACCTGGATCTCACCGACGGTCTCGGAGTCGTACGAGGTGATCGGCGACCCGTCCTCCTCCACGAGCCGGAGTTCGACGCCGGGCAGTGGCACGCCCACCGTTCCGGGCCGTGGCTCGCCGTCGGCCCGCACGCTGGTGTTCATCAGGGTCTCCGTCATGCCGTACCGCTCGATCACGCGTTGTCCGGTCGCGGCCGTGATCCGCCGGTGGTCGTGGACGGGAAGGGCGGCGGAACCGGAGACCAGCAGCCGCGCCCGGCCCAGCGCCTTCGCCAACTCCGGCTCCCCGGGCAGGGACTGGGCGATGCGGTGGTACATCGTCGGCACACCGAACAGCATGGTCGCGCCGCCGCTCAGCTCGCGCGCCACGCCCTCGGTGCTGAACCTGCCGAGGTGCCGGACCGAGCCGCCGCGCCGGAGCGGGCCCAGGATGCCCAGCACCAAGCCGTGCACATGGAACAGCGGCAGCCCGTGCACCAGCACGTCGTCGCCGGTCCACTGCCAGGCGTCGGCGAGCGCGTCGAGGGTGGAGGCGATGGCCCGACGGGGGATGACGGCACCCTTGGGCGGGCCGGTGGTGCCGGAGGTGTAGACGACGAGCGCGGGGTCCTCGTCGGTGACGCCGGAGTCCTCGCCGGGGCCGGGTGCGAGGTCCGTGGCGCCGCTCACCTCCACATCGACGCGCTCCAAGCCCCGTAGAGCCAGGGGGAGTTCATCTTCGGGCGCCGCCAGCACCACCGTGGGGGCGCTGTCGGACAGGATGTGCCCGAGTTCCTTGTCGCCCGACTTCGGGTTCAACGGCACCGCGGCCACACCCGCCTCCAGCGCCGCGACCACGGCGACCGCGGTCTCCAGCGCCGGAGTGGCCCAGACGGCGACCCGGCCGGCCGCCCGGACGCGCTCCCCGAGCGCACCGGCGGCCACCGCGAGCTGCTCATACGTCAACGACCGTGCACCGAAGCGCAGGGCGACGCGCCGGTTCGACTCGTCCGACAGGGCGGGAAACAGAGAGGACACGCGACGCACTCCTCGCGACGGGAAACGACGACACCGTCGTTCCTACACCGGAACGAGCCGAACGCGCCGCTGCCACAGATTGATCTCCGTCACCTTGACCACCAGCGGAGCACCGGTCTCCGGCAGCTGCCCGTCGGTGAGCAGGTCACGGTGGACGAAGCCTTCCAGGTCGTCGGAGAGCCGGACGAACACGCCGAAGGGGACCACCTTGGTGACGGTCCCGTGGACCACGCGGCCCGGCCCCCGCCGGGCGAACTCCGCCAAGGGGTCGGGTTCCAGGGCCGCCATGGACAGCCGGACCTGCTCCCGGGGCAGTTCGAAGCCGAGCACCTCGGCGGTGATCTCCTGGCCGACCCGCACCACGTCGTGGAAGGAGCCGTACGGCCGCCGGGAGAGCTCGGGGGCGGTGATGAAGCCCTCGGTGCCGTCGATGTCCACGAACACGCCGAACGACTCGACGGCGGTGACGACGCCCCGCACGATCTGGCCTTGTGCGAACCCCCGCCAGGTGGCCTCGTCTCCCGCGGTCCGGCGCCGGCCGGCGATGAGCGTGGCCAGGTCGGGGGCGAGGGGTATCTCGACCGTGGTCAGGGTGGGGTGCCGCAGCCAGTGCAGGCGGGCGTGGTCCACCGCGCCCTCGTGGAGGGGCGGGTCGTCGGTGGACGGCGTGAAGTCGTCGATGACGATTCTGCCGCCCGGGGTGAGGAGGGGGTCCGGGTCGGCGGGGGTGTCGCCGGGGGTCTTGCCCGTGCCGCCGCCGTCCAGCACGAGGAGGTCGTAGGGGCCGTGGTCCGCGATGCGGCGCCAGTCGCCGGTGAGGACCCGCACCTCCGGACGGTCGGCGAAGACCTCGGCGGCGATCCGGGCGCGCTCCGGATCCCGCTCGACACCGACCAGACGTACGCCGTCCGGGGCCCCCGAGGCCAGCCATGCCAGCCCCACCCCGCAGCCCGTCCCCGTCTCCCCGATCGCCTCCCTGGCGCCGCCCGCCAGGACCCGCAGCAGGCGGCCCTGTTCCGGGCGGCAGGAGTGGGGGAAGCCGTGCGCGCGGGCGGCGGTGAGGGCCCGCTCGACCAGCGGGGGGAGACCGGGTTCGCCGGCGTACGCGTCCGTACCGGAGATCGCCATGAGCCGATACTGCCGTACGGACAACGGAGTTGGCACTGTCGTACGAACAAGGGAGTGGCACTGCCGTACGGTCAACGGAGTCGGCACTGCCGTAAGAACGAGGGAGTCGGCCGATGAGTCGGTCAGGCGGTTGCCTCCACCACATCCGCCACCACACAGCTGACGTTGTCCGGGCCGCCCGCCGCGTTCGCCTCCGCGACCAGGGCGAGGACCGTCTCGTCGGGGCTGTCCGTCGTGCTCAGAAGGTCTCGGACGCGGGCCTCGGGGACCACGGAGGAGAGGCCGTCGGAGCAGAGGAGATAGCGGTCGCCGAGGGCCGCGTCGTGCAGGCGCAGGTCGGGGGCGGTGGTGCCGAGGCACTTGAGGAGCAGCGCGCGCTGGGGATGTGACGTCGCCTCCTCCGGGGTCAGCCGGCCCTCGTCGATCAACGACTGGACCATGGTGTGGTCGTGGGTGATACGGAACAGCCCGCCGTCGCGGAGCAGATACGCGCGTGAGTCACCCACATGGACCAGGGCCAGCCGCGAGCCCGTCCACAGCAGGGCCGTCAGCGTCGTGCCGTTCTCGTCGGTGCCGTCCGTCGCGTCGCGGACCGCGTCCGTGGCGCCCCGCACCGCGTCCTGCAGAAGGTTGAGGACGTCACCGGCGGGCAGTTCGCCGGTGTCCAGGAAGCGCAGCGCCTCCACCGCCGCGCCGCTCGCCGGCGCGCCCGCCGGTCCGAAGCCGTCGGCGACCGCGAGCAGCCTGCCGCCCGCGTACGCCGTGTCCTGGTTGGCGGCGCGGACCAGACCGCGGTCCGAGTGGGCGAAGTAACGCAGTTCCAGCATGGTGGTGTCCTTCCGGATGGGGCGAGCCCCGCTCGCCAGCTGCTCGATCAGGAACCCGGCGAGATCCCGCCGCAGCGCCGTCTCCGCCTCGACCCCCGCCCAGTACGCGCGGATCTCGCCGGCCGCGGCCGACGGGTCCAGCGCGCACACCTCGCGGATACGGGCGAGCGGCATCCCCAGCCGCCGCAGCCACGCCACCAGCCGCGCCCGCTCCAGCTGACCGAGCGCGTAGTAGCGGTACCCGGTGTCCGGGTCGACGCGGGCCGGCCGCAGCAGGTTCAGCTCGTCGTAGAGCCGCAGTGCCTTGGGGGATAGACGCGAGGCCTTGGCGAAGGCGCCGATCGTCAGCATCCGTACGTCCATCGCTGTCCACCTCTTGTCGCTCTTGTCGTCCTTGACGCCCTTGTCGCTCTTGCCGCCGCTCCGGGTCTTCCGGCCCTTCCGGTTCCTGCCGTCGATGCTGGGGCTTCACCGAAGGGGAAGGTCAACAGGGTTGCGGCGGTTGCGGACCGGCTGGTTAGCCTGCGGGCGGACAAGAGTCACAGAAGTGCCGGACAAGACCAGAACGGAGCCCCACCGTGCCCCGCGTAGCCCTCGTCACCTACGACCCCCGCCCCGAGCCCAGCAAGGACCGCGACCTGCCCGTCCTGCTGGAGGCCCTGCGCGCGGCCGGAGCCGAGGCGGACGCCCTGTGCTGGGACGACGTCGAGGCCGACTGGGGCGCCTACGACCTCGCCGTCATCCGGTCCACCTGGGACTACAGCTGGCGGGCGGCGGAGTTCCTGGCCTGGGCGCAGAAGTGCGCCGCGCTGACCCGGCTGGCGAACCCGGTGGAGGTGGTGCGGTGGAACACCGACAAGCGGTATCTGGGTGAGCTGGCGGCGGCCGGCGTACCCGTCGTGCCCACCCGCTATCTCGCGCCGGGCGACCCCGCCGACCTCCCCGACACGGGCGAGTACGTCATCAAGCCGACCTCCGGAGCCGGTGCGCGATACGCCGCGCGCTACCGGGCGGACGAGCGGGAAGCGGCCGTACGGCATCTCGCGCGCATGCATGACGAGGGGCTGACCGCGATGGTCCAGCCGTACATGCGCGGCATCGACGCGTCCGGCGAACGGGCGCTGCAGTTCTTCGGCGGCCGCCTGCTGCACGCCAGCCGCAAACGCGCCGTCCTCGCCCCCGGCACGGCCTTCGACGCGGCCAAGGTCGCCCACCCGGACCTGGAGCCCTGGACCCCGACCCCGGCCGAACTCACCGTCGCCGAACGCGCCCTGGCCGCCGTACCGGACGCCCCGGAGCTCCTCTACGCACGCGTGGACCTCGTGGACGGGGAGGACGGCCGACCGGCGGTCATGGAACTGGAACTGGTCGAACCGAACCTGTTCCTGTTCCTGCATCCGGGGTCCTTGGAGACGGTACGGGACGCGATCCTGGCGGCGGCACACCGTTCATGACGGCACGGGCGGGTGCGCCGGGAACCCCTGTGCCCGAGACGTCAGTCCCGGGCGAGCCCGTCCGCCAACCGCCCGACCGCGAACGCGACGGCGTCCCCGAGGTCGAACAGCCGGCAGTCGGCGTGGCCGATCCGGCCCGAGCGCACCGCCCCGGTCGCCTCGTATCCGGCACCCACTTCCGCGAACGACGGCACGACGTCCGAGTGCCTCCGTCGACCGCGGCCTGGAATGCGGTACTCCGCCAGATGGAAGGCGGTGCACACATCGAAGCCGACGCCCATCAGCAGCACCCGGGCGTGGAGCTTCTCCAGCCTGCCCAGGGGGGACTCCTCACCCAAGGCGCAGTCGGGGAAGTGGCCGGAGGTGAGGTACTCGGCCTGTGCGCCCAGCGCCGTGAAGGAACTGTGCGGATGGGCGCTGCGCAGGGCGGCCGGCCGGGTCCGCACCGCCTCGGCGAGCACACCGACACCGAAACTCGGTGCCGTGTCCTTCGCGGGCACCGGCATCCGGGACGGAGTCTCCTCCGGGTGCTGAGGCGGCGCCGCGGGGCGACGACTGGCGGGAGGGTCGTCAGGTGCCGGGGTGTACACCACGAGTGTCCCGTTCGGGCCGACCACTTCCAACAGCGCGTCCACCACGGTGTCCGCGCCCTTCGCGACGGGTCCCACGGTGCTCAGCGCGGAATGCACCAGGACGGTGTCTCCGTCCCGGAGACCCAGGCGACGAAGGTCGGGAACGAGGTCCGCCCTGTTGCGCAGAACGCCTGCCGGCACAGGCCGACGGCGCACGGCTCCGCGCAGCTCCGTCACGAACTGCCTGCCCGCGGGGAGGAGTTCTCCGCTGCCGAGCAGCGTGTCCACCGCCGCATCGGTATGTTCACGCCAGACGCGGTGTTCGCGGCGAGCGCGGGCGCCCCCGGCGCCGGAGGCGCACTCGGTACGCCAGAAGTCCGTCACGCCGAGATGCGCGTACGTCCCCTGGAGAAGCGCCCCCACAGGACGTGGATCAGGCCGCCACGGGGCGTGGTAGCGGGCGTCCGTATGACCGCCGTGCAGCGGCAACAGGTCGAGCAGGGCGCCGAGTTGGACGTGCAGGAACTCATGGACCAGGGTCAGGGCGAGCAGCACCGGGTCGGCGGGGAGGGACGCGGCGACGGCGCCGAAAGCCCGGCGGGCCGCTGAACTCACCTCGGTGCCATCGGGGTTGGGGAGCAGCGGAACCAGCGTGGTGAGGCCGGCGGCGATGGCTTCCGCGTGCCAGGGGTGCCGGCGCACGAGCACCGTCCAGGCGGCTCGCAGAGCGCGTGTCCACTCCTGAACCTGCTCGGCGGTGAGGGGTTCGGCGAGCGGGTGGCCATGGATCTCCCGGAAGGGGCCGCGGTCGGCGAGACGCAGTTCGAATCCGTTGCCGTCACAGGCGAGGTGGACGCGATGCCACGGTTCGGGGCCGGGGGGCGACGTCAGTTGTTCCAGCCACCGCAGATCAGTCGGCAGACCGCTCTCCAGTGCCGTGAGAGCCCTGGTCAGTCCCTCGTCCAGGTAGGGCCGCAGCATGATGTCGCGCCAGGCCGTACGGTCTCGCCGGTTCAGTTCGACCAGGCCGCGGTACGCCGCTTCGGCGACGCTCTCCTCCGGTCGGCCGCCGGCGGCCTGGCGCAAGGCCCGCAGCATCAGCGTACGCTTGCTGAGCTGTCCGCCCCGAAGCAGGTTCACGGCGGTCGCGCCGCCGCGGGCCCGGGCCAGGGCGCTGAAGACGGGCGCCGGGACGGTGTGCCGGACCAGAGCCTCACCGGGATGCGATGGGCCGCCGCTTCGCCGATGTGTCGCTGTGCTCATCGGGACGCCTTCCCCGGGGATCTGGTCAGTTCGGCCACGTCCCGGCGCAGCCGGGCGCCGATGTGGTCGACCAGAACCGCCAGGTCGTCGCAGTACACGGAGGGCGCCGAGAAGACCGGGGCGGCCCCGGGAGAGTAGCGGTGGGCGTACAGACCCCCACCGCAGACGCGGGAGCGGACGCAGGAGCGGCAGACCGCACCGAGCCCGGTGAACCCACGCTGTCTTGCGCGGAAGGCCGGATGAGCGGCGGCTTCCGCGAAGGTGTTGCGCAGCACGTGCAACCCGGTCGCAGGGGCGCCCGGGTAGCTCACCTTGAGGGAGTCGGCCTGCTCGATCGCCCCGTCGGTCTCCACGACGACGAGGTCTACGGGCGCCAGCCCCACCACCTCGCTGCGGGCGGTACCGCCGAGCAGCAGCACCATGATCTCCTCGAACAGGCGAATGCCGGTCTCCCGGCGAGGGGCGCCGTACCAGCGGTCGAAGACCGCGCACAGCCAGTCGGCATAGGGGGTCGGGCGCCTGTCGGCACCCGGTGCGGGCGGCGCCGAGGGCGGAACCGTCCGGGTGGCGAGGCCGGGGGGCGGGGATTGCCAGGTCGCGTGCGGCAGCAGGAGGTCCAGCCGAGGAGGAGTGAACCCCAGCAGCGCCTCGTACGTCTCCAGCGGATCGGTGGTGGGGTCGACCACGCACAACAGGCCGGCGAACAGGTGCTGATGGGCCGGGGTCGTCAGCAGTTCCAGCGCTCGGGCGGTGGCGGCGTGGCTGCCCGACCCGTCGGGCCGCCGCCGGTGCCGGTCGTGTCCGGCCGGGGTGCCGTCCAGGCTCACCCCGACCCGCACCCCGTGACGATCGAGGACGGGCAGCAGCCGAGGGTCCTCGGCGAGCCGGATGCCGTTGGTCTGCATCGTGAACCGAGGCGCGGCGACCCCGGCCAGAGCCTTGGTGACCGTCCCGAGGAGTTCCTCCAGGCGGTCCGCCCCGACCAGCAGCGGCTCACCGCCGTGGAGCACCACGTGCACCTCGGACAGTCCTTGTTCCCCGGCGTGTTCGGCCATCAGACGGGCCGCCCGTCGCACCGTCCCGGGAGCCATGGTCCGCGGCCGTTGCCGCCAGCTCTGGTCGGCTGCCTCGTACATGTAGCAGTAGGTGCAGGCCAGATTGCACCTGCTGTGGATCTTCAGCAGGAACTGCCGGAAGGGCACGGACTGTTGCCCGGCGTCCGGTGCGAGGGGCGGGGCGCTGGTGGCGGACATCGGCATCGATCGCTCTGGTACGGCGGCGGAGGAAAGAGGCCATCATAGGGACACCGTGAGTGCCGTGTGACGCGCGGGACGGATGACATCGTCTGATCAGGTGGTGGGCGGTTCGATGTCCGAATCGAGACGTTTCCCGGACAGTATCGTCCGGGTCGTGGGATGGGCCTCGCCCAGCTTGTCCCGGGCCCTTCGCGCGGCCTCCGCCACCAGCTGCCCCGCCTCCTCGGCATGCCCGAGCGCGCCCAGGCTCAGACCCAGGTTGGAGGTGATGCTGATGGTGTCGTAGTGGTCGGGGCCCAGGATGTCGAGGAAGTAGCGTCGCGCCCGCCGGTCCCATTCGGTGGCGCTTTCGAGGTCGCCGGCCAGGGCGAGATCGTTCGCGTGATTGATCATGCAGCTGAGGCTGTACGGGTGACTCTCTCCCACGATCCGCGTCATCTGGTGCAGGGCCTGGTGGGACAACTCGCGTGCGGAGTCCGGACTGCCTGTCAACCGCCGGTACACGGAGAGGTTGGTGGAACAGGCCAGAGTGACGGGATGTTCCGCGCCCAGGTAGGTGCTGTAGCGGTCCTTCGCCCGCTCGGCCAGCTGGCGTGCCCGCTCCGGCTCGCCGAGCGCCGCCAGGTCGCACGCGAGACCGACGGCAGCGGCGAGCGTGTCCGCGTGCTCCGTGCCGTGTGCCTCGACGTACCGGGAGTGGATGTCCTCGTCGATCTTCCGCGCCTGTTCGTAGTCCCCTGCCCGGCGCAGGGCCACGGCGAGGTTGCGGCGGATGCGCAGCGTCTCCGTGTGGGTGTCCCCGAGGGTCTGCTCGAGCAACTGGACGGTCGTGCGCAGAAGTTCCAGGGCATCCCTCAGGTTGCCCGTCTCGCGCAGGTCCCGGGCGTAGTTGCTGCCGAACTGCAGGGAGTAGAAGTTGTCCCGGCCCCGAGCGTCGGTCTGCTGCCGGTAGGCGTGTTCGTGGAGGGCAAGGGCCGCTCGGCGATCGCCCGCGAGGTACTCCGACATGCCGAGGTTGTTGGTGTACATGAGGGTGCGCGGGTGGTCGTCACCCAGGGTCCGCAGCGCCCCGTCGAGGGTCTGACGGTCGAGTTCCCGTGCCTCCACGTAGCGGCCCAGCGCGCGCAGGTCGGCGGCCACGTTCCCGGCGGCCGCGAGCGTGTGCGCGTAGTCGGGTCCCTTGGTGCGCTGGAAGCGCTCGAAGGTGTCGAGATCCGTCTCGTACGCGTTCCCCAACTGCCCCTTGGAGCGCAGGACATTGCCGAGCTGGATGCGCAGCATCAGGGTCTGCGGGTCGTCTGGGTGCCCGATGTCGCACACCTTCCAGCGGTTCAGTGTGCGTTCGGCGAGTTCCTGGGCGTCGGTGTGCAGCCCGCGCTTCCACAGGTAGCGCACTGAGTCGGTGACCCACTTGCGCACCTCGGGGTCCGGGCTCTCGGCCGCCAGGCTGGGCCGCAGATGGGGCAGCAACTCGGCGTAGCGGTCCCAGTCCCCGGGTACGTCGGGGTCGCCCGGGGCCGCGTCCACCAGCGCGGCGTGCACCACATCGCGCGCCTGCGGTTTGCGTTCGTCGTCGACCTGATCGCGAATGACCGCCTGCACCAGCCGGTGCACGGTGAGGGTCTCGCTGCTCTGGTCACTCTTGGCCAGACCGAACCGGTTGATCGCACGCACGAGTTGGGCGACGGCCATCTCGTCGCGTGGCTCACCCGAGGGCAGGGTCAGCGCCTTGGTGACGGCCTTGCTGTAGAGAAGCCGCAGCGGGATGGGATCGGGGCCGAAGAAGGAGCAGATCTCCAGCATCTCCGCCGCCGCCTGGTTGACCCTGCGCAACTCGTCCACGGCCAGACGCCAGGTCGCCGCGGCGGAGTGGGGGTAGTCCCGCTCCGGTAACTGGGTGGTCTGCAGCACCTCGGTGAGGCGGTCCTTGAGCAGCGCCAGATAGGTGGCCACCGGCATGCTGCTCTCGCTCAGCCAGACCGCGGCCTGGGCGACGGCCAGCGGCAGGTCGCCCAGTTCCCTGGCCACCTCCTCGGCGTCGGCGGCCGTGAGTCCGGTGTTGAGGCGGTGCAGCAGGTCGGTGCTCTCCTGGCGCTGGAACACCTCGACCTCGACCAGCCCCGCGTCGTTCACCCAGGTACGGTCGCGGGAGCTGAGCAGGACATGACCGCCGGGTGGCCCGGTCGGTATGAACTCCGCGAGCTGTTCGGGTCGTCCCGCGTTGTCGTAGACCAGGAGCCAGCGGTCGAAGGGCTCACCCCGGCGCAGCGCCCTCAGTACCGACTCCGCCGTGCTCGCCATGTCCTCGCCGACCTCCAGGCCGAGGCGCGGCGCGAGATCGGCGAGGGCCGGACGGATCAGACCGGGCTGGGCGGCGGTGACCCACCAGACCACGTCATAGGCCGCTTTGAACCTATGTGCATATTCTTGTGCGATTTGCGTCTTTCCTACCCCGCCGAGCCCGTAGAGCACCTGTGTCGTGCTGCCGGCGGTGAAGCCGTTGCGCAGCCGCTCCAGGAGAAAGCCCCGGCCGGTGAACGAGACGTTCCTGGAAGGGACGCGCTGCACCGCGGGAGACGTACCGGGAAACGGCGGCGCGGGCGTGCCGGTGGCCGGGACACCGCTGCCCGGGACCCGCGTGCGGCGGACGGGGCCGACGACCGACAGCAGATGGGATTCCGCCTCCTCGGGACCGCAGTGGGTGAGGTCGGCCGCGAAGCGCCCCCTGAAGGGGTCCCGGGCGGACGCCTCGAACTCCTGGACACGTACCGCCAGCAGTGACCCGTCGGCACTCTCATGGCCTCTCAACTGGGTCCAGATGTCCAGTGCACGCGGCTGCACCATGTACTCCGGGGAGAGCAGGGCGAGCACCCGTCCCCGCCCCTTCAGCACGGGGACGACCTCGGGCAGCGTCCCGGTGGCCGGCTCGGCGGTACTGTGCAGCGACACCTGGTATCCGGCGCCCTCCAGCCGCGCCGCCACCCATTCGGCCCACATGCGGTCGGCCGGCGCGTAGCTGACGTGGACGCGCGGCCATGACGTCCTCGGGTCGAGGTAGGTGGCGCGCATCCGCAGCCGGTCCTCCTCCGGATGGGGGACGAGGGAGCGCACTTGGCCATCGGTGATCCACGCGGTGAGCCGCTCGAACGCCGCGAGCAGGTTGCCCGGCTGGGAGGGCCGGTCCCGGACCGTGGCCGGGATCTCGGCGTAGGCGTAGTACTTCTTGTAGGGAATCTCGACCTCTCCCCAGTACTGGTCGTGCTCCGAGTCGTCGAGCCAGGACAGGAACGGCCCGAACTCGGCACGGGCCAGGTCTCGGCCCCATTCGAGCAGCTCCTGCTCGCCGTCCTCGACCCGCATGGGCACGGGGAGGATGCGCACGGGGTGGCGTACCTCCGATGCCACCGACTGGGCGACGTCCAGGCCGCCCTCGATGCTCTGGTGGTTCAGGACGAACCCGTCGACCAGCACGTCCGGCATCAACGTGGTGCAGATCCCCGAGATGTCGCTCACGCCCGTGCGGCTGTCGATGAGGACGTAGTCGTACGAGTCCTTCATCTCTTCCCGCAGCACCTGGAGGAAGGAACCGCCGCCCAGGCGCTCGTAGAACGCGCGCCAGTTGAAACTAGTGACGTCCGCGGAGTACGAGGGAGACATCCGCCCCGCGGGGAGGAAGTCGAGCCGGCCGGCCGCGGGGAAGCGCAGGTCCAGTCCGGTGGCGCGGGGGCCGAGCCGTGCGAGCGAGCGTAGTTCCTCGTCACTCATCACGGCGCTCCCGGCGCCGGGTTCCAGCGGCCCGGGGCGCATCACCTGTCCGACGAAGGAGTTCACCATGTTGATCAGACCGTCGGTGTCCCGCAGCTTCGGATCCAGGAGGAAGGGGCGCAGATACCGGTGCAGTCCGGGAGCCTCGAGGTCCCAGTCGACCAGCAGCACCCGCTTGCCGTTGCTGGCCATGATCCAGCCGACGTTGACCAGGGCCATCGTGCGGCCGGTGCCACCTTTGTAGGAGTAGAAGGTGACAATCCTGCCGGTGTCCTGAGCCTCGGTCTCAGTACTCATCGTCCTGGTCCTTCCGCGGGGGCGTACGGCCCGGCGGCTCGGTCGGGTCGTCGGTGCGGGACGGAGGTGGGTACGGGACGCTGAGTCCCGGCATGGGCGGTGCCGACGGACCGGCGGGCAGCCGGCGCGGTACAGCCTTCTCCATGAGACGGTTCTGCGCGACGACCACCATCCGCGCCAGCCGGTCCTCGAACCGTTGCCGTTCGACCTGGACCTGGAACAGCGGGTCATAGGGGTCGTTGCGTCGCATCCAGTTGCGTCTGAAGACCTGCTGGAGGTCGGTCCACAGCTTCTCGTCACCGGACTCCTCGTCCGTGTCGTGACACGGGACGAGCACTCCGGTGACGGGGTGGTTCTGCCGGTCGTAGTCGGACAGCGGAGCGCGGTACCGGTTCTCCCTCGCGGCCCACGCGTCGACCAGCAGAACCGACGTCTGGTTGTTGTTCATGGCCTCGTCGAGTTTCTCACCGAGACCACCGTCGACGACCTCGAGGCTGCTGGTGCAGCCCTCGTCGATGATCACCCGCTGAGCCCGGTAGGCCACGGTGGGGTGGACCGGAGGGTGGTAGGGGGTCCAGTCGAGTGGTGAGGGCCCGTAGTACTCCCGCCTCCGTCGGCCTGTGGGCAGGGGATCGGTGACGCCCGCGGCGATGAAGACCCGGACGTGTCCGGTGCTACGTCCCCCCGGTCCCGTGGGCTCTCGCCCCTCGAACGGGCTGCGCACGGTCTTCAGGTCGAGGCCCTGCGCGCGGGGCAGCCGGAAGAGATCGGCGACGTGCCGCACCCTCTTCGCGACGACTTCCAGGACGGCACGGTAGGCCCGGCCGCCCGGAGCGGAACGCAGCAGTCCCATCAGACCCTGCTCCAGGTACTCCTCACCCATGGCCGGTTCGAAGTACTGGTACCTGCTGATCTCCGGAGGCATCGCATGGTGCAGGGGAACCCACAGGACCGGTATGAGCGCCGGTACCTCGATGTCCGTCTGCTCGCGGTACTTCAGCAGCCGGGATTCGAAGGCGGCCCACTCCTTGCCGCAGTAGAGACTGTTGACGTACGCCGGCGAGCACAGGGCCACCAGGGCACGGCAGTGCCCGATCTCGCTGCCGAGCGCGCTCTCCCAGTCCATGCCCAGGCCGATGCGCTCGATGTCGAGGAACGGCTGCTGACCACTGCAGTCCGCGCCCAGACGGGCCAGTTCCTCCACCAGATCGTCGTAGAAACGGCCCACGAATGCGCTGCCACGGTCGTCCCGGCGCGCGTAGCTGAGGAAAAAGTACGGCTCTCGCTCCAAAGCACCCCCCGGCTGCCGTATCCGGCCGCAGGCGTTTCACCGCGCCTTTGAGCCGGGATACGTGCGTGGCAACGTGATACCCCGATGGGCCGGGGCTCAACTCCCGGTGAGGGGACGGATCGTAGTTGGCCGAAACGTGGCGCGGAGGGTCCTTCGGAGGGTCAGAGAAGAGCCGATGTGAACGCGGCGTAGCTCTCGCCCGACGGGAACCGCACATCGTGGAGCACCGCCGCCAGGACCGTGTCCGGCAGGTCTTCCAGTGCGTCCATGGGCAGGTCGGTGATGTCCACCAGGTCCGAGACGTACTCGGGACCGCTCGTCTCTCTCAGCACCTGCAGTGCCTTTCTACCCCGCACGCTCCGTCTGTGGAGTGTGCTCGTTCTCCGGTGCCACGCCGGGGCACCGGGCGACAGGACAGAGCCTAGTCCCAGACCGGCTTTCTCACGTATTTTCGACCGCCACCCGCTGCAACAACCCCCAAGTGAACTCCGCCGCCACATCCCTGCGCACCCCCTTCCCGTCCGGTGCCCTGAACGCCAGGCCCCAGCGGGTCGGTGCCGTGCCCTCCAGGGGGCGGGCCGGGGGAAAGGCGTGGGCTGCCTCGTCGACCGTGCAGGACCAGGGGGTGAGGTCGTCGAGGGTCTTGAGGACGGGGGCCTGGGCGCCCGGGGCGCGGACCAGCCACTCGTTCCACACGGCGCCGTTCGGGGCGAGGAGGACCTCGAAGCGGAGGTCGGGCCAGAGGGGGAGGGGCCAGAGCCAGGCCTCGCAGTCCAGGTCGCCGATCCTGCGGCGGACGGAGGACTCCGGCGCGCCCAGGATCGAGCGATAGCGGGACGCGGCCGCACGCGCGCGGGGCGAGTGCAGCATCGCCTGCCAGCGTTTGTTCGCCTCCCGCATGTCGGCGATGGAGACACCCAGCTCGTGCCGGGCGTCCTCCACCAGGTCCGGGTTGTGGTCGGCCATCCGGCGCAGCAGGACGAGCTGGAAGTCGAGCGGGGTGAACGGCGTGGACGCGCTACCGGGGCGCTTGGCGGACGACATGACTCCCATGGTCGCTCACAGCACTGACAGTGCCGGGTCGGCGGCCGTCGGGGAGGAAGAGGACCGAGTTGATGTAGCGGGGGTGTCTGCGGAAGGGGAGGACGCGGCCCAGCAGGCCCTGGGAGACCACGTGCTGGGCCGCCGCCTGATGCTCCTCCAGGGGGAACTTCGCCAGCGGCACCCAGGAACGGCCGGGCAGCACCCAGCCGTCGTAGCCGAGCAGCGCGAGGTAGGTGACCACGGGCGCGATCGGCTGGATACGGGACTCCAGTTCGACGAAGAGCGCGGGACGGTCACGCGCCAGCACACCCGTCGCGCCGCGCAGCACGGCCAGCTCGTTGCCGTCCACGTCGATCTTGATGAAACCGACGTCCCGCAGTCCGAGTTCGTCGAGCGTGACACAGCGGACGTCCAGCGCCTGTCCGTGGATGTCCCGGCGGACCAGCGAGGACACGCCCCGGTCACCGGCGTCGTCCGGTGGCAGCCAGAGGCGGGCGATGCCCGGGCGGTCCGTCGCGGCCGCCTGGACGACACGGACGTTCGGCGGGGCGGCGGCGGTGAGGAGGCGGGCGAGGTGCGGGACCGGTTCCACGGTCACCACCTGGCGCGCCCGCTTCGACAGGCGCCGCGTCCAGGGGCCGTACCAGCCGCCGACGTCCACGGCGGTTCCACATCCGGCCGGACACAGCTCGGCCAGCCGCGCCAACTCCGGTTCGAAGCGCGGATACACGGCCCGGGCGGTGGCGGCGACCAGACGGGTGGGGAGCAGCGGGGCGAGACGGGCGGCGAGGGTGCGGGGCGGGGTCGTGGAGGTCACTGCGCCATCCGCTTCAGCAGAGCCTCGTGTTCGTCGTCCGACACCTGCTCCCCGGAGGACGGCAGCAACTGCGGGATGCCGTCGACGATCGGGTAACGGCGGTGCAGACGTGGGTTGTAGAGGGCCTCCGGTGCCTTGGGGCCGTCGGGCTTGACGAGGTGCAGCGGGCCCTTGTCCAGCGGGCAGGCGAGGATCTGCAGCAGCGGGTCGTCGGGGTTCATGGCGGCGTCAACTCCTTGGCACCTATGGGGGGTTGGGGTGGGGCGGGCGAGGGCGCGGGGTCGTGTCTGGGCATGGCCAGCAGTACGGAGACGGCGAGCGCGGTGCCCGCGAGGCGCAGCGCGAGACGCACGGGGTCGTGGGGCAGCGCCTCACCGAACGAGAGCGTGCCGATCACCGCCGTGTACAGACAGGTCACCGTCGTGCACACCGGCACGATCAGCGAGGCCCGGCAGCGCTGCAGCGCGGCCTGCGACAGGACGAGGCCGAACGCGCCGGTGAAGAGCAGGAGATAGGGGTACGGCGACTTGAGTACGCCGACCACCGCGCCCGACAGCCCACTGGTGGTGAGGTAGCTCGAAACCCCTTTGATCGCCAGGGAGCTGACCCCGTACAGCAGGCCCACCGCCACGCCGTACTCCACGCCGGTGGTCGGCGCCCGGTGCCGGTGCCGGGCGCGGCGCTCGGCGGCGCCGTAGAGCCAGACGCCGGCGGCGAGCGAGGGCACGCACACCAGGAGGATCAGCTGGTAGGGGGCGCTGCGGCTGACGGTGTCGGCGTGGGTGCCGGCCTCCTTCAGGGAGAGCACGACCATCAGCAGGGCGGCGAGGATGGCGCCCAGCGCGTACCGTTCGCGGCCGGTCGTCTCCTCGCCCAGCAGCCGGGCGGAGAGCAGCACGAGCAGGACCAGGCCGGAGACGAAGATGCCCTGGGCGGCGGCGATCGGCAGGGTGCGGTAGACGACGAGCTGGGCGCCGAACCCGGAGGCCAGGGCGAGGGAGCCGCCGATCCACAGCGGGCTGCCGAGCACGAGCCGCAGCAGTCGGGCGGGCCGGCGGATCGTCACCTCCGGCAGTGCGGTGAGCGCGCGTTTCTCCAGGACGAAACCGAGGCTGTACAGAGTGTTCGCCAGCAGGGCCGCGGCCACTCCCCACCACATGGCTAGGTCCTTCGCGCGTGCAGCAGCAGGATCGACGCGAGGGACGGTCTGGCACAGGCCAGCCGGTCGAGGGGGCGCAGCGGACGGGGCACGCCGTGGAAGGGTGCCCCGGCCAGCCGTACGACCTCGAAGCCGGACGCGGCGACGAACTCCCGCAGCGCACGCGCCGTGTAGAGCCGCAGATGGCCCACGACCTCCTTGCCGGGGCGGCCGTGGACGGCGCGCAGGCTCACCTCCGAGAACACCGGCTGCACCCCGGCCAGCAGCAGTCCGCGGTTGTACCAGGCGGCCAGGTTCGGTGTGGACAGCATCAGATGGCCTCCCGGGCGCAGGACGCGGTGGATCTCGTCGAGGGCCGCGTCGGGGTCGACGAGATGCTCGACGACCTCGCTGAACAGCACGGCGTCCGCGGAGGCCGACCTGAACGGCAGCCCGCCGCCGGTGAGTTCGCCGCGGACCGTGTGCGTCAGACGGCCGCGGGCGCGGGTGAGGGCGTCCTGGGACCAGTCGACGCCGATGAGGTGGTGCCCGGGCAGCAGGGGGCGGGCGGTCGCCGCGGCCGAGCCGTCACCGCAGCCGATGTCCAGGATGACCTGGGGCGCCCCGGCGCCGTCGGTGTCCAGCGCGGCGGCCAGCATGCGGGCCTGACGGAGGCTGCGGGCGGCGCCGGAGGCGACGGGGACGGACGGGTCCTCGTAGAAGTCGCGCAGTTCGGGGGGTTTCACGGGGGCCGTGGTCACGGGGTCACCTCCGTGGTGTGCAGATAGTGCTCGAACAGGTCCCTGAGATGGGCGCCGTCGCCATGGCTGAGCAGCGCGCGGGACCAGCGCAGGGCGAGATGGAGGCGGCCGGCGGTGGAGGCGGTGGTGACGGTGAGGCCGCGGGGCATCCGGGCCGGCGCCGAGAACCAGACGGCGTGCGCACGGCCGGCCCCCTCACCGAAGTCCAGCGGGTAGGGGATACGGCCGATGTTGCTCAGCAGGGTGGTGGAGGTCCAGGGCCCGGCGGCTCTGCGCAGCCCTCGGGTGAGCGCGGCCCGCCAGGCGACCGGGGTGACGGGCGCGGTCAACAGGGATGCCCCGTGGCCGAGTTGGGGGCGGGGCAGGGACTTGAGGGCGCGGGTGCGGGTGGCCGTGCGGTGCAGGAGGCCGGGCATGTCGGCGGGCGCGTGTACCGCCAACTCCTCTGCCGAGAAGGAGACTTCGACCAGCCGGGTGCCGTTGCCGATCGGCATGCTGGTGTCTCGGGGGCGGTCGTCCACGGGCATGGTGATGCGCAACGGGCGGGGATGGGCGCCGTGTTCCCTGTTCCAGTGGGTGAGGGTCAGGGCGGTGGCGACCATCAGCTGGTCGTTCACGGTGTAGGGGGAGCCCTTGGGGCGGTGGGGGAGCGGGAGTTCGGTGACGAGCAGGCCGTTGCCGGGGGAGGGCTCGGGGGTGCCGGGGGCGACCCGTGCGGGTGGGGACCAGTTGGAGGGGAGGTCGACGGGGTCCTGGGCGGCCTGCGTCGCCCGTACGGGAGGCGCGGCGGGGGAGTTGTCCCTGCCGCCGTAGATCTCGGCGGCGGTCGCCAGGATGCGGAGGCAGGCGGGACCGTCCAGGGCGGTGTGGTTGACGGTCAGGAAGAGGACGGTCCCTTCGGGCTGTCGGAGCGGGGATTCGTCCTGGCGCGGTGCCACACCGACGGCGTCCGTCGCCTCGCTCCCCTCCACCGGGCCCGCCCCCTCCACCACCTCCAGCCTGATGGGCGGGGAGAGCGTCAGCGGGGGCGCCGTCGTCAGGGCGCGCGTCCGGGCGTCCCGCAGCGCGCACCGGCCCGCCGGCAGGAAGGTCACCACCTCCACGTCCGGCTCCGCGGTCAGCTCCCACTCGTAGCGGCGCCGGAACCAGCCGCCGGGGGCCTCGCGCATCAGGATGCGGGGGTGGCGGCGCAGGGCCGCCACGAAGGCCGTACGCAGGCGCTCCCGGTCGAGCCGGCCCGGCAGATGGATTTCGATGTGGACCGTCTCCGGCTCCTCCTCCTGGAGGCAGTGCCGGGAGACCTCGTCCACCACCGGGAACGGGATCCGGGCGGGCTGCCGGGCCGGCCCGCCGGCGCGTGCGGGATGTTCGACTGCGGTCATGGGATCAGCCCCTCCCCGTGTCGTCGTCCGGCTCCCGCGCCGCCTCCGACCCGGCCGGCCGCGACCCGGGCTTGCGCAGCGGGATACGCGCGGTGGGCGCATCGGGCCCGGCGGCACCGGGCCCGCGCGCGGAGACGGTGGGACCGGCGTCGGGGCGGGTCTCCGGTGCGGCGGTCCCGGTGGGTTGATCGGGTTCAGCGGGGTCAGCGGATTGAGCGGGGTCAGCGGGTTCAGTGGCTTCGGCGGTTCTGGGCGGCTCCGCCCTCCCCGGAGCCCCCGGAGTCCCCGGAGCCCCCGGAGCCCCTTCGGGAGCCGCTCCTTCGGCCTCCTCGTCAGCCCCCGGCCCGCTCTCCCCGCGCCGGCGCCGGGGCAAGGGGCGCGTCGGTGCCTCCGCGCTGTACCCGGGCCAGGGGCCGGATGCGGTCACCGGTGGCAGTACCGCCGTACGGCCCGGTCCCTCGTCCGGCTCGCGGACGCCTACGAGTCCCGCGAACAGGCCGATCAACGCGAGGAGTTGGGCCGTATGACCGAAGGCTCCGTGGCCCGCGCCCACCGGGTCCCCGGCGCCGATGGCCGCCGCGATCCCGGCCCCGGCGAGGGCGACGAACGCGAGCGGCACGAGGAGCGCGTGCCGGCGGGACGCCAGCAGGGCCAGGGCCGGGACGAGCAGGGCGAACCAGCCGGCGATCACGATGCCCACCGCCGTCAGCACCACCGCGCCCAGCCACAGCCCCGGCAGCGGCGGCACCGGTTGCGGCGCGTCCGTGTTCGGTTCGCGGCGCCGCCACACGACCAGGCCGACCAGCACAGCGAGGCCCACCGCACCGCCGATCAGCCCGCCCTTGTACGTCGTCGAGGGCCCGTACGACAGCTTGACCGTGCCGCCGGATCCGGCCGGGACCTGCCAGCCCTGCTGCCAGCCGTCGAGCCGGACCGGGGTCAGCTCCTTGCCGTTGAGGGTGGCCTTCCAGCCGTCGTTGTAGTTCTCGTACGTCGTCAGGTACGTGGCCGCTCCCGAGCCGACCGTCACCTCACGGCGGTCGCCCAGCCAGTCCCGTACGGTCAGTTGACGGCTCTCGGCGGTGGGCTCGGTCACCGTGCCGTGTGTCAGCGTCACATCAGTGAGGGTGAGGGGGCCCGCGTCACCGGCCTCGACCCGGTGCGCACCCGCGGTCAGCTCCAACTCGCTGTCGCTGCGCCCTTGCTGGCAGAGCGTCACATCAACACGCCGCCGCTCCACCAGGTCCTCGGCCGTCCCCTTGACGCTCGTCTGGTAGAGCTTCCCGTCCACCGCCACGTCCGGCCCCTGCCCGCACGGCAGCGAGAAGGTGCGCGACGGGCTCGGCTGCGGGGTGCGGTACTGGTTGAGAGCCGGGATGTACACCTCGTTCAGGCCCACGGGGAGTTGCAGGTCCTCGTCGGCGACCGGGTTGTGGAGGGTCAGCGGGGCCGTCCGGGTGATCGTGATGTCGAGGTGGTCCGTGGTGATGGGATCGAAGCGGACCACGCCGTTCTCGTCGACACCGGCGATCGTCGCGCCGTCCGGGGAGCTGATGTCGACCTGGGTCGCACGGGTCGACAGTCCGCCCGCCGGCGCCAACACCACTTCGCCGACGGCCTGTTTGCCAGGCCAGGAGAGGTGGAGGGTCGGGCGGTCGCCTGCGATCCACGCAGTCGTCAGATCACCGTCGGTGAGGTTGCGCGCCGACAGATCCGCGCCCAGAGAGGCGGTGGAGTCGGCCGTGATGACGATCCGGCTCTGCTGGTCCGGGGCGACCCGGTAGAGCAGCTTGTCGAGTTCCGCGCCGCTCACCGGCACCGCGTTCGCCTTCATCTCGTACGTCCCCGCCGTGGCCGTGGTGAAGCGGCGGTGCAGGCCCGCCTCCGTGCCGGTCGCGGAGAGGCCGGTGGGGTCGGGGGTGCGGTGCAGGGAGATCTGGGTGGCGTCGGCGTCGGTGGCGCCGTCCGCGTCGGAGGGGAGCCGCAGCAGCCGGGTCACCTGGATGTGCGGGAGGGCGATCTCGGAGAATCCGGCGCCGGTCAGACCCGAGTGCCGTTCCACCGAGTCGACGATCGTCAGCTTCATCCAACCGGTCTCCCCCGCCGGGGCCTTGATGGACTGCGTCTGCCCGTTGGGCCGCAGGAAGCTGGTCCTCGTCCCCTTCTCCGTCTGCACCCGCACCTTCGTCGCCGCCGACCGCACGCTCTGCTGCGGCAGCGGGGTCACCTTGAAGGACGACGGCATGTCGTAGGTGCCGCTGAACCCGATCCGCAGCCACTGCCCGTCCGCCGAACCGGGCGCGCCCTCGGCCCACGCGGTGCCGGGGTTGCCGTCGAAGGCGTTCACCGGGTCGTATTGCGGGAGGTGGAAGAGCCAGTTGCCGCTGGAGGAGGCGGTCACCGAGCGGGCACCGCGCAGCTGGGCGACCGTCTGGTGGGCGATGCCCTTGGTGGGGAGGATCTGGTGCGGCGCCCGGCCCGCGTCCTGCACCGCGTCCGGCGCGTTGCGCTCCGAACTCGTGTACGTGTACGACGTGTTGGCGCTGACCAGGCCGAACCTGGTGTCCGCCCGGCGCAGTCCGTCCCCGACGATCTGGAGGGCGGGGGTGCCGAGTCCGGGCGTGTTGTCGCCGGTGAGGACGGTGGCCCGGCCGCGCAGTTCGGAGGCGAGCGGCAGCAGTGCCTCGGGGCCGCCGGAGACCACGGCCGTGTCGGAGACGGGCAGCAGATGGGCCTGCCCCGGCCGCGGGACGTCCTTGTCGGAGGGCTCGTAGATCTCGACCGCCCGCTGCCGCGGATACAGCCCCTCCACCTGGAGGGGCGCGTCATGCGCGATGACACCGCCGGTCATGACCGGTCCGAAGCCCGTCACCCGGGTGTATCCCGACTGCTCCAGCGTCCGCTTCACGGTGGTGGTCGGCACCGAGCCGATCTGGTTCGGGTCGAGGTCGTTGCGCACGACGACGTAGTAGATGCCCGCCCGGCTCAAGTAGTCGGCGAGTCCGGGGACTTGGCCGCCCGAGGTCAGCGCGTCCTCCACGGCGTCCATCGCGCGCCGGTTGCCGGGGGTGCCGAAGGGGACGTAGTCACGCTGAGCCCAGCGGGACTTGGCGAGGACGTCGAGGGGCTGGTCGATGGGGGAGCCCCAGCTGTAGATGCCGTGCGCGGTGGCCGGGACGACCAGGGCACGGGAGTCGGGGGAGTACTTCTCCAACCAACTCGCGGTGGTCTTCCAGTACTTGGGGAGTCCCTGGAAGGAGCCGGGGTTGAGGATCGACCCGTTGAGGTACGGCCACAGCAGCCCCGGCAGGATCAGCACCGCCGCGATCAGCGGGGCGAACCGGCGTCCGCGCACCGGGCGTGCGCCGCGCGGCTCGGTGGCGACCCCCACCAGATGGGCGAGACCCAGGACCAGGGCGAGCGCCAGGCCGGTCTGGAACTTGTAGATGTTGCGGAAGGGGACGAGAGCGCCGTTCAGCCAATCCTGCACTACCCCGTGGAAGGGCGCGCCGAACGCGCCGCCGTACCCGGCGAGCAGCACCAGCACACAGGAGACGACGGTCAGCACCAGCCACCGCCGCTCCGGCATGTCACGTCTCGCCAGTCCCGCGAGGCCCAGCCCGGCCGCGAGCGCCGAGCAGAGGATGACGACCACCGACGCGGCGACCGTCCAGCCGGCCGGCAGCCAGGCCTGTCCGAAGTGCAGATAGGCGACCCAGTTGCCGGACCCGCGCAGCGCCTCGGTCGCCGACATGGTGGCCGTCGTGGTCTGCGAAGTCTCCACGTACGGAAGGAAGTTCTCGCCGTAGACGCCGAGCATCAGCAGCGGTATCCACCACCAGGCCGTCGCCACCAGCACGCCCGGCACCCACCAGGCGATCAGCTTGCGCTGCCGTGGGCCGGGGGGCCGGGACAGCAGATACAGCCCGACCGGCAGCAGGGAGGCCAGGGTGGAGGCTCCGTTGACCCCGCCCATGAACGGCACGACGAGCGCCGAACGCAGGGCCGCGACCCGGGCGCTGTACCGCTCGTCGACCAGCGGAAGCAGCACCCACGGCAGAAACGCGCCCGGCAGCGCGGCTGCGGAGGTGGACCCGATGACGATCGTGAACACCGGCCACAGCGCGTACACGACCCCGGCGAGCAGCCGCGATCCGTCACTGCCGACGCGCAGCCGCTCCGCCAGCCGCAGCGCGCCCCAGAAGGCGACGGACACGATCAACGACAGCCACAGCCGCTCGGCCAGCCACACCGGCAACCGCAGGGCGTGGGCCAGCCAGTAGAACGGCAGCATCGGCCACAGATAGCCGGCGTACTGGTCCTGAATCCCGCCGAAACCGCCCTGGTCGTGCCAGAGCTGCCCCAGGTCGGAGAGGAACGCGCCCGGGTCGACCGTCACACCCAGTTTGGTGTCGAAGGTCTGCCGGCCCGGGTGCACCACCAGGAACAGGACGAACACCACGGCCCAGAACCCGACCAGCCAGCGCCGCGACCGCGGGCCCTCGGGCGGGCCCGAGGTGGCCGCGGTGGTGGGGACGGCTGCCGGAGGAGGAGCCTGGACCGTGGTCGTCATGGGGGACACCGCCGGAGAATGAGGAGGAGGTTCCAGGTGGCCAACTCCCTTATGCCGGGCGCCTTCACGACGGTCTCGGCGAGGAACGGCCAGTAGCGGGAGCGCGCCGAGACGACCGTGACGTCGTCGCGGGCGCGGACCTGCCGCAGGGTGGCGCCGATGTGCACGGCGAACAGGTTCTCGCCGAGGGTGTGCTTGGCCGGTCTTCCGGTACGGCGCCGGTAGCGGGCGCGGGCCCGTTCGGCACCGAAGTAGTGCCAGGGGGCCCACTCGTGGCCGCCCCAGGGGGACAGCCAGTTGGTGAACGACACATAGATCAGCCCGCCGGGCCGGGTGACCCGGGCGAGCTCACTGAGGAACGTCTGCGGATCGGCGACATGCTCCAGCACATTGGAGGAGAAGGTCACATCGGCGACCCCGTCGGACAACGGCAGCAGATAGCCGTCCGCGACGACGGCTCCTTCGGGCGGTTTCGCACCGAGTTCGGTCACATCGGGTTCGAAGAGGTACGCGTACGCGCCCCGCCGCCGGAACTCCGCGGTGAAGTAGCCGCTGCCACCGCCCACGTCGACGACCGTGCGCCCGACGACGGGACCGTCGTAGGCCTCGACCTGGTCGGCGGCGTCGTGGGCGAGGAGGGAGTAACAGGTCTCCGGGTCCTCCTGCTCATGCCGGAAGGCCCGAAAGAGGGCGAGAGAGCGCTGAAACGACGGATCTTTGTAGCGCCGGTCGGCTGAGAAGGGGCGCGGGGAACTGCGCGACCGGCCACGACGGCGCCGCACCCGCCCCCTCATGGCTCCCAGCCCCTCACCGCCTCGGCGGCCACCGCCCGAAACTGTCTGACGGTCCGATGCCAGCGATACCGGGCCGCCCGGTCCCGCGCCGCCTTGCCCATCGCCTCACGGCGATGTCCCGACAGGGCCAACGTGCACCAGGCGGCCGCGAACGAGGACTCCCCCTGCGCGAGAACCCCCGTCTCCCCGTCCACCACGGAATCCCGCAGCCCGGGCACGTCGAAGGCCACCGCCGGCGTCTGACGCGTCGCGGCCTCGGTCACGACCAGACCCCAGCCCTCCACCGCGGAGGGATGCAGCAACAGCCATGCCGCGCACAGCAGCCGGTGCTTCTCCGCCTCGGACACATGGCCGGTGAACTCCACGCCAGGACCGGCGAGTTGCTCCAGCCGTCCGCGTTCCGGCCCGTCGCCCACGATCACCAGCCGGCCGCCGGTGACCGGCCGCACCCGTTCCCAGAGTCTGAGCAGCAGATCGATCCGCTTGTACTCGACCAGTCTTCCGACGGCCACGAACAGCGGCTCGGAGTCCTTGGGCAGCAGCGGCCCCGGCTCCTCGACCCCGTTGTGGACGACCCGGATCCGGTCCCGCGCGACACCGAGCGCCCGCAGGGCATGGGCCGTCGAGGGGGAGACGGCGACCAGCAGGCTCCGGTGCTGCGCACCGGTCAGCGCCCACTGTTCGAGTCTTCGCCCGATCCGCGCGGCCGGTGTCAGCGCTCCGCCGAACCGCATCTTCCACAGGTCGGAGTGGACATGGTTGACCAGACACACGGTGGGGCCGTGGTGCCAGAGGGGCGCGAGATACGGCATCCCGTTGCAGACCTCGACCAGCAGATCGGTCTCGCCGACCTGGCGGGCGAAGGCGGAACGGGCGCGCAGATAGTGGGCGAACTCTCCGCCGGCCGACACGACCCGGTAGTCGCGGAACGCGGCCGGCCCGCCGCAGATCAGCGTCACCTGGTGGCCGAGGGCGGTCAGGCCCTCGGCGAGCCGGTCGACCAGCAGCTCCGAGCCGCCGGCGGCCGGGTTGCCGAGGTCCCGGTGGGCGAGGAACACGATGCGGCGCGGTTGTGGGGGGAGCGCCTGGAGGTGCTGCGGAGCCCAGGGGTGGGCCGCTTGCAGCGGGGACGGCACGTGCTGGGGCATGGGTGCTCCAACTCGTCTCGGGGTGCGGAACTCAGTGGTGGCTTTCTGGACTTGCTGTGGGGGGACTGAGCTCTTCGTCGGTGTGGGATGTGGACTCGTTGTGCGGGGTGGGGTTGGACAGTTTTCGCCCAGCCGTCCGCCGCGGCTACTCACCGAGGTGACAATTTGCGGCTTTATTAGAACTGACGTCATGTCACATCGTGAGTTGGGGCTCCGGCAACTCGGCCATTTCCTCCGGTTCCGGGCGCTTGCGCCCGCGTACCACCAAAACGCCACCCACCACCGCCAGTACGAATCCAGCCACAGCGGCGGTTATCGGCAACGTCTGTCCCACCATGCGCAGTTGACCGCTCTCCTTCTTCGCCAGTTTCACCTGGGCCTTCTGCGTCGCGGTGGTGAACCCCAGCTTCTTGCTGTCCAGGAGCAACACGTCGTCGTACTTGTGCCCCGGGGCGCGCAGCGTCCGGCGCGGTCCGACCTGGGCGTAGAGCACCCGGCCGGTGCGCTGGTCGACGACCAGCTCGATGCCGTGGTTGGAGTACCACTCCTCGGCCAGGACCTGCGGTTTGTCGTTCTGGCCGACCAGCGCTCCGGGGACGAGACGTGTTCCGATCTTGGTGGGCGGGACCGTTCCGGTGAACCGGTAACCCGTGTACCCCTGGATCTTCCTGGTACCCGCGTAGTGCAGCACCACGGTGTCGTCGAGGGAGTTGTCCCACCAGGTGTAGGAGCGTCGTTGCACGTCGAAGGGGAACTTCAGATAGGCGTCGCCCTCGAAGTACGGGTTCTCCTTGCAGCAGTGCAC
Source organism: Streptomyces sp. NPDC005648 (assembly GCF_040605395.1). Lineage (NCBI taxonomy): Bacteria > Bacillati > Actinomycetota > Actinomycetes > Kitasatosporales > Streptomycetaceae > Streptomyces > Streptomyces sp. NPDC005648. Next base: position 171,038 of record NZ_JBEXCS010000001.1, on the reverse strand, counting down.
CGGCTGGTTGGTGCGCCGGTTCGTCACCCAGCGATTGACGAAGAACTCCAGCGCGTCATGCGGATCGGCGGCCGGCAGGGTCTTGTCCGTGTCGACCGTCGTCGTCACGTCCCACACCGCCCGCCCGCTCTTCTCGCTGTCCGCGACATTGCCGCGCACCTGCTGGGTGACGGTGATGCGTTTGTCGTAAACGGTGTCCAGCTCGTCGGTGTCGAAGTAGGCACCGGTGCCGCGGTACACGGCCGTGGTGTCGATGTCGATCGGGTTCACGGCGGCCCTGGGCTCGACGTACCAGACCAGCAGCGGCGCCAGGACCAGCAGAAACGTGCCGAGTCCCAGCAGGATCAGGGAAAGAGGGGAGGCTGTACGGCGCATCCGGACACTCCTGGGGCGTGGTGACGGAGTTCGGGCCGTTCTATGGGCCGCAGACCGTAGGCTCCTCTTGACGAAAGTGTCAATGCCTGTCGAAACTGGGCCGACAGGCAGGGGTGGGACACCGGGGTGGGGACGACCTCCGGACAGAGAGGCTGACCCTGCGATGTCCAGACTGCTCGCAGCCGCACTCACCGTCGTGGCTGCCGCCGCACTCGCCGTGGGCGCCGCCCTCGGCATCGTCGGGCTGCTCGACCGGACCCCCGACCAGCCCAACACCCCGCTGATCACGTACGAGCAAGCCGGGCAAGGGAGTTGACCCGTGACGCCCGCTCGCCCGCCGGCCGTCGCCGCCCGCTCGGCATGGCACGACGTCCCCCGCTTCCAGGTCCGCCGGTTCGCCGCCCTCGCCATGGCGGAGGCACCCGCGCTCGCCGAGGAGATCCTGAGCGAGATCCAGCGCGAGTACCCCCAACTGCCGCTCGTCCTGGACGAGTCGGGGGAGCCGATGGCCCTGATCGGCATCCGGCGCGCCCTGGAGGTCTTCATCGAGCACCTGGAGAAGTCGGAGGGCCGTCCGACGGTTCCGCCGGGCGTCTTCCAGGAGTTCGGCCGCGGTGAGGGCCTGCACGGCCGCAGCCTCGACTCGCTCCAGGCGATCTACCGCATGGGCGTACGACTCACCTGGCGCCGTTTCGCCGACATCGGCCAGCGCGTCGACATCCCGCCCCCGGCGATGTACGAACTCGTCGACGCGGGCTACCAGTACCTGGACGGCCTGGTCGACCAGTCCGTACGGGGCTACGCGGAGGCCGCCGCGAGACAGGCCGGCGAACGGCTGCGCCTCCAACGCCGTCTGATGGAACTGCTGTTGGCGGAACACCACCGGGGCGATCCGGCCGACGCGCTCACCGAGCGGGCCGCCCGGGTCGGCTGGCCGCTGCCCCGGAAGGTCGCCGTCGGGGTGCTTCTGCGCCCGGCCCGCGAGGCGGTCGCACCCGCCGTCGGCCAGGGCATCCTGCTCGACATGGAGTACGAGCAGCCCCGTATGGTCGTCCCCGAACCGGACGCGGCCGGCCGCCCCGAACTCCTCCACCGCGCCCTGACCGGCTGGTCCGGCGCGATCGGCCCGCCCGTCCCCCTCGCCGACGCGGCGAAGTCGCTGCGCTGGGCCGAGGCGGCCGTACATCTGATGGAACGGCGGCTGCTGCCCGCCGGGGACGTCCTGTACTGCACCGAGCACACGGAGGCGCTGGTCCTTCTCCAGCCGGAGGAACTCATCGACGACCTCGCCCTGCGCTGCCTCGCCCCCCTCGGACACTGCGGCCCGACGCACGGGCGGCGCCTCGCGGAGACCCTGCTGGCATGGCTGGAGACGCGGGGGGGAGCACCGGAGGTGGCCGCCAGACTCGGCGTCCACCCCCAGACGGTGCGCTACCGGCTCCGCCAGATCCGCGAACTGTGGGGCGACGAGATCGACGACCCCGACCGCCGCTTCGAGCTGGAACTGGTGCTCAGGGCGCAGCGGTTGAGGGGGGTCCTGGGGGAGACGGGACGGCGGTGACCGGACTCCGCGCTCCCCTCACCTGCCGCGCTGCCGCCGCCATGCCTCGTAGTGGTCCAGGAGGGTCTCCTCGACGGGCCGGTAGCTGATCCCCAACTCCCGTACGCCACGCCGGTTGTCCACCTCGAAGCGGATGCCGAGATGCTTGCGGATGTAGTCCTGGGTGAGGCCGAAGGCGGGGCCGAGGATACGAACGGGCCAGTGGGGAAGGCGGGTTCGGGGCAGCCGCAGATCCCTCGGATACCGGGTCCGGATGATCCGGGCCATCTCATGGAACGACGACATCGTCTCGGCGGCCAGGATGTACCGGCCGTGCGCGTCGGGGGTCTCGGCGGCGGCGATATGAGCGTCGGCGAGGTCGCGCACATCGACGGTGGTGAAGCTGAAGTCGGGCGCGCCGTAGAAGAAGTACCCCTTGAAGAGCTCTTCGAGGAGGAAGAGGCTGCCGGACTCGGAGGCGGGGGTGAGGGAGGGGCCCAGCACCAGTCCCGGATTGACGGACACCATCCGCCACCGCTCCTGCGCCCGCTCGGCCTCCCAAGCGGCCTGCTCCGCAACGGTCTTGGCGTAGTGATAGGGGTTGTTCTCCACCGTACTGGTGGTGTTGAAGTACCCCTCGCTCAACACCCGCCCCTCCATGGCCATGACGTCGACGTAGTCCCCGAAGACGGCGCCGACGGTGGACGTGAACACCAGCCTGCGCACACTCGGCGTGCGCTCGATGCTCCCGAGCACATTCCGCGTCCCCGTCAACGCGGGCTCGACCATGTCCCGCTGCCCGTCCTTGATCTTCTCCGGCATCAGAAACGGCGAGGCCACATGAAACACGACCTCACACCCCTTCATCGCCTCGTCGAAGGCCCCGTCGACGAGCAGATCCGCCGCGAAGAGCTCCAGCCGGCCGGGGTGCTCGTCCTGCATGGCCCGCAGCGGGGCGACCTTCGAGGAGGCGGCAGTACCGCGGACGGTGGCGCGCACCCGATACCCCCGCCGCAGCAGCCCCAGAACAAGATGACTCCCCACAAAACCACTGCCACCGGTCACGAGGACAGAAACTCCGTCCCCGTTGTTCTCTATGTCGCTCACTCGCACTCCGGTAACGTCTGTGTCGGTCGAAGGAAGAGGAGCCTTCCGTTCGGCGAGCCTATCGGTCCGACGGCTGTTGCCGGAACGGTCGGTTGGGACAGGACGGAAAAAAGGTGGGTCAGCTCCGTGCTTCCGTGCGCCATCCGTGCTTCTGTCGCTGGTTTCCGGGTGTCAATTCGAGGGAATTCTCCGGATGGCGCGGTCGATGCCAATGCGCAGACGGGGTCCAGGGGGCATGATGACGGGCTCGGGTTGGGTGCGTGAGATTCGCATGATGGGAATTGTCGTCGTGGCGTCCTGCCTGGTTTCCGTAGGCCTGACCATTGCGCTGACAAATCTCCCGGGAATTCAGTCGAACTCTCAGGGAAATGCCGGTCAGGCGTACGGTGCTGCTGCCGCCACAGCTTCGGTCGTCGTCCTCATATATATCGCCCGGACTTTTCATCAGCAGGGCGAAGAGGCTCGGATGCACAGGGAAGCACTCGAAGCGCAGCGCCTGGAATTGGCATTGCAGCGCGAGGGGGCCCAGGAGCAGTACAGGAGCGCTCAGCGCGCGGCCGAGGCGGCGGTGCGGAGCCAGCACCGGAAGTTGCTCCATATGGCCATCGAGGACCCGGTGTTGATGGAGTGCTGGCCCAGGTACGGTGCGGGGGTCTCTGCGAGCCGGCAGAAGCAGTACATGTACTGCAACCTCATCATCTCGCATCACTGCATGTGCTACGAGTTGGGCTACTTCACGGATGCCGAGGTCGAGTACAGCCTATATCACATCTTTGAAAGCGGGGTCGTGCGCGATTTCTGGCAGGCGACCCGCCGAGGTCGGGATCGTACGACCCCGCACGGCGGCGTGATGCGGAAATTCTATGACATGGCCGAGGTCGCGTACGCGCGCAGACTGGATATCCCGGAGTAGCGACGGGCCCGGACCGGCGGAGTGCCGATCCGGGCCGAGTTTTCATGGATTAGGTGGATTCCAGCCCGCACTCATCAGAACCTCTCGCGGAACCACTACGAGCGTTTCTCCTTCGCCGATACCTGAGCCCGGTGGGAGGGTGCTCAGCAGTTCGGGCGGGGCAGTGCTTCCGATGAAGGCGACGTCCCCTGTGGAGAGCGAGAACACTGCTGGGCAGTTAATCTCGTTGAGGCAGCGCCCTGCTGCCTCGTCGAGTCGTCCGGTGATCCGCATCGTATTCGGTTGACCATTTTCCGCTGAGGGTGCTGTGACAGATTGCGAGAGAATGCTATATCCGCTGCGGAGGAGGCGTCGAATTGCCCCGCCTTTTTGTACTCCGTTCGTGGCTGATTCGTTATCATGTGATCTTCCGTGGTGAAAATACATCCCAAGATGCCGCATAGTCGCCGGTAAGTTGTCAAGGTTGATCAGTTCGGGCATCGGTGCCATCCCGGACGACCCCCTTCCGGGTTGGTCTGAGCGGAACCATTGCCCAGGCAAACACCTCCGCCTACCCTGTGTTCGTCATGCCGATCGTCTGTTGAAATTTCGAACACAGACGCCTAGGAAAAACAAGGGAGGGGGCCGGTCGTGGGACGCCTCGTACCTGCCGTGACCCGGGCTCTCGACATTCTCGAGCTCTTCCTCGACGGGGACGGTACGCTCTCCGCCCCCGACATAGTGCGCAAGCTCCAACTCCCGCGCACCACCGTGCACGAGCTGGTGACCACGCTCGCCGCGCGGTCCTACATCGTCCAGGTGCCGGGGCAGCCCGGACGCTACCGGCTGGGTGTACGGCCGTACCAGCTCGGCAGCCGGTACGCCGAGCAGTTGGATCTCGCCGCCGAGGGCCAGCAGGTGGCCCGGTCCGTCGCCGAGACCTGTGACGAGACCGTGCACGTGGCCATCCTCGAGGGCACCGACGTCATCTACATCGCCAAGGTGGACTCGACCCACGCGGTGCGCATGGTGTCCGCCGCCGGCCGCCGGCTGCCCGCGCACTGCACCTCCGTCGGGAAGATGCTGCTGGCCTCCCTTCCGGAGCCGGAGCTCGGCGCGCGCATCCCGGACGACGCCGCCCTCGTCGCGATGACACCCAACAGCATCACCGAGCCGGGCGCCCTGCGCGAGGCCCTCGCACAGATCCGCCAGCGCGGGATCGCCGTCGAGAGCCGCGAGTCCAACCCGGACGTCAGCTGCGTCGCCGCGCCCGTGCGTGACCGTACGGGACAGGTCGTCGCCGCCCTCTCCATCTCCGTCCCCATGATCCGCTGGAGCGACGAGCGCCGTGCCGAGCTCGAACAGCTCGCCGCCAAGGGCGCCGTGGAACTGTCGGAGCGCCTCGGATACCGGACCGTCGTATGACACGCCGCCACGGGTACGAGGTCGCCGTACGCGCCGAGGCGACCCTCGGGGAGGGGCCGACCTGGGACGCGGCCACCGGGCGGCTGATCTGGATCGACATCCTGGGCGCCCGGGTCCACACGTACGACCCGGTGACCGGCCGCCGCACAGTCCGTGTCACCGACCAGCACGTGGGTGCGGCGAAGCCCCGGGCCGGGGGAGGGCTGGTCCTCAACCTCCGGGACGGCGTCGGGCTCGTCGACCCCGACGGCACCTTCCGCTGGCTGCACCACGAGGCCGTGCCCGGGCGCCGCGCCAACGACGCGGCCGTCGCCCCCGACGGCTCGCTCTGGGCCGGCACCATGCGTTACGACGAGGCACCGGGGGGCGGCACGCTGTCCCGGTTCACCGGGGACGGGGCCGTGGAAACCGTTCTCGACGACGTCGCGGTGAGCAACGGGACCGGGTGGAGCCCGGACGGCCGGCTCATGTACTACGTCGACTCGCCCACCCGGCAGATCGACGTCTTCCACCACGAGGACGGCCGCGTCGCGGACAGGCGCCGGTTCGCCCGGATCGAGGAGGGCGCTGGCTTCCCCGACGGGCTGACGGTCGACGCCGACGGCTGTGTGTGGGTGGCCCTGTGGGACGGCGGTGCGGTACGGCGCTACACACCCGACGGCGAACTGGACCGCGTGATCGAATTCCCCACCCCCCGTGTGACCGCCTGCGCCTTCGGCGGCCCCGACCTGACCGACCTCTACATCACCACGGCCGGCGTGGGCCTCTCCGCCCCGCACCCGATCACCGGCTCCCTGCTGGTGGTCCCCGGCGCGGGGAAGGGGCTGCCGCAGCCGGCGTTCGCGGGCTGAGCCGGCGCGGGTGAGGGGAACGGCCCGGCGGCGGCCGTGACTTGCTCAGCCCGCGCCCACCCGCTTCACCCCCCGCGCCCGTTCCCGCACCGCCCCCAACTCCTCGCCCCGACGCAGCGCACACGACAACGCCCCGATCTCCCGGAGCAGTTCCGTCGTGTCCGCCTCGTGGCCACTCTCCCCGTCGTCCCCCGTCCGCTCCCGCCGCGCCTCGACCGCGTCCTGCACGGCCGCCGCCGCGGCCAGCGCCTTCGCTCGCCCGGGTTCGAGGCCGAGGGCCAGTGCCGCCTCGTAGAAGCGCTGTCGGCGCGCCTCGTCGATATGGCGGGCGAGGGGCAGGAGTACGTCGCGGATGAAGGTCTCCCGGCGGATCAGCCTCAACTCCGGTGTGGTGTGCAGGAGTACGGGGACGCCGGTGCCGTTGACCGTGCGCATCAGCAGGTACAGCGGGCGCAGCCGGTGGTGGGCGACGCGGAGGCGCCAGCGGTCGTGGAGGTACTGGCCGGCGTGGGGCAGGATGAAGCCGACCGCGATGAGGAGGGCCGAGAGACAGGCCAGGGGCGGAGCCACACCCGTGCTCAGCCAGTCCAGGTGATGTCCCGTCCAGCGCGCCACCACCGCGGGCAACTTGACGGCGTAGAAGGAGAGTTGGGCCGCGTATCCGGCGCCGAGGAACTTCAGGCCCCAGCGCAGCCAGGCGTCGAGGCCGTCGGTGCGGATCCAGTTCCAGATCAGGGCCGACGTGATCACGGTGGCCACGGTCTGCGCCAGCAGGTACAGCACGATCATCTCGCGCATGTACGGCGTGTTCGCGTAGTACGTGTCGAGGTCGCGGAGCCGTTCCACGGGCGCGTCGGCGAGGGCGAAGAGGATCCACAGCGCGGCGATCACGCCCAGGGACCCCGCGATCACCCACCGCACCGCCCGCACCGTCGACGCCGAGCGGTCGTTGAGGCCGTTGCGCCACGCGATGATCAGCAGCAGACAGGAGCCGCAGAACGCGGTGAGCAGCGAGTACACCCAGGGCGCCGAGATGTTCGGCACGCCGGTGATCCGGTTGACCCGGGCGATCGTCGACGGGGCGACGAACACGAACACGGCGCAGGCGACGAGCAGGACACCGCCCACCGCACGCAGCAGCGGATCGCTCCACAGCCGGACGATCGTCGGCAGCTTGATGGCGAGCGCGGCGGTCAGGACACCGGCCGGGATCCACCAGAAGGACGGATAGAACTCGTTGACGAACCCCGCCGGGGACCAGGCCAGTTGGGCAGCCGCGGAGCCCGCGGAGGCCGCGGAGCCCGCGGAGGTCACGGTCGCGATCATCGGCCCCGGTACCCCAGCGACCGTCGCAGGGGGTCCAGCGCGGCCCCGGTGTCCCGCCCCGTCAGCAACGGCCTGAGTCGCGCCGCCAACCGGTGCCCGAAGTCGTCCGCCTCCGCCTCGTCATCGGCCCGCGAGCCGTCACGGGCGGCGACGGAGAGCGCCCCGTCCGCCCACTCCCGCCCGTCGGTCCACTCCCGCCGATCCGCCCACTCCCGCCGATCGGCCAGCGCCGCCCCCGCCACGTGGTGGTGACTGTGCCCGGCGTGCAGATGCCACAACTCATGCCCCAGGATGACCAGTTGCTGCATCGCCTCGGCCCGCTCCTCGACGATGACCAGGTCGAAGTCCTGGAAGCCGACCCAGAGCCCGGTCACCTCGATCTCGTCCGGGAACCGCTCGAACCGCAGCTCGACCGGCCGCCCGCCGCGCCGCGCGCTCATCTCCTCGCACAGCGCCCGGCAGAGCTCCTCCGCGTCGGCCGGTCGGCCCGGTCTCGCCCGCACCGCGGCGGCCAGGTCCTCGGTGAGCTCCCGCATCCCGGAGGCCCGTCGCGAGCGTCGCAGCCGTAGCCGCATACCTCCCCCTCTCGCAGCCGCACAGCAGGCCGTTCGAGCCTACGCCGTCGTACCGGTCGTTCAACCCGTAACCATCCTCCATGGCTGGAAAGTCCTGCCCCACCCATTGACCAGCAAGCGCTTCCTATCTACGGTCTCGTTCGAAGTTACGAGCACATTTCGAAATATCGAACATCGAAAGATCGAACATCTCGGACATCGTTCTCCCGGAGGGATAGGGCAGGGCATGGGACGACCTGACCTGAACCGCAGGCGGCTTCTGGCCGCCGCGGGCGGTGCGGCGATCGCCGGCAGCTTCGGCTTCGCCGCGCTCGGCACCGGCGCCGACGCGCTCGCGTCCACCGCGCGCACCCGAGTGCGCTACTGGAACCTCTTCAGCGGCGGCGACGGCTACAACATGATCGCGATGCTCGACGCCTTCCGCAGGGCCCACCCGGACATCGCCGTGAAGGACTCCACCCTCCAGTGGGGCAACCCCTTCTACACCAAGCTCGCCATGGCCGCCGCGGGCAACCGCGCGCCCGACCTCGGCGTGATGCACATGGGCCGGGTCACCGGCTTCGCGCCCGGCCGGCTGCTGGACGCCTGGGACGTGGACCTGCTCGCCGGATACGGCCTGCGGGAACAGGACTACAACCCCGGCCTGTGGCGGCGCGGCGTCATCGACGGCAAGCTCTACGCCCTTCCGCTCGACGTCCACGTCCAGCTCTGCTTCTACCGCAAGGACGTGCTCAGGAAGGCGGGCCTGCTCGGCGCCGACGGCCGGATCGTGCCGATCACCTCCACCGACGACTGGTTCGGCGTACTCAAGGAAGCCAGGAAGGCCACCAGGAAGGGCCTGCAGACCATCGGCCTGTGGATCAACGACCAGAACTTCCAGTGGTGGTTCTTCGTCGCCTTCTACACCCAGCTCGGCGGCACCTGGTTCGACGACGCCCGCACCCGGGTCACCTTCGACACCGACAAGGCCACCCAGGTACTGGAGTTCCTGCGCCGGCACGTCACCGACGGATACGCCGACCCCGCCAAGGGCTCGGTCGGCTCCGAGCAGTTCATCAACGGCTCCCCCTTCGCCTGGGAGGGCAACTGGTCGGTGCCGGTCTACGACTCCGCGAAGCTCGACTACGGCGCGATCCCGCTGCCGCCCGTCTTCGGCCACCGGGCCACCCACGCCGAGTCGCACACCTTCGTCCTGCCGCACCAGTCCGACCGCGGCGGTGCCGCCGACGAGGCCGCCCACCGGCTCGCGGCCTACGTCGTCACCCACGCCACCCAGTGGGCGGCCGGCGGCCACATCCCCGCCTACACGCCGACGCTCTCGACACCGGCGTACAAGAAGCTCTACCCGCAGAACGAGTACGCCTCCGCGATCGACCACCAGGCCAACGAGCCGAAGGTGTGGTTCGCCGGCTCCACCGGCATCCTCGCCCAGCGCGTCGGCCCCATCGTCGTCTCCTCGACGCTGGGCTCGGCCAAGCCGGACGTGGTGGCCCGGCGGATGAGGAGCGAACTCGGCACGCTGCTCGCGATGAAGAACCCCATGGACGGAAAGACCGCCGCGCAGGGAGGTGCGAGCGCATGACGACCAGCGCCGAAACCGTTTTCGCGCCGACCCGCGCGAGGACCGCCGCCGCGAGCGCCACCCTCCGCCGCAAGCAGGGCTTCCAGCACGGGGGTTGGTTCGTCGCGCCGTTCCTCGCGCTGTTCGCGCTCTTCGTGATCTGGCCGCTGCTGCGGGGCGTCTACCTCAGTTTCACCGACGCCGACATCACCGGGGACGGCGAGCGTTTCCTCGGCCTGGACAACTACCGGGAGGCGTTCAAGGACCCCCTGATGTGGGACAGCCTGGGCCACAGCGCGTACTTCACGCTGCTGGTCGTGCCCTGCGTCACCGTCCTCGCCTTCCTCCTCGCGATGCTGGCCCATCACATCGAGCGCGGCAGATGGCTGTGGCGGCTCTGCTTCTTCGCGCCCTTCCTGCTGCCCTCCACGGTCGCCGGCAATCTGTGGCAGTGGCTGTTCAACCCCGGTACGGGCATGGTCGACCACGTCCTCGGCAGCGACACGCCATGGCTCACCGACACGTCGTACGCCATGCTCGCCCTGGTCATCGAGACCCTGTGGTGGACCGTCGGATTCAGTTTCCTGCTCTATCTCGCCGCCCTCCAGGCCATCCCCGGTCACCTCTACGAGGCGGCCGAGCTCGACGGCGCGAACGCCTGGCACCGCATGGTCCACATCACCCTGCCGATGCTGCGCAACATCACCGGCCTCGTCGTCGCCCTGCAGATCCTGGCCTCGCTCCAGGTCTTCGACCAGGCGGTGGTGATGATGGACTTCGGCCCCGGACCTGAGCAATCGACCCGCACCTTCGTCCAGTACACCCTCGAAGAGGGCTTCACCAGCTACCGCGTGGGCTACGCCTCCGCGATCTCCGTCCTCTTCTTCGTCATCATCGCGTCCGTCGCCCTCGCGCGGATGTGGCTGCTGCGCAAGCGTGAGGAGGGCGTGCGATGACCGCCACGCAGGTACCGGTCAGGGGCAAGTCCCGTACGCGCAAGGCCTGGACGCCGAGCCAGGTCGTCCTCACCCTCCTCGGCGCCGCCGTCTCGGCCGTCTTCCTCGCGCCCCTCCTGTGGGCCCTGTTCACCTCCCTCAAGTCCGAGACCGAGGCGGTCGAGGTACCCCCGCACTGGCTGCCCAGGGTGTGGACCGCGCAGGCCTGGAAGGCCATCCTCGACACCGGCAACATCACGGACTGGTTCCTGAACTCCCTGGTCGTCTCCGTCTGCGTCACCTCGATCGTCCTGCTGGTCACCGCGCTCGCCGGATACGGTTTCGCCCGTACGGAGTTCCGCGGCAAGGGCCTTGTGATGGGCGTCGTGATGTCCGGCCTGATGGTCTCGCCGGCGGTGCTCGGCGTCCCCCTGTTCACCACCGTCCAGCAGATGGGGATGGTCGACACCTACTGGGGCATGATCCTGCCGCAGTGCGCGCCCGCCGCGATGGTCTACATCCTCTACAAGTTCTTCCAGGGCGTCCCGCGCGAACTGGAGGAGGCCGCCTTCATCGACGGCGCGGGCCGCTGGCGGGTCTTCTTCACGATCGTCCTCCCGCTCTCCCGCCCCTCCCTCGCGGCGGTCGGCATCTTCACCTTCATCGCCTCGTGGAACAACTTCCTGTGGCCGTACATGGTGACGAACAACCCCGACCTGATGACAATGCCCAACGGCATCGCGACCGTCATGAACTCCTACGGCATCCAGTGGGCCCAGCTCATGGCCGGCGGCCTCATGGCGGGCCTGCCGCTGATCGTCGTGTTCGTCTTCTTCCAGCGCCAGATCGTGGCGGGTGTCGCCCATACCGGATTGGCGGGACAGTGAGAGTACCCAGAGCGCTTACGGCCGTGGCGGCAGCCGCCGTCCTGGCCTTCCTCCCCAACGCGGCGCAGGCGGCGGAGAGTTACCCCGACCCCCTGCCCCTGACCGGCCAGCAGATCATCCACGACCCCACGGTCGTCCACCTCAAGTCCGGCGGCTACGTCGCCTATTCGACCGGAGGCGTCATCGGCGCCCGCCTCTCGAAGGACCTGCGCCAGTGGGACGACGCGGGCAACGCCTTCGCCGCGCCACCGAGTTGGTGGTACGAGTACAACTCCACCGGCGACCCCTGGGCGCCGGACATCTCCTACCGCGACGGCCGCTACTGGCTCTACTACGCGGTCTCCTCCTGGGGCACCAACCACTCCGCGATCGGCGTGGCCACCTCCCCGTCCGGCCTCCCCGGTACCTGGACCGACCACGGCAAGGCCTTCACCTCCGAGACCGCCGACACCTGGAACGCCATCGACCCGGCGGTCGTCCGCGCCGACGGCCGGCTGTGGATGGCCTTCGGTTCGTACTGGACGGGCATCCGCATGGTCCAGCTGGACCCCCGCACGGGCAAGGCGGTCGAGGGAGCGGCGGTGGCCCAGCTGGCGACCCGCCCGGACGCCCCGTACGCGGTCGAGGGCCCGTACGTCGTCAAGCACGGCCACTACTACTACCTCTTCGCCTCCTACGACCAGTGTTGTGCGGGAGTGAACTCCACGTACAAGATCAGAGTGGGCCGCTCGACGAAGGTGACGGGCCCCTACGAGGACAGCACGGGCAAGTCCCTGCTGGAGGGAGGCGGAGACCTGCTCCTGGCCGGCCACGGCAGGTACGTCGGCACAGGAGGAGAGTCGGTCTTCCGCGACAAGGGCCAGGACTGGCTGGCGTACCACTACTACGACGCGGACGACGGCGGCACCCCCAAGCTGGGCCTCAACCGGCTCGGCTGGGTGCGTGACTGGCCCGTGGTCAAGTAACCCCGTTTTCGAAAGGTTCCCATGAGCAAGAGCACCGCCCGTTTCACCCTCGACCCCGCCTTCACCGTCGGTGAGGTCGACCCCCGTGTCTTCGGCTCGTTCGTGGAACACCTCGGCCGCTGCGTCTACACCGGCGTCTTCGAACCCGGGCACCCCACCGCCGACGAGGACGGCATCCGCCGGGACGTCCTCGAACTGGTCCGTGAACTCGGCGTCACCACCATCCGCTACCCCGGCGGCAACTTCGTCTCCGGCTACCGGTGGGAGGATTCCGTCGGTCCCGTCGAGGACCGTCCGCGCCGCCTCGACCTCGCCTGGCGCTCCACCGAGACCAACCGCTTCGGTCTCTCCGAGTACATCGCCTTCCTGAAGAAGATCGGCCCCCGGGCGGAGCCCATGATGGCCCTCAACCTCGGCACCCGGGGCGTCGCCGAGGCCCTCCAGCTGCAGGAGTACGCCAACCACCCCGCCGGCACGGCCCTGTCGGACCTCCGCGTCTCCCACGGCGACAAGGACCCTTTCGGCATCAGGCTGTGGTGCCTCGGCAACGAGATGGACGGCCCCTGGCAGACCGGCCACAAGACCGCCCAGGAGTACGGCCGGATCGCCGCCGAGACCGCCCGCGCGATGCGCCAGATCGACCCGGAGGTCGAACTCGTCGCCTGCGGCTCCTCCAGCCAGTCCATGCCGACCTTCGCCACCTGGGAGGCGACGGTCCTGGAGGAGACGTACGACCTCGTCGATCACATCTCCCTGCACGCCTACTACCAGCCGGAGGACGGTGACCTCGACTCCTTCCTGGCCTCCGCCGTCGACATGGAGTCCTTCATCGAGAACGTGGTCGCCACCTGTGATCACGTGGGCGCCAGGCTGAAGTCCAAGAAGAAGATCAACCTCTCCTTCGACGAGTGGAACGTCTGGTACATCTCGCGGTGGCACGAGATCGAGAACTCCGGCACCCGGGACTGGGCGGAGGCCCCCCGCCTCCTGGAGGACAACTACAGCGTCCTGGACGCCGTCGTCTTCGGCTCGCTGCTCATCGCCCTGCTGCGCCACGCCGACCGCGTCACCGTCGCCTGTCTCGCCCAGCTGGTCAACGTCATCGCCCCGATCATGACCGAGCCCGGCGGCCCGGCCTGGCGCCAGACCACCTTCTTCCCGTTCGCCCAGGCCGCGAAGTACGGCCGCGGCCAGGTCCTCGACGTCCGGGTGGACTCGCCGACGTACGAGACGAAGAAGTACGGCGAGACCGACCTGCTGCACGCCACCGCGGTGCGCGGCGAGGACGGCACCGTCACCGTCCTCGCCGTCAACCGCAGCCGCACGGACGCGCTGCCGCTCGAAGTCGCCCTCGGCGCACTGGGGTTGACGGACGTCGTGGAGCACAGCGCCCTCGCGGACGCCGACCCGGACGCCCGGAACACCCTCGACGACCCGGAGCGGGTGGCCCCGCACACGGTGGAGGGGACCGCCCTCACGGACGGCACCCTCACCGCCGTACTGGAACCGCTGTCGTGGAACGTGATCCGGCTGGCCTGACCGGCCCGGTCACCGCTCGATGCGCACCGTCGCGGGCGGATACGGCGAGGAGGACGTCGTACCGACGGACCAGTAGCCGCCCGTGCCGGGCACCGTGGCAAGTGCCTGCGGAACCACGGGAGTCGAGGAGAGGGGGCCGCGTTCGCTCACCCAACTCCCGTTGTCCCAGCGGAGGTAGTGCGCTCTGGTCTGGTCCCAGAAGTCCCAGCCGGCGATGCGGTCGGGGCCGCCCTGGCCGTCGTCGACGATCGCCGACAGGAGGCCGGCGGTGAACGGGGCGGTGACGGTGTTCCAGGCGCCGCCGTCCCAGTGCTTGAGCAGGACGGACGGTGGCTTGCCGGGCGGGCCGCCCACTCCGTAGTCGTAGCCGGTGAGCCAGATGTCGTCGGCGGTGACGGGGAGCAGGTCCGTGACACCGGGCCGGAGGCCGGCGGGAGCGGGCAGCTCGGTCCAACTCCCCTCGCTCCAGCGGGCGATGAGGGCAGCGTCGTAGACCCACACCTCGCCGGAGCGGGTGACGCGGACGCCCGAGGGGGTGGCGGTGGTGGCGCTCGGGGGTGCGGGCAGCCAGGTCAGATCGGTGCCGTGGCCGTGGAGGAGGACCGAGCCGTCGGAGTTGCGTCCGCCGGCCCACAGGTCGCCGTCCGGACCCACGGCGACGGAGGTCAGCGAGGTCCCGGTCGTGCCGCGCCCCGGGAAGTCGGCCTCGTTCCAGGTGGTGCCGTCCCAGGTGAGCAGATGGGAGGTGGAGCCGGTGGTGCCGACGCTCCAGGCCTGGCCGGTCGTGCCGGCGGCGACGGAGCGGAGGTAGCCGCTCGGCAGCTGCAGGTGGCCGAGATCGACCTTCCGCCAGTCCTCGCCGTCCCGGACGAGGGCCAGCGGGCGGCCGCGGGTACCGCCGTTGCGCCCTTCCTCGCCGACGGCCCAGGCGAGGTCCGGACCGGCCGCCGCGACCCCCGTCAGCTGGGCGGCGGCCAGGACGTCCGGTACCGGTACGGCCTGCCACTCATGGGGTTCACCCGCCGTGGCCGGCTCGGCGGCCGACCGGGAGCCGCCGGGGGAAGGGCTCGGAGAACTCGTACTCGCCCGTGCGCCCGTACTTGCCGAGGTCAGTCCAAGACCGACCCCGGAACCGACTAATCCGCTGATGAAACGCCGTCTTCGCATACCGACACGGTCAACGACCCGGCCGGAGAAGGCAATGCACGGAAAAGGCTCCATACGGTCACACCGCGGTCACCGGCACCCCGCCCGCCGCCGCTCCCAGCAACGTCAGCCGCACCTCCGACGGCCCCGCCGGTGTGGTCCCGTCGGACAGGACCGCCAGCGCCAGTGTGTTGGAACCACGTGTGTGCAGCACCCCGTTCGGGAGGGCGAAGGTGTGCTGGGGGCCTACGTCGTTGATGTACTGGCCCATGTTCCAGCCGTTGAGGAAGATCTGGACGCGATAGGCGCGGCCCGGGTCGTCGTCGAGGACCAGCCCGATCGACGCGTCGATTCCGGAGTCGACGGCCAGCTTGAAGCTCGTCCGGTACCAGGTCACCCCCTGCCCGCTGTCGGCGCGCGGCAACGCGGTGGCCGCCCAGCCGCCGTCGGCGTACTCCGGCAGATGCCAGCCGTGCCGCTCCCCGTGCAGTCCGCCGGTGTTCAGCGGACCGCGGACCGGGTCCGCCGCCCGCTCGCCCTGGATCCGCCAACTCACCTTCGGGGCTGCTCCGTCGAAGGTCACCGAGGTCAGTCCGCGTGCCACCTTGTGGGTGTCCTGCGCCTTGCCGTCCTGGTCGTGCTGCATCCGCCGCACCAGCACCGACAGCACACGCGGGCCGTCCGTCCGCACCGCCTCCGGCACCGCGAACTCCGCCGTGGCCGCCCAACTCCCTTGCCGCACACTGCTGTTGTCCGGCACCGGCATCCGGTGCGTGCCCAGCGGGCGCCCGTCCAGCCAGGCCATCAGCAGCCCCTGGGTGCCGGTGCTGTAGGCGAGGGAGACGATCCTGGCGCCGCGTGCGTCGGTGAAGTGCCCGCGGTACCAGACATCGCCGTAGTGGAAGCCGTAGTCGTCGGCGAAGAGGACGGGCTGTCCGCCGGGGACGGGGGTGGTGCTGTACGACGTCGACCGGTCGGCAGTCCGCCAGGCCGAGTCGTCGTAGCCGGGGGCCGACTCCGGGTTCTCGGCCCGGCGCCGCCAGCCGTCGCGCAGGGCGGGCAGGGAGACCTCCTGGACGCCGGGGAGGGAGCGGTCCGCGCGCAGGCTTCCGGAGGGGGTGGTCCGTACCGTCGAGTTCTGCCCGTTCCAGGTGACTTCGCCGATCCCGCGCGGGCCCCACACCTCCAGTTCGGCCGCCCGGACGGTGTCCCCGGTGAGGGACACGGTCTTCCCGTCGACCTCCGCGGTCCGCACCAGCGCGGGCCCGCGCACCAGCACCGGCCCGGACGGGGTGTCGTGGGGGAACAGCCGCAGCGAGGCCGGGTCGTCGGCGAGGAGCAGCAGGAGCGGGGTGCCGGAGCCGCCGCCGGACACCAACACCCTTGTCAGCCCGTCCAGACGGGCCTCGATCCGCAGCAGCCCGTCCTCGTAGGTGTGGGCGGCGCCGCCCTCCAGCACGGTCACCGTCGGCCGTACCGCGCACTCCAGCACGGTCACCGTCGTCTCGCCCGGACGCCCGGTGAACACGGCGATCTCCTGCCGGCCGGCGGTGAGGGCGAGCATCGGCTGGGCGTTGGAGCAGCGGACCCTGCGCCCGCCCAGACGGAGGCCTGCAACGAGCAGACGGGCGTCCTTCGGCGGGACCGTGACATCGAGGCCGCCGAGGCCCGGCACGGTCGAAGTCACCTCCTGCGTACCGTCGTTGCGGACCACGTACACATCGGCGCCGGTGTCCGGATTGCTCAGGTGGTACACCTTCAGACCCGCCGCCACCACGTCCGCCGCGCGGTCCAGCTTGGCGAAGTCCGGTACATGGCGCAGGAGATGACCGAGCTGGTGCATGGGGACGAGCTTGTCGGTGGGCTGCCGGCCCTCGTCGATGGCGGCCCCGTAGTCGTACGAGGTGTAGACGACCGGCGCGGGCAGCCAGCCCCAGGACGTGCCGCCGAAGGTCATGTAGACGCTGTGCACGGTGATGCCGTTGGCGAGGTTGGTGAGGTAGAAGCGCCGCTCGTACGCCGCGTCGCGCTGCCGCCGGGACTCCGCGTACCCCTTCCGGTCGAACCAGACCCCGCCCCACGGATCGAACCAGCCGCCCCCGAACTCGGGCACGCACCCCGGGGTCCTGGGACTCGCCGAGGCCCCGCCCTTCGCGCCGCCGATCCCGAAGTGCCCCCAGTCGGGCGGGGTCTGGGTCGGCGAGGGATACCCGTCGAACCCGTACAGCCAGCCCCCCTCCTCCCCGCCGGTGTCGAACGAGCCGGGCGTCCAGTAGCCGTTCCTGCCCTTGTCGTTGTGGAAGAGCGGCACGTCGATGCCGTCGGCCCGCACCTTCTTGTACAGATGGGACATGTAGTCGCGCCCGGTCGCCTCGGTGACATGGGCGTCGTACTCGTTCTCGATCTGGTAGAGCAGGACGGTGCCGCCGCCGTCGGAGTGCAGATGCCGGGCGGCGATGGCGTTCACCCGGGTGAGCCACTCGTCGACGTACGACAGATAGGTCGGGTCACTGGTGCGCGCCGAGCCCTTCGTCGCCGTCAGCCAGCCGGGGTAGCCGCCGCCGTCGATCTCGGCGTTGATGTAGGGGCCGGGGCGGAGGATGACGTAGAGACCGGTTTCGGCGGCCGTGCGCAGGAAGAGGTCCAGGTCCCGGATGCCGGTGAAGTCGTACTGTCCGGGGGCGGGGGAGTGGTAGTTCCAGGAGACGTAGATGCTGACCGCGTTGTAGCCGTGGGCGCGCATCTTCTGCAGGACGTCCCGCCACAGCGACGGGCTGGGCAGCCGGAAGGGGTGCATCTCGCCCGACCAGACCACCAGCCGCCGGCCGTCGACGACCAGGGAGTAGCGGTCGAAGCCGATCGTGTGCCGCCGCCGGTCCGCGCGCGGCGGCGCGGGCGCGGGGCCCGTCGGGGCGGTCGGGCTGGCGTAGGCGCAGGTCGCGGCGCCACTGCCACCCAGCGCCAGGCCCAGCGCGGTGGTCCCGGCGAGAGCGCTGAAGGTACGTCTGCTGAGCCCCATGGAGGTCTCCCGTCGGGCCGGGCCGGTCGGCGGTGCGTGCGAGGTCATTTTGTACAGCAGTTCCGGCCACAATGGTGTTATGAGGATCTCGGCACGGGCGGATTACGCGGTACGGGCGGTTCTCGAGGTGGCCGTCCGGCAGGACGGCGGGCCGGTGAAGGCGGAGGCCATCGCCGCGACGCAGGAGATCCCGCACAAGTTCCTGGAGGGCATCCTCGGCGATCTGCGGCGCGGCGGCGTCGTCGACAGCCGGCGCGGCGGAGGCGGCGGTTACCGGCTGGCCCGGGAGGCGGAGAAGATCACCGTCGCCGACGTCATCCGCGCGGTCGACGGTCCGATCGTCTCCGTGCGCGGCGAGCGCCCCACGGGCCTCGAGTACACCGGCTCCGCCCAGCCGCTCCTGCCCCTGTGGATCGCCCTGCGCGCCAATGTCCGCCGCATCCTGGAGGGCGTCACCATCGCCGACCTCGCGGCGGACGCCCTGCCGGAGCCGGTACGGGAACTGGCGGCGGAACCGGCGGCCTGGGAGAACCCCTGACGAGGGGACCCGCCGACTCGGGGCCGGGGCCGGGGGCGCGGGTGCCGGCGCCGCCACTGCGAGCCTGTGTCTCCGCTGTGAAATCCGCAACTGTGAATGGCTTGAGTTCGCCCTGACCGTGGGTTGTGCGCCTCCCTACGATGCGGAGCGCTCCCGGCCTTCACAGGAACCTCACTGTTTCTCCAAAGAGCTCTCGGTGGAGCTCGGTCGGTTCCCTACGAGCCGGGGGCGTGCCACCCCCCACTCACAGAACCGGAGAAACCATGACTGGTGGACTCCTGCTGAGCGGCGCCGTAGCCGCTCTGCTCACCGCGGCACTGCCCGCACCGGCCTCGTCCCCCGTCGTCGACAACCCGCCCCCGGACAAGATCGTCATCGACGTTGCGACGGTGAACGGCTCCGGCTGTCCGCAGGGCACGGCGGCGGTCGCCGTCTCGCCGGACAACACGGCCTTCACGGTCACCTACAGCCAGTACCTGGCCCAGGCCGGCGGCAACTCCGACCCCACGGCCTTCCGCAAGAACTGCCAGCTCAACCTGATCGTGCACGTCCCGCAGGGCTTCACCTACGCCATCGCCAGCGCCGACTACCGCGGCTTCCTCTCGCTCCAGCCGGGGGCGAGTGCCACGCAGAAGGCCTCGTACTACTTCCAGGGCTCCTCGAACACGGTGCCCAAGACCCACCCGTTCAACGGCTCCTACAACGACGACTGGCAGGCCACCGACAGCACCGACGTGGCCCAACTGGTCTGGGCGCCCTGCGGAGTTCTCCGTAACTTCAACATCAACACCGAGCTGAGAGTGAACGCGGGCACCGCCAACCCGGGCAAGGTCAGCTTCATGACCATGGACTCGACCGACGGGAACATCAGCACCACGTACCACATGGCATGGAAGGAGTGCCCGGCTTCCTGACGCAGGGGGCAGGGGTGGCCCGCTCGCACGGCGGGCCACCCCTGTGGCCGGGCAGGCGTGGCGGCGGGGAGCCTATGCGCTCGGACGGTCGCCGAGGAGCGGCGGCGTGCCGTGCGTTCCTGGCGGAAGCCGCTCGGGGTCTCTCCCGTGTACGCCTGGAAGGCCCGGCTGAAGGCGCTCGCGCTGTCGAAGCCCACGGCGAGGGCGGTGCCGAGGACCGTGCGGTCGGGCTCGACCAGCAGGGTCATGGCGTGCAGGAGACGGCTGTGGAGCAGGTACTGCCGCCAGGTCATGCCGGTGGCGGCCAGGAAACGGCGGCGCAGGGTGCGTTCGGAGACGGCCACGGCGCGGCAGACGTGGTCGAGACGCACCGTCGCGAGATGGGCGTCGGTGTGCCGCATGACCTCGGTGACCAGGGGATCCGTGCTGGTGGGGAGATGGAACGGCAGCTCCTCGTCGAGGCGTTCGCGCACCAGGTGGGACAGCGCCTCGAAGTAGGAGTCGGCGACCGCGTCCCCGCTGGTGCGGCTGATCGGCCAGCGCGCGGCGTAGATGAGCATCGCGCGCAGGATCGGGTCCACGGGCAGCACACGGACCCGGCCGCCGGAGTCCCGCAGCAGCGCGGGGTCGAAGAAGACCGAGACCGTCCGCGCCCCGGTGAACGAGCTCTGGTGGGCGAGGCCGGCCGGTATCCACACCGCCTGCCGTGACGGCAGCCGGTGGCGTGCCGTCGCCGTCTCGACACCGACGATCCCCTCGGAGGCGTACTCCAGTTGGTGCTGGTCGTGCCGGTGCCACGGAGTCGTCCCGTCGCCCTCGAAGGAGAAGGTCCCGGCCGCCACGCCCGTCGAACGCAGCCCGGCCCAGAGGGAGTTGGCCGCGGGGGGCAGAGATGTGGCCGTTCGTGCGGAGCCGGTCATCGTCCGGAGTATGTACGAATGAGGGCATGACGTCCATGAATCAGCGCCATCTGACCTTCCTCGCCTCTCCCGAGTGGGCCGAGACCCTGCGCACCCGGCTGCTGCCCTGGCTGCGGGAGACGGGCGAACTCGGCGACGACGTACTGGAGATCGGCCCGGGCCCCGGGCTGACCACCGATCTGCTGCTCGAACTGGTCGACCATGTGACGGCGGTCGAGATCGACGCCGACCTCGCGCGGAAACTCGCGGCCCGGCTGGACGGCTCCCGAGCCGAGGTCGTCCACGGCGACGCCACGACCGTCGACCTGGGGAGCGGCCGCTTCTCCGGGGCCACCTGCTTCACGATGCTGCATCACGTCGAATCGCCGGAGGCGCAGGACCGGTTGTTCGCCCGGGTGTGCCAACTGCTGCGCCCGGGCGGGGTGTTCGTGGGCGTGGACTCCGTCGCCAGTGACGAACTGCGTGACTTCCACGTCGACGACACCTATGTCCCCGTCGACCCCGGCACCCTCGAACTCCGGCTCGCGGCGGCCGGGTTCACCGCCATCACCGTCGTCAGCCCGCCCGGTGAGGGACATTTCCGGTTCACCGCTCGCAGGCCGCGCGACTGAGGCGGCGCGCCGGCCTTTCCGGCTCCTGGGCCGGATTACGGCGCCGTCCGCAGGACCGTGAGCCCGCGGCCACCCTTATGGAGTAATTGCCTCCGTTTGTGTGTCTTCGGTGAAGATCGGGATGATAGGAAACCCCTTGGCCGAAAGCACAACTTCAGAGGCGGGCATGGGGAAACGGTTCGACCTGCGGGAACAGGTCGGTGTGGTGATCGTCGGGGCCGGTCCGGCGGGGCTGGTACTGGGCAATCTGCTGCTCGAACGGGGTATCGACTGCGTGATCCTGGAACGGCGGGGACGCGAGGCGGTGGAAGGGCGGGCCAGGGCCGGATTCCTGGCCGCCCACTCGGTGCGGGTGCTGACGGAGCACGGACTCGGCACCGGCGTACGGGAGCGGGGCAAGCCCCACTCCACCTGCCTGTTCCGCAGCGACCAGGGCGAGTTCACCCTGGACTACGGGCGGTTGGGCCGGCGCGAGGTGCACACTGTCCACCCCCAGCAGGAACTCGTACGGGACCTGGTGGCCGAGTATCTGCGGCGCGGCGGCGAACTCCGCTTCGGCGCCCGGGCCGAGGAGATCCTCGCGGACGGCCGGGTGCGGGTGCGCGGCGGCGAGGAGGTCCGGGGCCGGTACATCGCCGGATGCGACGGGCGGCACGGCGCCGCCCGCGCCGCCCAGGCCGCACGGGGTGTACGGACGGCCCACCGGGACCACCGTGTGTCCTGGCTGGCGGTGCTCGTCGCGGCCCCGCCCAGCCTGTCCGCCGTCGGATACGCCCTGCACCGGCGGGGGTTCGCGGGACACATGGCCCGTACGGACACGGTCACCCGGTACTACCTCCAGTGCCCGCCCGGCACCGATCCGGCCGACTGGAGCGAGGAACGGATCTGGGCCGAGCTCGCCACCCGGATGCGGACCGGCGAGTTCGGGCCTCTGCGCCAGGGCGCCGTACTGGAGAAGACGGTCGTCGATCTGCGCTCCGACGTGCTGGAGAGCCCCGGCGCGGACCGTCTCTGGCTGGCCGGCGACGCGGCCGGTCTCATCAGCCCGTCGGCGGCCAAGGGCGCCAACCTCGCCGTACTCCAGGCCGAACTGCTCGCCCGCGCACTGGAGTCGGCGCTGTCCCACGGGGACGAGAAGGGCCTCGACCAGTACGCCGCCGACTGCCTCCCCCGCGTCTGGCGGGCCCACGAGTTCTCGCACTGGATGAGCGGCCTGCTGCACGGACCGGCCGGCGACGACGCCGAGGCCCGCTACGGGCGGGCGCTCCAGTACGCCCGCCTGGAGAGCCTGCGCACCTCCCGTGCCCACCAGGACTTCTTCGCCGAGAACTACACCGGCATCTGAACCCACGACCTTTGGGAACTCCCACATGACACTCCCCGTCGCACAGGCCTGCCTGGCCGCGGCCGACCTGGAGCGGATCCGCCGCGCGGTCGCCCATGTCCGCACCCACGACACGGACCAGGTCCTGGCCGACCTGCTGCCCGACCTGACCGCCGAGGACCGGGCCGATGTCTCCCGGCACCTCGTCTACGACCACACCGCCGTACTCGTCTTCCCCGACTGTCTCGAAGGACTCCGCGACGAACTGCGCCGCCACGACCTGGAACCCGGCACCGTCACACCGAGCGTCGTGGTCCGCGGCCGACTGGCCCGGCGCTACGGCGCGATCCTCGGCGAGAGCCCGGTCGGCATCGTCCATGTGGCGGTCGAGGGCCGAAGCGTCGAGATCTTCGCGCTGCCCGTGCCGCCGGACTCCCCGCTGCGCGCGGTCGCCGACGACGAACGCGCCGCCGAACACGAGGCACACCACGCCTTCGCCCTCACCTCACCCGGCACGGTGGTCCCGGCCGGCCTGCGCACACTCCTCACGGAATGCGGCGGCGCGGTCCCCGACGGCGGCGGCTACAACGGCCACGAGAACGTGACCGTGCTCTACTTCCGCACCCGTCACCACCGCCGCTTCGAACTCCGCCTCCCGGGCCGCCACGAGCCCCTCCCGGACCCCGCGGTCTCCCTCCTCGGTGTCATGACCGGCGCCTGGGCCACCCAGGCCGTCGCCACCATGGCCGAACTCCGCATCGCCGACCACCTCACGGACACCCCGGGCCTCGACACCCCCACCCTCGCCGGCCTCACCGCCACCCACCCCGACGCCCTGCACCGCCTCCTGCGCTACCTCACCACCCTCGGCCTCCTGACCTCGACCGACGGCACCCACCGCCTCACCGCCCTCGGCCAACCCCTCTGCACCACCGCCGAGTTCTCCCTCCACCCCCTGGCACTCCTCTACGGCCGCCTGTTCTACGACTCCTTCGCCGACCTGACCCATGCCGTCCGCACCGGCGAGGAGGCCTTCGCCCACCGCCACGGCCGGCACCACTTCGCCCACCTCGCCGAACACCCCGAACTCGGCGCCCTCTTCCACAACGCGATGGCGGCGAGCGCCGAGATGTTCACCCCGGTACCCCACCTGGTCGACTTCTCCGCCGTACGGCACGTGGTGGACGTGGGCGGCGGGAACGGCGCGCTGCTCGGCCGGCTGCTTCGGGCACACCCCCATCTGGAGGGCGTACTCCTGGAACGCCCCCAGGCCCTGGAGGCGGCCCGCCACCAACTGACCGAACGCTGCACCTTCGTCGCCGGAGACTTCACCCGGTCCGTGCCGAAGGGCGGCGACGTCTACCTCCTGTCCCGGGTCCTGCACGACTGGGACGACGACCGCTGCGCGACCATCCTGGACCGGTGCGCGCAGGCGATGCGCCCCGGCGCCCAACTGCTGGTCGTGGAACGCCTGTTGCCGAACCCGACGGCGGTCGCCTGGGACATCCACATGCTGTGCAACGTGGGTGGCAGGGAGCGGGACGAGAACCATTACCGACGCCTGTTGGCGGACACGGGCTTCGAGCTGCGGGGTTGTCATGCGCTGCCGCTGGGGGCATCACTGATGACCGCCGTGAGGGCAACGCCCTGTTTTTGAGGGGCGCGGGGAACTGCGCGACCAGCCACAACGTACCCGCGCCCGACGAACTACCCGGCCTGCCCCATTCCCGCGGCATTGGGCCAGCTCTGCGCGTTCGGCCACCCAGTGGCCGGCGCCGGAGTCAACCCAGGCCCAGTGGTCCCCCGCACCTGCGCAGCAGTAAGCCCCCCACGGGCCGGAACACCGGGCGGCGTGGGACCGGGCATCGCGGCGGCGGGAGCCATCGGCGCAGGCGAAGGCATCTGCGCGGGCACCGGCTGCGGTACGGGCTGAGTCATCGGCTGCATCGGCTGCATCGGCATCTGGGCAGCCGCAGGCATTTGGGCGACCGCAGGCATGGGCGCCGGCGTCGACATGGGCATCGGCATCGGCATCGGCATCGGAGTCGAGGTCGGCAGGGGCGTAGGCATCTGCGCCGCCGCCGGCTGCGGCACCGGCACAGGCACCGGTTGCTGCATCGGCATCGGCATCGGCATCTGCGCCGCCGCCGGCATAGGCATGCCCATACCGGTCGAACCGCCCGAGGCCATCGCCACGAGCGGCATACCCGCCCCGTTGGTCTCACTGACCAGCCGGTCCACGGCCGCCGTACCCGAGCTGTAGCTGGTCCCGGCGCCCAGCTCGGGCACGGCGGCTCCCCTCCTGGTCCCGTAGAGCACCTGTTCCATTCCGGACACCAGGCGACGCACGTCCGTCTGGGGGCGCACCACGAGCCTCAGGAAGCGGCTGGACGAACCGATCTTGTTGCCGCACTCGCGGACCAGGATGCGGTGCTCGGTGAGCATCCGGTCCCGGACCACGGTGCCTTCGGCGCCCACGGGGAGGCGCACGAAGAGAAAGTTTCCCTGCGAGGGGTAGACGGTCAGCCCCGGCAGCGCGGACAGCTGGGCGGCCATGTCCAGCCGGTCGCGGCGGATCTGCTGGAGGCTCTGCGCGTACTCGGCGCCGTGCTCCTTCAGCATGAACACCACGTGCTCGGCGAAGGAGTTGAGGTTCCACTTGGGGAGCATGGAACGGATCCGCCCGGCCAGCGCGGGGTTGGCGACGAGATAGCCGAACCGTATGCCGTGCAGGCCGAAGTTCTTGCCGAGGCTGCGCAGCACCACCACGTTGGGGCGGAGCATGGCCTCCTGGACGACCGAGGGTTCGGCCTCCGCGTCGGCGAACTCCAGGAACGACTCGTCGACGACGACCAGGTCCAGGTCGGCCATCGAGTCCATGAACTGCACGACCGCGTGCTTCTGCAGGTAGCCGCCGTCGGGGTTGTTCGGGTTGCAGATCACCGCGACCCGGGTGCCGCGCTTGCGGATGAACTCGGCGTACTGGGCGAGGTCCAGAGCGAAGCCGTTGGACTCCTGCAGCGGGAACATGTCGACCCGCTTGCCGGTCTCCATCGGCTGGTCGGTCCAGCGGCCGAAGGTGGGGACGGGGATGGCGAGGGACTCGCGGACCATCAGATGGTCGATCCAGGTGATCAGTTCGGTCGAGCCGTTGCCCATCGCGACGCACTGCGGCGGCAGCTGGAGGAGGCTGCACAGCTCTGCGGTGATCGTGTCGGCGCTGCTCGGGTAGTACGTGATGATGTCGCGCAGGCGGGCCGACATGTCGTCGAACATCGCCGGGGTGGGGAAGTAGGGGTTGCAGGGGATACAGAAGTCGATCGGGCCGGCCCCGTCGCCGCCCTCCCGCGCCAGCGCAGCCATCGACGGACTGTGGGCCGCTGAGCCGCGGAACAGCGAGGTGACGTTGTCGGCCATGGAACCTCCGTATGGGGCGGGCCCGGTGGGGGGCGGCGGGGGCCCGTCGTGTTCAGGCGGCCCGTGCGGGGGAGCACGGGCCGCCCTTGAATACGGATTCGTCCGTGGCGCTGTTCAACTGATGTGAAACTAGTGTGACTTCGGGAACCGGAAGCCCTTGCTCAACGTCCCGGTCCGAGTGCCCGGTGTCACGACCCGAAGGTGTGGATCGTCGTCGTCCGATACGTCTGTCCCGGCCGCAGCACGGTCGACGGGAAGTTCGCGTGGTTCGGCGAGTCCGGGAAGTGCTGGGTCTCCAGGCACAGGGCGTCACCCTGGCGGTAGGTGTGACCGCCGGTGCCGGTGAGGGTGCCGTCGAGGAAGTTGCCGGAGTAGAACTGCAGGCCCGGCTGGTCGGTGGCGATCCTCAGGGTGCGGCCGGAGCGCGGGTCGCGCAGGGTCGCGACATGCTCGGGCTTGGCGGTGATGCCCTTGTCCAGGGCCCAGTTGTGGTCGTAGCCCTTGGCCTGCACCTGCTGGGCGTGGCCGGCGCGGATGTCCCGGCCGATCGTCTTCGTCTCGCGGAAGTCGAACGGGGTGCCGGAGACCTTCGCCAGCTCGCCCGTCGGGATGAGGCCCGAGTCGGTGGGCGTGTAGCGGGACGCGGCGATCGTGAGCTCGTGGTCCTCGATGGTGCCGCTGCCCTCACCGGCCAGGTTCCAGTAGACGTGGCTGGTCAGGTTGACGACGGTGGCCTTGTCGGTGGTGGCCGCGTAGTCGATCCGCCAGTCGCCGTGCTTGTTGAGGGTGTACGTCACCTTCACCTTGAGCGTGCCGGGGTAGCCCATCTCGCCGTCGATGCTGGTGTAGTGCAGGTGGAGGCCGACGTCGGAGCCCTTGGTGAACGGCTCGACGTCCCAGATGTGCTTGTCGAAGCCCTGCGTGCCGCCGTGCAGGTGGTTGACGCCGTCGTTCACGGACAGCTGGTACGACTTGCCGTCCAGGGTGAACTTGCCCTTGTCGATGCGGTTGCCGTAACGGCCGATCAGCGCCCCGAAGTACGGGGTCTTCGCCACGTAGTCCTCGATGTTGTCGAAGCCGAGGGAGACGTTGGCGTACCGGCCCCTGCGGTCCGGGATCTCCAGCGACTGGACGACACCGCCCCAGTTCAGCACCTTGAGCCGGGTGCCGCCGTTCTCCAGCGACCAGCGGTAGACCTTGCTGCCGTCGGCCAGCTTGCCGAAGAGCTCCTTCACCGGCTTCCTGCCTCCCGATGCTGCCTCGGCCGTCCCGGAGCCGAGGGTGGTGGCGGCGATCCCCGCAGCAGCGGCGCCCGCGATGACTGTGCGTCTGTTCAGTTCCATGTGTGCGGCTCCCGTAAAGGGGTGGGGCCCCGCCTTTCGACGGGGCCCGAGCTGACTTACGAACCGGACTTGCGCTTGTTCCACACGTCGAAGCCGACCGCGGCCAGCAGGGCGAGGCCCTTGATGACCTGTTGCCAGTCGGTGCCGACGCTGAGGAGGTTCATGCCGTTGTTCAGCACACCGAGGACGAGACCACCGATGATCGCGCCGAGGACGGTACCCACACCGCCGCTCATGGACGCGCCACCGATGAACGACGAGGCGATCGCCTCGAGTTCGAAGTTGAGGCCCGCCTTCGGCGAGGCCGCGTTCAGACGGGCTGCGACCACCAGACCCGCCAGGGCCGCGAGCACGCCCATGTTGAGGAAGACGTAGAAGGTGACCTTCTTGTCCTTGACGCCGGAGAGCTTGGCCGCCGGCAGGTTGCCGCCGATCGCGTAGATGTGCCGGCCGAAGACCGCGTTGCGCATGACGTAGCCGTAGCCGACCACCAGCACACCGAGCACGATCAGGATGATCGGGGCACCGTTGTAGCTGGCCAGCAGCATGGTCAGGGCGAGGATCGCGGCGACGATCGCGACCAGCTTGAGCAGGAAGAGGTTGCGCGGCACCACGTCGAGCGCGAACTCCTGCTGCCGGCGCCGGTCGCGCACCTCCTGCCACACCACCGCGGCGATCAGCACGAGGCCGAGCAGCAGCGTGATGTTGTGGTAGTTGGTGTTCGGGCCGACCGCGGGCAGGAAGCCGTTGCCGAGCTTCTGCAGACCGTTCGGGAAGGGGCCGAGGGTCTGGCCCTGGAGCAGGATCTCCGTCAGACCGCGGAAGAGCAGCATGCCGGCCAGGGTGACGATGAAGGACGGTATGCCGAAGTAGGCGATCAGTACGCCCTGTACGGCTCCCGCGACCGCGCCCATCAGCAGGCACAGCACCAGCGCGACCGGCCAGGCCACACCGTGCTGCACCGTCAGCACGGCCGCGAACGCGCCCACGAACGCCGTCAGCGAGCCGACCGAGAGGTCGATGTGCCCGGCGATGATCACCAGCATCATGCCGATCGCGAGGATCAGGATGTAGCTGTTCTGCAGCACCAGGTTGGAGACGTTGCGCGGCAGCAGCAGGTCGCCGCCGGTCCACACCTGGAACAGGACGACGATCAGACCCAGCGCGATCAGCATGCCGTACTGGCGCAGGTTGCGGCGCAGGCCGCCGAGGACCAGCTGCACCAGGCTCGTGCCGGCGCCCGAGCCGCCCTTGCCCGGCGGCGGGGCCGCCGAGACCTTGTCGGTGACGTCCGTGCTCATCGCGTTACCTCTTTGTCCTTCGTCATATGGCGCATCAGCACTTCCTGCGTGGCCTCGGCCCGCGGGACCTCGCCCGTCAGCCGCCCGGCGGCCATGGTGTAGATGCGGTCGCACATTCCGAGCAGCTCGGGCAGCTCGGAGGAGATGAAGACGACCGCCTTGCCCTGCGCGGCCAGCTGGTCGATGACCGTGTAGATCTCGTACTTGGCACCGACGTCGATACCGCGCGTGGGCTCGTCCAGGATCAGCACCTCGGGACCCGCGAAGATCCACTTGCTGAGGACGACCTTCTGCTGGTTGCCGCCGGACAGCTTGCCGACGGGCTCGAAGACGGTCGGCGCCTTGATGTTCATGGACTTGCGGTAGCCCTCGGAGACCTGGCGCTCCTCGTGCTCGTCGACGATCCCCCGCTTGGCCACCTTGCCGAGCGCGGTCAGCGAGATGTTCCGGTTGATGGTGTCGATGAGGTTGAGGCCGTAGTGCTTGCGGTCCTCGGTGACATACGCGATGCCGTGGTCGACCGCCTCCGAGACGGTCTTCGTACGGATCTCCCGGCCGTCCTTGAGGACCGTGCCGGCCGCGTAACGACCGTAGGTCCGCCCGAAGACGTTCATCGCGAGTTCCGTGCGGCCCGCGCCCATCAGGCCCGCGATACCGACGATCTCCCCCCGGCGCACATGAATTGACACATCGTCAACCACCTTGCGCTGCTGGTCGATCGGGTGGTACGCGGTCCAGTTGCGGATCTCCAGGGCGGGCGCCGCGTCCTTCTCGCCCTCGTACGGCGTCCGCTCGGGGAACCGGTGGTCGAGGTCGCGGCCGACCATGCCGGAGATGATCCGGTCCTCGGTCGTCTCGGCGGCCTTCACGTCCAGCGTCTCGATGGACTTGCCGTCCCGGAGGATCGTCACCGAGTCGGCGACCCGGCGGATCTCGTTGAGCTTGTGGGAGATGATGATCGAGGTGATGCCCTGCTTCTTCAACTCCAGGATGAGATCCAGGAGTTTGCCGCTGTCCTCGTCGTTCAGGGCGGCGGTCGGCTCATCCAGGATGAGCAGCTTCACCTTCTTCGACAGCGCCTTGGCGATCTCCACCAGCTGCTGCTTGCCCACGCCGATGTCGGCGACCCGGGTCTCCGGGTGGTCGCTCAGACCCACCCGGCGCAGCAGCTCGGTGGCGTGCTTCAGCGTCTCCCGCCAGTCGATGAACCCGCCGGAGGCGTGCTCGTTGCCGAGGAAGATGTTCTCCGCGATGGAGAGATACGGCACCAGGGCCAGCTCCTGGTGGATGATCACGATGCCGTGCTGCTCGCTGGCCCGGATGTCCTTGAACTGCGAGACCTCTCCCTCGAAGAGGATCTCGCCTTCGTAGGTGCCGTGCGGATGGACGCCGGAGAGCACCTTCATCAAGGTGGACTTGCCGGCGCCGTTCTCACCGCAGATGGCGTGGACCTCGCCCTGACGGACAGTCAGTGTGACGTCCGAGAGCGCCTTGACACCGGGAAAGGTCTTGACGATCGAGCGCATTTCCAGGACGGGTCCCGCCATGGTCGTGCCTTCCAATCAGTAGGGGGCGGGAGGCGGTTACTTGAGTTCGGCGTCGGTGTAGTAGCCGCCCTTGACCAGGACGTCCTCGTAGTTGGTCTTGTCGACGCTCACCGGCTGGAGCAGCATCGCGGGGACGACCTTGGTGCCGTTGTCGTAGGTCTTGGTGTCGTTGGTCTGCGGCGTCTTCTTGTTGAGGACGTCGTCCACCATGCCCGCGGCGACGTCGGCGAGCTTGCGGGTGTCCTTGTAGACGGTCTGCGTCTGCTGGCCCGCGATGATCGACTTCACCGAGGCGAGCTCGGCGTCCTGGCCGGTGATGACCGGCAGCGGCTTGCCGGCGCTGCCGTAGCCGTCCGACTTGAGCGCGGCGAGGATGCCGATCGAGATGCCGTCGTACGGCGAGAGCACCGCGTCGACCTTGCCGCTGGTGTAGGTCGAGGTGAGGATGTCCTCCATGCGCTTCTGCGCGGTGGCGCCGTCCCAGCGCAGGGTGGTGACCTGGTTGAGCGAGGTCTGCTTGGACTTGACGACCAGCTGCTTCTTGTCGATGTAGGGCTGGAGCACCTTCATCGCGCCGCCGAAGAAGTACTTGGTGTTGTTGTCGTCGTTGGAGCCGGCGAAGAGCTCGATGTTGAACGGGCCCTTCTTGCCGCTGTCCAGGCCGAGCTTCTGGATGATGTAGCCGCCCTGCAGCTCGCCGACCTTCTCGTTGTCGAACGAGGCGTAGTAGTCGACGTTCTTGGTGCCGAGGATGAGGCGGTCGTAGGCGATGACCGGGATGTTGGCCGACGCGGCCTCCTGAAGCACGTTGTTCAGGGACTTGTTGTCGATGGCCGCGATGATCAGGCCCTTGACGCCCTGCGTGATCAGGTTCTCGATCTGCGAGACCTGGGTGTCGGGGTCGTCCTCGCCGTAGACCAGCTTGGTCTTGTACCCCTTGGCCTGGAGGTCCTTGACGACGTTCTTGCCGTCGGCGATCCAGCGCTCGGAGGACTTGGTCGGCATGGCGATACCGATGGTCCCGCCCTTGGTGCTGTCGGCCTTCTCCTTGCTGCCGCCCGAGCTGTTCTGCCCGCAGGCGGACAGCGTGAGGGCCAGCGAGGCGGCTCCGGCTATGAGGGCGAGGGCGCTTCTACGAGTGCGCATGGGTCATCCATCCTTGATCTTCTCGTCGTTGAGAGGTGCGAGCGGTTCAGGCGCCAGCGGGAAAACGGTTGAGCGGACCGGGCAGCCGGGAGCCGAGCGGCGCCATGTCGCCGTCCGCGCCGTGCCGGGCGAGCAGATCCAGGGCGAGCCGGCCACGCCGTACCCGCTCCCGGGCGGTGTCCAGGGTCACGTCCCGCAGATGGGTGCCCCACGGGTAGATGCCGGGGGCCTTGGAGAGACCGAACTTCAGGTAGAGCGGTGCGCCGCGCCGGATCAGTTCGGCGACCTCGTACATCCGGATGTAGCCGCCGAGGTCGTCCGGGGCCTCGATGTACATGTCCATGGGGGCGGCGGAGACCCGCCGGATCTCGGTGAGGTGATCGAGCGTCAGATCGCTGGGCACATTGAGCGAGTCGGCCCCGAGACGCTCGTAGACCGCGTAACTGGCGGGGTTCACCGGGCCGATGAGCGCCGACACCTTGAGCGTGGTGTCGGCCGGGATGATCCCCGCCTCGCGCGCCCGGTGCAGCGTCCACAGCACGCCCTCGTCGGCGACGAGCAGGCACTTGACGCCCAACTCCGTTGCGCGGACCGCGTCTTCGACGCATCCGGCGACGGCGTCGTGGCCGCGTGCGCGCAGTCCGGCCCCTCGCGAGTCGGAGCGCACGGACCCGCCGATGTCCCAGGTGCCGCGCGGCCCGGTGAACAGGCAGAGTTCGATGTCGCGTTCGGCCGTCGCCTCGACCATCTCGGTGATCTCGGCGTCGCTCAGCATCCACACACCGCTGCCCTGGCTGATCCGGTGGATCGGCACGTCGAGGCGGGAGGACTCCTTGAGTACGACGGTCAGCGCTTCGGGACCCTCGCACGAGGGGATCTCGGTGCGCCACTTGCCGCCGCCGGGGAAGGTGTGCGCGGAGGCGTCGGCGGGGTCGAGGGCGGGCGCGCCCAGGCCGAGGGCGGCGAGCGCCTGCTCACCGGGTCGGCGGGCCGCCGGGGCGGAGTCGGTCGTCACAAGCTGTCCTTCGTGTTCGATATTTCGGACAAGGTTCGCGGCTCGGGGCAGGGAAAGCGTTGGGTGTACGCCGGTACGGGGACCGTCAGGTCGCCCCCGTACCGGCGTACGTCTAGGGGCGGAGCAGCACCTTGCCGACCTTCGGATCACCCGATCCGACCAGCTCGATGGCGTGCGGGAACTCGTCCAGCGGCAGCTCGTGCGTGACCAGCGGCAGCGGATCGAGCAGTCCGGCTCCGAAGACCCGCACCGTGTGCGCCCAGGCGTCCGGCGGGGCCCCGAAGACGGTGTGTACCTCCAGCTGCCGTACGACCAGGTCCGTCGGGTCCAGACCCTCCGCACCCGGCGCCGGGATCCCGGTGAGGACCAGGCGTCCGCCGCGCCTGAGCAGGGAGGCGGCGGTGCGCGCGGCGGACGCGGACCCGGCGGTCTCGATGACGACGTCGAAGTCGTCCGGCAGCCGCTGATCCTTCGTACGGAAGTCGGTGGCGCCGAAAGCTTTCGACAGCTCGGCCCGGTCGGGCCGGGTGCCGACGACCAGCAGCTCGGCCGGCGAGCCCGCCTTCAGGAACTGAACGCCGAACATGCCCAGCGTCCCGGTGCCGACCACCGCGACCCGCTCACCCGGCAGGGCGTTCGCCTTGATCGCGGCGGCCGCGATACAGGCGGCCGGCTCCAGCAGCGCGGCGGCCGTCAGATCGGCGTCGTCGGGCAGAACGTGCAGCAGACGCGCGGGCAGGGTCAGCGTGGCGGCCATCGCCCCCGGCTGGGTGAACCCGGTCTCCTCGTACCCCGCGCCGCACAGCGTGGTCTCACCGGCGTGACACCGGTCGCACACCTGGCAGTTGCGGAAGCCCTCGCCGACGACCTTGCGCCCTACGAGACTTGAAGGCACCGCGGCCCCGACGGCCTCCACCGTCCCGGACCACTCGTGGCCCGGCGTGAGGGGGTAACGCACATACCCCTCGGGCCGGTTGCCCTGGTAGACCTCGCGGTCGCTGCCGCAGATGCCCACCGCGTGGACACGGACGAGGGCCTCACCGGCGCCGGGCTCACGAGGCGTGTGCTCGGCGAGCCGATGCTCCCCGGGCGCCTCGATGAGGACTTCGACGGCATGGCTCACTGCTGGGCGCCCTTCGGCTTGCGCTGTTCCCAGCCCTCGGCCCACAGGTCGAACCGGGCCTGCTGCTGCGGGAACTCGGCGGCGGCGTCGACGTCCAGCTCGACCCCGAGGCCGGGCTTGTCGGAGAGGTGGAAGTAGCCGTCCACGACCTCCGGCGCCCCCTTGACGACCTTCTTGATCTCCGCGTCGGCGAAGTCGTTGAAGTGCTCCAGGATCTTGAAGTTGGGGGAGGTGAAGCCGACCTGGAGGGAGGCGGCGGTGAGCACCGAGCCGCCCACGTTGTGCGGGGCGACGAGCATGTAGTGGGTCTCGGCGGTGGCGGCGAGCTTGCGCGTCTCCCAGATGCCGCCGATGTGGCCGACGTCCGGCTGGATGATGTCGACGGCCTGGCTCTCGAAGAGCTCGCGGAACTCGATCCGGTCGTGGATGCGCTCACCGGTGGCGACCGGGATGTCGACCTTGGCGGCGACCTTCTCCAGCGCCTTCAGGTTCTCCGGCGGGCAGGGCTCCTCCAGCCACGCGGGCTTGAAGGGCGCGAGCTCGTTCGCGAGGCGCACGGCCGTCGCGGGGGAGAAGCGGCCGTGCATCTCCAGCATCAGCTCGGCGTCCGGCCCGATGGCGTCGCGCACGGCCTCGATCAGGGAGACCGCGTACAGGGTCTGCTCGTGGTCGAGCTCGAAGTGGCCGGTGCCGAAGGGGTCGATCTTCAGCGCCTTGTAGCCGCGCTCCATGACCCCCTGGGCGGCCTTGTGGTACGCCTCCGGAGTGCGCTCCGTGGTGTACCAGCCGTTGGCGTACGCCTTGACCTTGTCGGTGACCTTGCCGCCCAGCAGCTGCCAGACGGGCACGCCCAGGGCCTTGCCCTTGATGTCCCAGCAGGCCATCTCGATCACGGCGATGCCGGACATCACGATCTCACCGGCACGGCCGTAGTCGCCGTACTTCATCCGCCGTACGAGGTCTTCCACCGCGAAGGGGTCGGAGCCCAGAATGTGGTTGGCCTCGGCCTCCCGCAGATAGCCGATCAGCGCGTCGGTGTGACCGAGCATCCGGGTCTCGCCGACTCCCGTGATCCCTTCGTCGGTGTGCACCTGGACGTAGGTCAGGTTGCGCCAAGGCGTCCCGACCACGTGTGTGCTGATTCCGGTGATACGCACGGAGATTGCCCCTCAGCTGTTCGAGATTTCGTCACACGTTCGAAATGCTGGCGTGACAGTAAGGACGGGGTATGGGGAGTGTCAATGGGTCGAACGCATAACGGTTTCGACACCGCTTTCGGTGCGGCTTTCGGCGGCGGTTTCGGTGCGATCGGGAGAGATGCCTCAACTCGCCACGCCGTCAGGAGTGGTTCACCACACAACCTTCACAGTCGTGACTATGAACGTGACCTGTCAGGAACTTAGTCTTCCCGCGTCATGGACTTCTGCCACCCGTGCCGACGGCACCTCAACGGCGCCCTCGCCTGCCCGGGGTGCGGCGCATCCCTCGAAGAACTCCGCGCGCAGGCGCACGCGGAGGAGCCCGCTGTGCGCGCGGTCGCGTACGACGGCCTGGGCGACGAGGGTCCCCAAGGGTCCTACGGCGACGAGGGGCCCCACGGTGACGAGGGCGACGGCGAGGACGACGGCGACGAGGCCGACCATGACGCCGAGCGGCCACCCGGCCGGGCGGCGGCACGCCGGGCGCAGGGCCGGGGACGTGGACGCGGCGGGCGCGGCGGCAGTGGTGGCGAGGAGTCGACGGGACCGGCGGGACCGGCCGGCGCGGGTGCCGCGAGTCGACGCGATCGCAAAGCGGCGGCACACCGGCGGCGCCGCCGCAGGGTCCTGTTGATCTCGGTGGCGGCGGTCCTGGCGGCCGGCGGCCTGAGCCTCGCCGAGCTGGGCATGGACGCCCCCTTCTCCTCGCCGAAGAGCTCCGCGGACGCCTCCGCCGACGGCGCGGCATCCACGGAGGCGGGCGGCAAGGACAAGCCGATCGCCGACAGGACGGGCGCTACGGCCACTCCCACCGACGACGGCTCGCCGTCCCCCTCGGCGTCCGACTCCCCGAAGGACAAGGAGACGGCCGCCGACAAGGACAAGCCGAGCAAGGGCACCGAATCGTCCACCACGGGCACGGGTGTCTCGCCGACGGCCCCCGCGGCCGGCACCCCGGCGTCGACGGCGACCCCGACGTCCGCCCCGTCCACCTCCGACCCGAGCCCGGCCCCGTCACCGACGTGCACGCGGTTCCTGTGGTGGTGCACGTAGGGGTTCCGTTCGGGGTCCTCGGAGCGCCGGAAGCTCGAAACCCCGGGACCGCCGGGAGGTTCCGGCGTTCGGAAAACGGTTACGCCGCCAGCATCCGCCGTAGCAAATCCCGCAAACCCAGTCGCTCTTCGTCGGACAGTCCGGCCAGCGGCTCCCGCGCGAAGCGCAGCCCGTCACGCAGCTCCCGCGCCACCCGGCGCCCCTCCTCCGTGGCCGCCGCCAGCTTGACCCGGCGGTCGGCGGGGTCGGGCCGCCGCTCCACCAGCCCCCGGGACTCCAGCCGGTCCACGATCCCGGTGACGTTCGACGGCTCGCACTTCAGCTTCTGCGCCAGCTTCCGCATGGGCAGCGGCTGCAGCGACAGCAGGCTCAGCAGCCTGGCCTGCGCCCCGGTCAGCGTGTGCTCCGCCGCCGCCTCGTCGAAGTCCGCGTAGTAACGCGCCACGACATCGCCGATCAGCTCGACGACCTCGAGAGTCAGCGGATCGGGGCGCCCGGCCCCTGGGCGATCGGTCTTCTGCGGAGTGGCCATGGCTCAAGACTACCCCCATTACTTGACAACCTGAAATATTCAGGAGCATGGTTGTTTCAGGTACTGAAGTAAATCTGAAAGGCTTCCGTCATGATCAACCGCGAGTGGCACCTCCTCTCCCGCCCCGTGGGCTGGCCCAAGCCCGAGGACTTCGCCCTGGTCGAGGCGGAGGTCCGGCAGCCCGGTGAGGGGCAGGTCCTCGTGCGGAACAAGTACCTGTCCGTGGACCCGTACATGCGCGGCCGGATGAGCGCCGCCAAGTCCTACGTCGCCCCCTTCGAGCTCGGCAAGGTCATGCAGGGCGGCGCGGTCGGCGAGGTCGTGGCCTCCGGCGCCGAGGGCATCGCGGCCGGCGACCACGTCCTGCACTTCGGCGGCTGGCGCGAATACGCCACCGTCGACGCCCGGCAGGCCGTCAAGGTCGACCCGGACGCCGCGCCCCTGTCGACATACCTCGGCGTCCTCGGGATGACGGGCCTCACCGCCTACGCCGGCCTGCTGCGCACCGCCGCCTTCAAGGAGGGCGACTCCGTCTTCGTCTCCGGCGCGGCCGGCGCGGTCGGCAGCCAGGTCGGCCAGATCGCCAGGCTCAAGGGCGCCTCCCGGGTCATCGGCTCGGCCGGCTCCGACGAGAAGGTCAAGCTCCTGGTGGAGGAGTACGGCTTCGACGCCGCCTTCAACTACAAGAACGGCCCGGTGAGCGAGCAGCTGCGGGCCGCCGCTCCGGACGGGATCGACGTCTACTTCGACAACGTCGGCGGGGACCACCTGGAGGCGGCCATCGGCTCCCTCAACGAGAAGGGCCGTATCGCGATCTGCGGCATGATCTCGGTCTACAACAACACCGAGCCCGCCCCCGGCCCGAAGAACCTCGCCCGGCTCATCGCGACCCGCGGCCGTATCGAGGGCCTGCTGGTCGGCGACCACTACGACCTGCAGCCGCAGTTCGTGGCCGAGGTCGGACCGTGGGTCGCCTCCGGGCAGCTGAAGTACCGCGAGACCGTCGTCGAGGGCATCGAGAACAACCTGGAGGCGTTCCTCGGGGTCCTGCGCGGCGACAACACCGGAAAGATGATCGTCAAGCTGTAGCGTCGAGGGCGGTCCGCGCGAACATCACCGTGACGCGGGTCCGACCTCACTCGTTCAGCCACTGCGGAGGCCGCACCCTTGGACGTGGGGTGCGGCTTTCCCCCTTTTTTGCTTCGTTCGCCTCCGGGGGCGCTTTGTGCCGGTGCCGAGAGACCGAACGTGCTCAGCGCTTCGCGCCTCCGCGCGTTCGGCCTCTCGGCACCGGCGCGCCCCCTTCGGCTCTCTTCGCGGCCGGCGCGTCGGCACAGTTGAGGTTGGTGGGCACTCGCCGTGGGTTCTGGTCGGCCGGGGGTGGGTTCGGGGGCGGGGAGTTGGGTGGTGCTGTGGTCAGATCGCCAGGGCTGCCTTGTGTATGGCTCTGACCAGGCGGTCGTTCTCCGGGGCCGCGCCTCCCGGGAAGGCCAGGCGGCGCCTGGTGTAGCCGTAGGCCAGGCCGCTGCGCGGGTCGGCGAAGGCCTGGGAGCCGCCCGCGCCGCTGTGGCCGAAGGCCCCGGCGCCCAGGAAGGGGTGCCAGGTGTCGGCGGTGGCCTGGAAGCCCAGGCCGTACGACTTGTGCGTGCGGGCCACCAGGTCGTAACCGGCGGAGTGGATCTGGCCGACCTCGGCGATGGTGTCCGGCTTGAGCAGCGGGGGCCGTCCATCCACCTCGCTGATCGTCGCCGCGTACATCCCGGCCAGGCCGCGTGCGGCGGCGACACCGCCCGCCGACGCCGGGCCCTTGGCGCGTACGGTGCGGGAGTTGGCGTAGTCGACGAGGCTTCCGGTGCCCGGCACATGGGTGTTGAAGGCGATCGCGGTCAGGGTGTGCGGCCCGGCCGGCGCCTCGTCCAGCACCGCCTGCTGGACCGGCGTCGGAGCCATCGGCCGCGCGGACCGGAAACGGGGTTCGAGGGCGGCGGGCAGACCGAGGTGGAAGTCCAGTCCGTACGGCGCCCGCACCCGTTCCTCGTACACCTCCTGCAGGGTCCGGCCCGTGGCCCGCCGGACCACCTCCCCGGTCAACGCGCCGATGACCAGCGCGTGATAGCCGAAGGCGGTGCCGGGACGCCAGAACGGCTTCTGGTCCGCGAGCCGTTCGGCGATCGCGCGGTCGTCGGCCATCTCCGCGACCGAGAACCCCGAGTCGGCGCCCACCACCCCCGCCCGGTGGGCCAGCAGATCGCGCAGGGTCAGCGAACCCTTGCCCTCGGCCGCGAACTCCGGCCAGTAGTACGTCACCTTGCGGTCGAGTTCGAGCGTGCCGTCCTGCACGAGCAGGGCCACCACCAGATGCGCGGCCCCCTTGGTGGACGAGTACACGGCGTAGAGCGAGTCGGCACCCGCCTCGTCGCCGGCCCACAGGTCGACCACTCTGCGGCCGTGTACGTACGCGCACAGCTGGCCTTCGTAGTCCGGCAGTTCTCCCGCCACGAAGGCGGCGAACTCCTCGCGCACCGCCTCGAAGCCGTCGGCGACCGTGCCGTGGATCTCTTGAGTCATCCGCTCTCCTCACCTGGGGCGACGCTGGTGCGGGCCGCTGTGGCCGTCCGGCAGAACCTTGATCATGGCGGGGCGCACATCCGGAGCAGAGCCCTCCCGCACCGGCGGTCCGGAACGGGCGTCGGCGGCATAAGGGGTCAGCAGGAACGAGCCGGTCAGGGCCAGGGCTGCGAACACGGCTCGTTTCGCAAGGACGGTTCTCGTGGTGGGCACGCGTACCTCCTCCGGGGCTTCCAGAGATCGGTACGGCGGGATGTACCTGTTCGACTCAACCGCAACCGGGCATCCTGGGGGCGGACCGCCGGCCCGGGCCCGTGAGGCGAGGAGAGACCATGGCTTCGATCCCTTCACTCCCCAGCAGGGACGACATGCTGCGCATGGCACGCAGCACCACCGACATCACCGGCCAACTCCTGGACACGGCCGGGAACATCACCAGAATCGCGATCAACACCCTGGACCCGAGGGACGGTTCGGGAGCGGAGGCCCTGCGCGTCCTGCGCGAGACCACCGCGGAACTGGCGGAGGCCAGCGCGTCGCCGCAGGCCCAGGAGGCCTTCTACCGCATCGTCGACACCCTGACCCGGCTGGGCACGAGCGGGGCGCCGCTGGCCGTGCATCCGGTCAGCGAGCCCGCCCAGGCGCTGCTGGCCGTCCTGGGCGACAGCCTCCTGCCCGTGCTGGACGCGGTGGAGCCCGCGGTCGAGGAGTTCGCGGACGCGCTCGGCGACCTGGTCGAGGCGTCGTCGCCGCTGCTCCCAGCGGCGGCCGGCGTGGTCGCGGGGGCGCTGCTGGCGCTGACACCCGTACTGCGGGCCGCGGCGGACGTCCTGCGTGACTCGTCCCCCGAACTCCGCCGTATCACCGACGCGTTGACGGCGGCCCTCGCCCCTCTGCTGCCCCTCCAGGTCGCCCTGGCGGAGCGTGCGGCGACGGTCGGCGCGGGAGTGGCCCGGGCGACGCTGCCGCCCCTGGCCGACCTGACAGAGGCAGCGGCGGCCACGACGAAGGCGGCCCGCCCGGTGCTGATCGCGGGTGAGGAGCTGCTGGTGGCGGGCCTGGAGCGGCTCCAGCCGCTGCTGCTGGCGGTGGCCTCCCGCGCGGGCGGCCTGGCGAGGGCGACAGCGGTACGGATCTCGGCGGCGGTGTCCCCGGCGGCGGACCGCGGAGTGGTGGTGGCCGTCTCGCCGACGTGAGCGGGCCCACCCCGGGGGCGCCGGGCCGTATCGAGTCCGGACCCGCCACCCCCTCCCCGGTAAAGTCCTCCCCATGCGTGATCTTGCAGCGGGCTTCACCTACCTCCTGAAGGGCCAGCGCTGGGCAGCCCGCCACGGCAGACAATTCGGCTTCGGCCTCATCCCGGGGCTGATAACCCTCGTCCTCTATCTGGCCGCCCTGATCAGCCTGGCCCTGTGGGGCGAGGACGCCGTCACCTGGTCGACCCCCTTCGCCGACACCTGGTCCAGCCCCTGGCAAGGGCTCTTCCGCGGCTTCCTCACGGCCGTGCTCTTCGCCCTCGGCCTCCTCCTCGCCGTCCTCACCTTCACCGCCGTGACCCTCCTCATCGGCCAGCCCTTCTACGAGAACCTCTCCGAGAAGGTCGACCGGGACGTCTCCCCCGACGGCACCGCCCCCGAGTCCGGCCTCCCCCTCTGGCGCGAGCTGTGGATCTCCGCGCGGGACAGCCTCCGTATCGTGGTCCGCGCCCTGCTCTGGGGCGTCCTGCTCTTCGCGTGCGGCTTCCTCCCCCTCGTGGGGCAGACGGCCGTCCCGGTGATCGGCTTCTTCGTCACCGGCTTCTTCCTCACCGAGGAACTGACCGCCGTGGCCCTCCAGCGCCGGGGCGTCGAACTCCGCGCCCGCCTCGCCCTCCTCCGCTCCCGCAGGACCCTGGTCTGGGGCTTCGGCACCCCGCTGGGGCTGGCGTTCCTGGTGCCGTTCGTCGCGGTGTTCCTGATGCCGGGAGCGGTCGCGGGAGCAACCCTGATGGCACGGGAGCTGCTGGGGGAGGAGACGAACGAGGACGCGGAGGACGCGGAGGGGGACGGTGACGAGGCCCAGGACGGGGAACTCACTTCCTGAACCTGGTCACTTCTTGAACCAGGTCATGTCCTGGACCCCTGAATCGGGTCACTTCTCGAACGTGACGTCCGCGGCCACGGTGATGATCGCCCGCACCTGGTCGACGATGTCCACCCGGTTGCGCACGAACTCCGGATCGGTCACCGTCCCGGTCGCCGGATCGGTGTTCCCCGCCCCGAACTGCAGCACCGGCGTGTGCACATGCCCGCCCGGCAACCGGTCGTGCAGCCCGAGCCGGTCCCGCAACAGCGTCGCCCGGTAGGCGATCTCGTTGGACAGGTAGTTCCCGCCGCCCCCGGCCCGCGCTGTGGACCCCTCCGTGGGCCCGTCCGGCCGCACCACGGCGTCGGTCCGGCCCGCCGGGATCTCGGTCACCTCGGTGTGGTCGTAGACGGGGAAGCGCCCGGTGTCCGCGGCCACGATGTCCTTGTACGGCAGGGTGGTCGTCGTCCACTGCGGCTGCGAGGCCGGATCGCTCACCGGGACGGTCTCGGTCCGCCCGATGTTGTCGTTGTCGGGGAACCCGCCCCGCCAGGCCCCGTTGGTCCGCTCGACGTCGAACCGGCCGACCCGCCCCTGGCTCACCGTCGTGAAGAGATCGACCTTCCCCAGATACGGCCGCAGCGTCCGCTCCACCGTCCCGGCGGTGAAGTCCTGCCACCGCACCGGGAACACGACCGTCTCGATCCGCGCCGGGCCCTCGGCCGTCCGGATCACCGTCCCGTCGAGCGCGAGCGCGCTCGCCCCGGACGGATTGGAGATCCGGATGTCCCGGTCCAGTGTGAACGGATCGAACCCGGTGACGAGAATCCGCCGCAGTCCCTTCCCGTGCGGATAGCGCACCTCGGTCTGCCCACGGGAGTTCCGTTCCAACTGATCCATCAGCGACGCCCGTTGGTCGTCGCTCAGCCCGAACTCCGGCTCCCAGGCGCGCACTTCCCGTGTCATCCCGAGCCGGGCCCAGTACAGCGGCCGGTCGTCGTCCCGGCTGAGGTCCCCACCGGCCGGCCCCCGCCCCTGCACCCGGTCCACGGCCCGCCGCCACAGCGCGGACCCTTCGCGTACGACGGTCCGCCGTGCCTCGGCATAGGAGTGGGCCCGGCCCAGGTCGCGGGCGAACCGCGGTGCCACGTCGTCGAATCCGGACCGCCGGAGGATCTCCTGCGGCACCGCTTTGTCGAGCCGCTGCTCCTCGACGGTGGGGGAGGGGGCGGTCGGTGCCGCCCTGGCCGTGGTGGGGGTCGCGAGGCCCGTGGTCAGGGCCAGTCCGAGGAAAACGATCCGAACACGTAGGGAAGTCAAGGCGGTTCAGGTCCTTCCGTCGCCGTCGTGGGGGAGCGTGGTGCGGACGGCGGCAGTATCGCGTGACGGAAGTGGTCTACGCCATGGGGTGTGGCTCAGGGGGCGAACATCAGCCAGAGGAGCATCAGCACCGGAACGGTCTGGAGCAGGGCGGCATTCCGCAGCCGGGTCACCCACAGCACCGCGACGACCACCGCCAACACCGCGCAGATCGCGGCCAGTTGACCCGTCGGCGTGCCGCCGGGCTCCTCCTGCCAGATCACCGCCGTCCACCCGAAACCCACACTCAGCGCGTCCACCGGCAACAGCGCGAGCACCGCGACGACATCCCTGACCCTCATGCGGCCATCGTGACCCGGCACGAGGGCGAGCGCCTGAGTACCGGTACTCAGTACCGCTCGGCCGCGGCCGTGTCGGCCCGAGGCGCCGGCAGAGATCGAAATCGTGGCGGCGGTGGCGGGCGGTGGGTGATACTGCGGCGCGTGAAGGCAGCGAAGGCAGCGAACCTGGGCGTCCTCTTCCTCATCGAGCTGGGCGCCCTCGGGGCCGTCGGCCACTGGGGGTTCACCCGGGATGTGGCGACCCCCCTGGCCTGGCTGCTGGGGCTGGGCGCCCCGGCCGTACTCGTCGTGCTGTGGGCGCTGTTCGGCTCGCAGAAGGCGTCGTACAAGACCCGTGGCGCGGTCCGGGTCGGCTTCGAGCTGCTGTGGTTCGGCGCCGGGGTGGCCGCGCTGTTCGCCGCCGGGGCGGTCGGGTGGGCGATCGCCTTCGCCGCCGTCTGCGCCGTCAGCAAGACCCTCGCCGTCGTCTGGCGTCAGTGACGGCAGGCGGCGGCCGGGTTCACACGTCCTCGCCGAGCAGCGCCAGGAAGTCCCGGAACGCCCCCGGCATGTCCACCGACTCCGGGTCCAGCAGCCACTGGTACTGCAGACCGTCCATCACCGCGACCAGCAGCGGCGCCGTCCGCTCCGGTGTCAGCCCGTTCGGCAGCCGGTCGCCGTACTCGGTGCGCAGGACCGCCGCCATGGTCTCCCGCACCTGCCGGTACCGCTCCGTGAAGTAGCCGCGCGCCGGATGTCCCTCCGTCACGCTCTCCCCGAGCAGCGCCGAGAAGGTCTGGATGATGCCGGGCCGCATGGCGTTGTACTCGACCAGCGAGACCAGCAGATCCACCCGCCACCGTGAGTCCGGCACCGCGTCCCACTGGTCGCGCTCCTTCAGCACCGCGACCAGCAGCGCCTCCTTGGTCGGGAAGTGGTGCAGCAGCCCCTGCTGGGTGAGCCCGACCCGCTCGGCGACCGCGGCCAGGCTCGCCCCCCGGTACCCGCGCTCGGCGATCACCTCCAGCGCCGCCCGCACGATCTCCGCGCGCCGTTCCTCGCTCCTGACCCTGGCGTTCATGGCGTCACCGTACGACATCGCCGCCCGGCGAATATTACGGAAGCATCACGAAACCTACCGCGTTACAGGGAATGAGGTGCACGATGGGCCCAGGACGACATGACTCGACGAGGAGGCACCGCGATGGCGGCAACCCCGGGAAACGCCGGCGACCAGGCCCGTGAGGCGGCCGTGGAGGCGGCGCTCGGCAAGCTGGACCTGGACGCCAAGGCCCGGCTGCTGTCCGGCCAGGACATGTGGTCCCTGCCCGCGCTGCCCGAGATCGGCCTGAAGTCCCTGGTCATGTCCGACGGGCCGATCGGCGTCCGGGGTGTGCGGTGGACCGCCGACGACCCCTCCATCGCCCTGCCCTCCCCGACCGCCCTCGCCGCCACCTGGGACCCGGCACTCGCCCGCCGCGCCGGCACCCTCCTCGCGCAGGAGGCCCGCCGCAAGGGCGTGCATGTGCTGCTCGCCCCGACGGTCAACCTCCACCGCTCCCCGCTCGGCGGGCGGCACTTCGAGGCGTACAGCGAGGACCCGTATCTGACGGGCCGTATCGGCGCCGGCTATGTCACCGGCGTACAGGAAGGCGGCGTCGGCACCACCGTCAAGCACTTCGTCGCCAACGACGCCGAGACCGACCGCTTCACCGTGAACAACCTGGTGAGCGAGCGCGCCCTGCGCGAGCTGTACCTGGCCCCCTTCGAGTTCATCGTCGAGAACGCCCACCCCTGGGGCATCATGACCGCCTACAACACGGTCAACGGCACGACGATGACCGAGCACCGCCACCTGGTGAACGGGATCCTGCGCGGCGAATGGGGCTTCGACGGCTACAACGTCTCCGACTGGATGGCCGCCCGCTCCACGGTCGGCGACATCGAGGGCGGCCTGGACGTGGCCATGCCGGGCCCGCAGACCGTCTACGGCCCCCCGCTCGCCCAGGCCGTCCGCGACGGCCGGGTCGAGGAGGAGACGGTCGACGAGGCCGTGCGCAACGTCCTGCGTCTCGCCGCCCGCGTCGGCGCCCTGGAGAGCGCCGAACCGGCCGTGACCGAGCCGCCGGAGACGGTCGACGGCGAGGCCCTGGCCCGCGAGAT
Source organism: Streptomyces sp. NPDC005648 (assembly GCF_040605395.1). Lineage (NCBI taxonomy): Bacteria > Bacillati > Actinomycetota > Actinomycetes > Kitasatosporales > Streptomycetaceae > Streptomyces > Streptomyces sp. NPDC005648. The sequence goes on along the minus strand of NZ_JBEXCS010000001.1, from coordinate 126,477 downwards.
CGCTCGCCGCGCCTTCGTCCTCGTCAAGAACGACCGCCAGGCCCTCCCGCTCCGACCCGGAACCGTGGCCCTCATCGGCGCCGCCGCCCGTGACGCGCGCGTGCTAGGCGGCGGCTCGGCCACCGTCTTCCCGTCGCGGATCGTCTCCCCGCTCGACGGCCTCACCGCGGCCCTCCCCGACGGCACCCTCAGCTACGCCGTCGGCGCCGACCCCACCACCGAACTCGCCGTCGCCGACAAGGGGTTCACCCTGAAGGCGGTCTGCCGCGACCGGGACGGGAACATCCTGGGCACGGGCTCCGCGCCGAACGGCCAGCTCCAGTGGATGGGCGCCGACCTCCCCGAGGGCGTCACCCACGCCGCCCTGCACACCGTCGAGCTGACCGGCACCTTCACCCCGCGCGAGACCGGCCCGCACACCTTCGGCGCCAAGGGCACCGGCCACTTCACCCTCGAGGTCGCCGGGACCACCCACTACGACGGCCTCCAGAGGCCCGCCGACGACAGCGACCCCTTCGAGGCGTTCTTCGGCGCGCCCGTGCCCCGGGCCCAGGTCGAACTGACCGCCGGCGAACCGGTCGAGGTCTCCCTCACCTACGTCTACGCGCTCCCCGAGGAGTTCCCCTTCAAGGTCGTCGCCTTCGCCCTGGCCCATCTGGGGCCGCAGCGCGACGCCGACGAGCTGATCGCCGAGGCCGTCGAGGCGGCCCGCGCCGCCGACACCGCCGTCGTCGTGGTCGCCACCACCGACCGCGTCGAGTCGGAGGGCTTCGACCGCAAGGACCTCGACCTGCCCGGCCGCCAGGACGACTTGGTCCGCGCGGTCGCCGCCGCCAACCCGAACACCGTCGTGGTCGTCAACTCCGGCTCCCCGGTGGAGCTGCCCTGGCGTGACGAGGTCGCCGCCGTACTGCTCGGCTGGTTCCCGGGCCAGGAGGGCGGCGCGGCCCTGGCGGACGTGCTCACGGGCGCGTACGAGCCCGGCGGCCGCCTCCCCACCACCTGGGGCTCCCTGGTCGACGCCCCGGTCACCCGGGTGACCCCCCAGGACGGCGAACTCCCTTACGACGAGGGCGTCTTCATCGGCTACCGGGCCTGGGAGAAGGAGGGCAGGGCCCCCTCGTACCCCTTCGGCCACGGCCTCGGCTACACCGGCTGGAGCTACGACTCCGCCGAGGTGGAGGCCACCCCCGAGGGCACCACCGTCAAGGTCCGCGTCCGCAACTCCGGCGAGCGCGCGGGACGCGAGGTCGTACAGGTCTATCTGGCCCCGGCCGAGCCCGGTCCGGACCGTCCGGCGCGCCGGCTCGCCGGCTTCGCGGGCGTCGAGGCGGCCCCCGGGGAGACGGCCGAGGCCGTCGTCGAGATCCCGCGCCGCGCCTTCGAGGTCTGGGACGAGGTGACCGGGTCGTGGTCATTTGTGAAGGGTTCGTACGAGATCCAGGTGAGCCGCTCGATAGCCGACCGCCGACTCACCGCGACGATTAACGTCTGATCCGGGGCACGCCTCCCCATGAGCCGCCCCGGTCCGGGACCTGACCCCCGGACCGGGGCAAGTTCTTTCCACCGGCCACCGGCCACCGGCCACACCGGCCACCGGCCACACCGGCCACACCAGCCACCGGCCGGCGGACGCGCCTCCGGGCGCCCCTCGGGCGGGTCAGCGCACGCCGAACCCGTACACCGTCTCCGACCGGAACACCTCACCCGGCCGCAGCACCGTGCTCGGGAAGTCCGGCCGGTTCGGGGAGTCCGGGAAGTGCTGGGTCTCCAGCGCGACACCGTCGTTCGGGGCGAAGGGCTCCGACAGATGGTCCGCCGTGTACAGCTGGAGGCCGGGCTCGGTGGTCGCCACGGTCAGCACCCGCCCGGACGCAGGATCGTGCAGCTCGGCCACCCCCCGAGCGGCCTCGGTGACCCCGCCGTCGAGCACGAAGTTGTGGTCGAACCCGGCGCCCACCTTCCTCCCCTCCCGGAAGTCGAACCGTGTGCCGGCGACGTCCGCCACGCCGGCCGGGATCAGATCGGCGTCGACGGGCGTGTAGCGGGCGGCCGCGATCCGCAGCTCATGGCCGCTCGCGTCGCCGGAACCGGCCAGGTTCCAGTACGAGTGGTTCGTCAGGTTCACCACGGTCGGCGCGTCGGTCACCGCCTCGTACGCGATCCGCAGCGAGCCGGAGGCGTCGAGCGTGTACGTCGCCGAGACATCGAGCCGCCCCGGGAAGCCCTCCTCCCCGTGCGGGCTGACCCGGCTCAGACGCACCCCGTACTCCCCGGCCGGCGTCACGTCCCACACCCGCTTGTCGAAGCCGCCCGGCCCGCCGTGCAGGGAGTTGGGCGCGTTGTTCGGCTCCAGGGCGTACGTCACCCCGTCGAGCGGGAAGCGGGCCCCGGCGATCCGGTTGGCGTACCGCCCGATCAGGGCGCCGAGGAACGGCTCCGGATGGTCGAGATAGCCGTCCAGACCGGCGAACCCCAGCACCACGTTCCCGGTGCGTCCGTCCCGGTCGGGGATCTCCACCGACTGCACGATGCCGCCGTACGACAGGATCCGCACCCGCACGCCGGCCCGCTCCAGGGTCCAGCGCCGGACCGGGGTGCCGTCGGAAAGTGTGCCGAAGTGTTCGCTCATGAGCGGAACCTTAAGTCACGTCTTCTTCGCGGTGACGGCACGGTAGGCGATCTCCGCCAGCCGGGCCTGTCCGTTCACACTCGGGTGGAACCAGTCCCAGTGACTCAACTGGTCGGTCCCGAACCGGTAGTCGTAGACCGCGCCCCCGTCGAAGCGGCACCGCTTGTCCTTCGCGCACACCTCCCGCAGCACCTCGTTGTAGTCCTCCACCCGCTTCTGCACGGTGTCCCGGCGCGCGGTCGCCGCCGCGTCCAGCGCGTCCGCGTCGCCCAGCATGGAGGGGCAGATGCCGAGCTTCCACACCTGCTTGCCCATCGGGTTGGTCCGCCCCTGCGACCACAGCCGCTTCAGGTTCGGCACGCTGGCCACGTACACCTGCGTCCTCGGCAGCGCCTTGCGGAGGTTCGCGAGCGCGTCCTCGAAGTCGGCGCGGAAGTCCGCCACGGAGGTCATGGCCGAGGTGGAGGCGCGGCAGGCGTCATTGGCCCCCACCATCACCGTCAGCAACTGCGGCCGCCTGCTCACCGCCTGGGCGACCTGCCCGGGCAGATCCGCCATCCGGGCCCCGGTCACCGCGTAGTTCCAGCTGCGCTCCGCCGCCTCGGCCTTCCCCAGCAGCCGTACGGCGAGACTGTCGACCTCGGTGCTGGAGCCGGTCGCCCAGGACACCTCGGGGCAGTCGGACAGCACCGTGCACGCGTCGAAGCCACGGGTGATGGAGTCACCGACGGCGGCGACGGAGCTCGGGCTCGTGTCCCACACGGGCGCCATCGGCTTGGCGCGGTGCGCCTGGGTGCCGGTGGGGCCCGAGGAGTTGCCACCGACGGCGTCACAGCCCGCGACGCCCAGGACGGCCGCCGTGGCGACGGCGAGAACGGCCCGTGAACGGTGGCTCGGCTTCCGCATCCGCTGATGTTCCCCTCGGTAGGCGTATGTAGTCGTGACTGCTCGGCAGACGTATCCGGAGGTGTCCCCCCATAACAACGCGCGGGAGTTCCCGATCTCGGTCATGTGCAACGGTTCGCACCCGTACAAGCGTCCTGCCGGGTGAATGGCGGGCGTTTCGGCGCATCGGGACGGACGGTACGTCACACTCCTTGCGCCGCCGCACGGTAGCCTCGCCATCAACGTGGCTGCCCGGCCACACCGTCCGCCAGTACGCAAGATGCCTGCTCTGCCCGGAGGTCCCGGTGACGACACGTGGAGTTCTGTACGTGCACTCCGCGCCGCGCGCGCTGTGCCCGCACGTCGAGTGGGCCGTCGCCGGGGTGCTCGGCACGCGCGTCAACCTCGACTGGATCCGGCAGCCGGCCGCGCCCGGCACCTGGCGCTCCGAGTTCTCCTGGAAGGGCGAGGTCGGCACGGCCTCCAAGCTCGCGTCGGCGCTCCGCGGCTGGCACCTCCTCCGCTTCGAGGTCACCGCCGAGCCCTGCCCCACCGCCGAGGGCGAGCGCTACAGCTGCACCCCCGACCTCGGCATCTTCCACGCCGTCACCGGCATCCACGGCGACATCCTCATCCCCGAGGACCGGCTGAGGGCCGCCCTCACCCGCTCCCAGCGCGGCGAGACGGACCTGGAGGCCGAGATCGCCAAGCTGCTGGGCAAGCCCTGGGACGACGAACTGGAGCCGTTCCGGTACGCGGGCGAAGGCGCCCCCGTCCGCTGGCTCCACCAGGTCGTCTAGGGCCGCGTACGCAACGGGAGGGCCCCCGCCTCTCGGTGGGGGCCCTCCCGTTGCGTACAGACGCTTCCCGGACCGTTCTCAGATGGTCCTGAACGCCAGCACCACGTTGTGCCCGCCGAACCCGAACGAGTCGTTCAGGGCGGCGATCCGGCCCTCGACGGGCAGCTTGCGGGCCTCGCCGCGGACGACGTCCGCGTTGGCCTCCGCCTCCGGGTCGAGGTTCTCGACGTTGATGGTCGGCGGGGCCACCCGGTGGTACAGGGCGAGCACGGTCGCGACCGTCTCGATACCGCCCGCGCCACCCAGCAGATGACCGGTCATCGACTTCGTCGCGGAGACCGCCATGTGGTCCGCGTCGTCGCCGAACACCTTGCGCAGCGCCTTGAGTTCCGCGATGTCACCGGCCGGCGTCGAGGTGGCGTGCGCGTTGACGTGCACGATCTCCGCCGGGTTCAGGTCGGTCCGCTCCAGCAGGTTCAGCAGGGCGTGCGAGATGCCCCGCCCCTCCGGCTCCGGCTGCACGATGTCGTGGCCGTCGGCGGAGATGCCCTGCCCGACCGCCTCGGCGTAGACCCGCGCGCCGCGCGCCGCGGCGTGCTCCGCGGACTCCAGTACGACGACACCCGCGCCCTCACCGAGGACGAAGCCGTCCCGGGCGGTGTCGTAGGGACGCGAGGCGCCCTCGGGGTCGTCGTTGTTCTTGGACATCGCCATCATGTTGCCGAACGCGGCGATGGGCAGCGGGTGGATGGCCGCCTCCGTGCCGCCCGCGACGACGACGTCGGCGCGGCCCGTACGGATCATCTCGATGGCGTAGCCGATGGCCTCGGCGCCCGAGGCGCACGCGGAGACCGGCGTGTGCACGCCCGCACGGGCGCCCACGAGCAGGCCCACGTTGGCCGAGGGGCCGTTCGGCATCAGCATGGGGACGGTGTGCGGGGAGACGCGGCGGACGCCCTTCTCCTTGAGCACGTCGTACTGGTCGAGCAGGGTCGTCACACCACCGATGCCGGAGGCGATGACGGCACCGAGCCGGTCCGGGTCGACACTGGCGTCTTCTCCGGCCCGGTCGGTGAAACCGGCGTCCGCCCAGGCCTCCTTGGCCGCGACCAGCGCGAACTGCGCCGAACGGTCGAGGCGTCGGGCCTGCGGCCGCGGGATGACCTCGGTGGGTTCCACGGCGACGGGCGCCGCGATACGGACCGCCTGCTCGGCGGCCCACTCCTGCTCCAGGGGCTTCACGCCGGACCTGCCGGCGATCAGACCCTCCCAGGTAGAGGCTGCGTCGCCACCCAGCGGTGTGGTTGCGCCGATACCGGTGACGACCACGGTGCGATTGGTCGGGCTCACGGGAATTCTTTCTCCAACGATTACGAGGATTCAGCGGCGCCACCGCCGGGTGGCGGGGCCGGGCAGCCGACCCGAGACCTTTAAAGGACGAGACCTTTAAGGGCTGACTCAGGCCTGGTGCTTGAGGATGTAGTCGGTCGCGTCGCCGACGGTCTTGAGGTTCTTGACGTCCTCGTCCGGGATCTTGACGTCGAAGCGCTCTTCGGCGGCGACGACGACCTCGACCATGGACAGCGAGTCGACGTCCAGGTCGTCGGTGAAGGACTTGTCCAGCTGGACGTCCTCAACCGGGATGCCGGCGATCTCGTTCACGATGTCGGCGAGACCGGCGACGATCTCTTCCTGAGTGGCGGCCATGTCAGGCGCTCCTTCTTTGTGATCCAGAGGGTTTGGCCCCCGCCGCGTGAGCGGCGGGTGTTGAGGTGCTTCCGCACCGGACGTGTGATCCGGCACGGAGTGCCTAGGGGAGAGTAACGACCGTCGCGGCGTAGACGAGACCCGCCCCGAAGCCGATGACGAGCGCGGTGTCGCCGCTCTTCGCCTCACCGGTCGCCAGAAGCCGCTCCATCGCGAGCGGAATCGAGGCGGCCGAGGTGTTGCCGGTGGTGCGTACGTCCCGCGCGACCGTGACGTGCGCCGGCAGTTTCAGCGTCTTCACCATCGAATCGATGATCCGCTCGTTGGCCTGGTGAGGAATGAAGACGTCCAGCTCGTCCGGGGTGATCCCGGCCGCGTCCAGCGCCTGCTGGGCGACCTTCGCCATCTCGAACACGGCCCAGCGGAACACCGCCTGGCCCTCCTGCGTGATCGCAGGGAACTTGCCCGTGGAGCTGTCGTACTCGTCCCACGGCACGGTCTGCTTGATGGTCTCGGACTTGTCGCCCTCGGAGCCCCAGACCGTGGGGCCGATCGCGGGCTCCTTGGACGGGCCGACGATCACCGCGCCCGCGCCGTCGCCGAACAGGAAGGCCGTGGCCCGGTCCTCCAGGTCGGTGAGATCGGACAGCCGCTCCACGCCGATGACGAGGACGTACTCCGCGCTGCCCTCGACGATCATGCCCTTGGCGAGCGTCAGACCGTAGCCGAAGCCCGCGCAGCCGGCCGAGATGTCGAAGGCGGCGGCCTTGTTGGTGCCCAGCTTGTCGGCGATCTCCGTCGCCACGGCCGGGGTCTGCTTGAAGTGCGAGACCGTCGAGACGATCACACCGCCGATCTGCCCGGCGGAGATTCCCGCGTCGGCGATCGCCTTCCCGGACGCCTCGACGGACATCGCGGCCACGGTCTCCTCGGGGGAGGCCCAGTGCCGGGTCTCGATGCCGGAGCGCGAACGGATCCACTCGTCGGACGAGTCGATCGTCTCGAGGATCACCTCGTTGGGCACCACCCGGGTCGGACGGTAGCCGCCCACGCCCAGGATGCGCGCGTACGGGGCGCCCTTGCTGGGCTTGATCTTCGACATGTTCGTACGGCTCCTTAGGGGGTCAGGCTTGAGCATGCTCGGCGAGGAGCTCGCGGGCCGCGTCGAGGTCGTCGGGGGTCTTGAGGGCGAGCGTCCGCACGCCCGGCAGCGCGCGCTTGGCGAGGCCCACCAGGGTGCCGCCGGGGGAGACCTCGATGAGCGCGGTCGCGCCGAGCTCCTTGAACGTCTCCATGCACAGGTCCCAGCGGACCGGGTTGGCGACCTGGCCGACCAGCCGCTCCAGCACCTCGGCACCGGTGGCGACGGTCCGTCCGTCCTTGTTGGAGACGTACGTGACGGTGGGGTCGGCCGGCGTCAGGTCGGCGGCGGCCTTGGCCAGCGCGTCGACGGCGGGCGCCATGTGGTGCGTGTGGAAGGCGCCGGCGACCTTCAGCGGGACGACCTTGCGGACGCCCTCGGGCTTGTCCTCGTTCAGCGCGGCGAGCTGCTCCAGCGTGCCCGCGGCGACGATCTGACCGGCGCCGTTCACGTTCGCGGGGGTCAGACCGAGCTTCTCCAGATGCGCGACGGACACCTCGGGGTCGCCGCCGAGCAGCGCCGACATACCGGTCTCGGTGATCGCGGCGGCCTCGGCCATCGCCAGACCCCGCTTGCGTACGAGGGTCAGCGCGGCGGTGTCGTCGAGGACACCGGCGAAGGAGGCGGCGGTGATCTCACCGACGGAGTGCCCGGCGACGGCGCCCGGGGCGAAGCCGGCCACCCCCCCGAGTGCCGAGGCGGACAGGAGCCCCGCGGCGACCAGCAGGGGCTGGGCCACGGCGGTGTCACGGATGGCGTCGGCGTCGGCCTGTGTGCCGTAGTGGGCGAGGTCCAGTCCGATGGCGTCGGACCACGCGGCGACGCGGTCGGCGGCACCGGGCAGTTCGAGCCAAGGAGTCAGGAAGCCGGGCGTCTGGGCGCCCTGGCCGGGAGCGACGAGTACGAGCACTCTCACACTCTCTCTTGTGGACGGGCACGGCCGCCCGTGGGGACAGGGACGAAGAACACGAGGCGGTTTTGTGGGGCCCCGACAAAAGACTAGGCGGGGAGATCTCCATCGGCCAGACGCCCCAGGATCAGCGCGATGCGCAGTGTGAACGCCGAGCGTACATCGGATGGCGACCATCCGGTGACGTCAGTCACACGTCGAAGCCGGTAGCGCACGGTGTTGGGATGGACGAAGAGCATCCGGGCCGCCCCCTCCAGACTGGACGCCTGTTCGAGATAGACGGAGAGCGTCTCCAGCAGAGCCGAGCCGGCTTCCTCCAGCGGTCTGTAGATCTCCTCCACCAACTGCTCCCGCGCGCTCGGGTCACCGGCGATCGCGCGCTCCGGAAGCAGATCGTCCGCCAGCACCGGCCGAGGCGCGTCCTGCCAGGCGGAACAGGCTTTCAGGCCGGCCGCCGCGGCCTGCGCGGACCGGGTCGCGGCCAGCAGATCGGGCACGATCGGCCCGGCCACCACCGGACCCGCCGCATACGGGCCGATCAGCGACTTGGCGACGCCGAGCGGATTGTCGCTGCCGCCCGCGATGACGACGAGCCGGTCGCCGAGCACCCCGGTGAGCACCTGGAGCTTGGCGTGCCGTGCGGCGCGGCGGATCGCCTCGACGGTCAACTCCGAATCCCCCTCGGGCGCCGTCCCCAGCACCACGCACACATGCTCGGGCGCGTTCCATCCGAGGGCGGCGGCCCGGCTGACGGCCCCCTCGTCGGCCTCACCGCTGAGCACGGCGTTCACGACCAGCGACTCCAGCCGCGCGTCCCAGGCACCGCGGGCCTCCGCGGCCTGGGCGTAGACCTGGGCGGTGGCGAAGGCGATCTCCCGGGCGTACACGAGCAGCGCCTCGCGCAGCACGTTCTCGTCCCCGGGCGCCGCCACCTCGTCGATGGCGGTCTCCATGACCTCGATCGTGGTGCGCACCATCTCGACGGTCTGCCGGAGCGTGATGGCCCGGGTCAGCTCCCTCGGGGCCGTCCCGAACACATCCGTGGAGATGGCCTGCGGGGCGTCGGGATGCCGGAACCACTCGGTGAACGCCGCGATACCGGCCTGGGCGACCAGCCCGATCCAGGAACGGTTCTCCGGGGGCATCGCCCGGTACCACGGCAGCGTCTCGTCCATGCGCGCGATCGCGTGCGCGGCGAGCGAGCCGGAGGACTTCTCCAGCCGCTTCAGGGTCGCGGAGTGCGGATGCGGCGGCGCAACGGCCTCGGGTTTGCGGGATACGGGTTCGGGCACGGGACAAGACTGCCTTATGGGATGGGTCGGTCGCCTACGGGGGCGCCTTAGTCGGTGTCGAGACGGTGATCGTGCTCAGCGCTTCGCGCCTCCGCGCGTTCACCGTCTCGACACCGACGCGCCCCCTCCGGCTCCCTCCCGGCCGACGCGTGGGCACACGCTGGGTTGGTGGGCCCTTGCCGTCTGTCATATGTGCGTTGTCCGGCACCGCTACCTTGGGGGTGTGATGGACGTACGGCGCGCTGCGGAGCGCTATCCCGGGGGTGATGCGGCGGGTGGCATCTCGTCGTGGCATGCCTTCTCCTTCGGTCCGCACTACGACCCCGACAACCTCCGCTTCGGCGCGGTGATCGCCTGCAACGAGGAGCGGCTCGCTCCCGGTGCCGGGTTCGACGAACACCCGCACAGCCACACGGAGATCGTGACCTGGGTGGTCGAGGGCGAGCTGACGCACCGGGACTCCGGGGGCCATGAGACGACGGTCCGCCCCGGGGACGTGCAGCGCCTCAGCGCGGCGGCCGGTGTCCGGCACGTCGAGCGCAACGACGCCGAGGTGCCGCTGACCTTCGTACAGATGTGGCTGGCGCCGCTGAAGCCGGGCGGTGAGCCGTCGTACGAGATCGTCCACGGCATCGCGGACTCGACGCCGTACGCCGTGCCCGAGGCGGGCGCGATGCTCCATGTACGGCGGCTGGGTGCGGGGGAGCGCACCGCGGTACCGGACGGGGCGTATGTGTACGTCCATGTCGTGCGCGGTGAAGTACGGCTGGACGGCGCGGAGTTGGGGGCGGGGGACGCGGCCCGGATCACGGACGCGAAGGATCTCGAGGCGGTCGCGTCGGCCCCGGCCGAGCTGCTGCTGTGGGAGATGGCCCCGCCGTTCTAGCGGGTTTCGGCCAGCACCGCGTCCGTGAACGCGGGCCATGCCTCCACCGCCCAGGGCCCGAAGGCGCGGTCGGTCAGCGCGACCGTCGCGAGCCCCGCGTCGGGGTCGATCCACAGGAACGTGCCCGACTGCCCGAAGTGGCCGAAGGTGCGCGGCGACGACGAACCGCCGGTCCAGTGCGGGGACTTGGAGTCGCGGATCTCGAAGCCGAGGCCCCAGTCGTTGGGGTTCTGGTGGCCGTAGCCGGGCAGCACGCCCTTGGTGCCGGGGTACTGGACCGTCATCGCCTCGGCGACCGTACGGGGGTCGAGGAGACGGGGGGCCTGGATCTCGGCCGCGAAGCGCAGGAGGTCGTCGACCGTGGAGACGCCGTCCTTCGCCGGGGAGCCTTCGAGGGCCGTGGACGTCATGCCCAGGGGCGCGAGGACCGCCTGCCGCAGATACTCCCCGAACGGGATGTCCGTCGCCTTGGCGATGTGGTCGCCGAGCTGCTCGAAACCGGCGTTGGAGTACAGGCGCCGTTCGCCGGGCACCCCCATCACCCTGTGCTCGTCGAAGGCCAGCCCCGAGGTGTGCGCGAGCAGATGCCGGACCGTCGCCCCGGCGGGCCCGGCCGGCTCGTCGAGCTCGACCGCTCCCTCCTCGTACGCGACGAGGACGGCGTACGCGGCGAGCGGCTTGGTGACCGAGGCCAGCGGGAAGCGGTGGCCGCTCGGTCCGTGGCCGCCGAGTACGGTGCCGTCGGCACGCACCACGCCGGCCGCGGCGGTGGGAACCGGCCAGTTCTCGATCAGTGCGAGGCTCTGCAAGGACATGCCGACGAGCCTAAGCGGCGTACGGCCGCGTACTTCTCGCGGGGTCGGCGGCGGGGGACGAATTCTTACCGGTTCCGCTTGCTTGGAGTGCACTCCAACCCCATAGCGTTGAGGCCATGACGGTGATGGAGACCACCCCCACCCGGACCGACGCCTGCGGAGCCCCGCCCCCACCCCATCGGCGCCCACTGGGCCAGGACAACTACACGATCAGCGAGGTCGTCGCGTTCACCGGGCTGACCGCGCACACCCTGCGCTGGTACGAGCGCATCGGACTGATGCCGCATGTCGACCGCTCCCACACCGGCCAGCGTCGCTACAGCAACCGCGACCTCGACTGGCTCGACCTCGTCGGCAAGCTGCGCCTGACGGGCATGCCGGTCGCCGACATGGTGCGGTACGCGGAACTGGTGCGCGAGGGCGACCACACCTACGGCGAGCGATTCGAACTGCTCGAGTCGACCCGGCGCGATGTGCTGGCGCGGATCGCCGAGCTGCAGGACACCCTCGCGGTGCTGGACCGGAAGATCAGTTTCTACGCGGACGCGGACCGCGTCCGCGAGGCGGAGAAGGTGCGATGACCGACAGCAGCATTCCGACCGCGCGACTGGGCGGCACCGGCCCCGAGGTCGGCGTCCAGGGCCTCGGCTGCATGGGCATGAGCTTCGCCTACGGCCCCTCGGACGCGAAGGAGTCGCGGGCCACCCTGGAGCGGGCGCTGGAGCTGGGCGTCACCCTGTACGACACGGCGGACGCCTACGGCCGGGGCGAGAACGAGAAGTTCCTGTCCCCGTTCTTCAAGGCCCACCGGGACTCGGTCGTCATCGCGACCAAGTTCGCCCTGTCGATCCCGCCCGACGAGCCCACCCGTCGCGTCATCCGCAACGACCCGCCCTACATCCGCCAGGCCGCCGAGGCCAGCCTCAGGCGTCTGGACGTCGACACGATCGACCTCTACTACATGCACCGGCGCGATGTGAACGTGCCGATCGAGGAGACCGTCGGCGTCATGGCCGAACTGGTCCGCGAGGGCAAGGTGAGGCACCTGGGCCTGAGCGAGGTCACGGCCGGTGAGCTGCGCGCCGCGCAGGCCGTGCACCCCATCGCGGCCGTGCAGTCGGAGTGGTCGCTGTTCAGCCGGGACATCGAGGCCAACGTGGTGCCGGCCGCCCGTGAGCTGGGTGTCGCCCTGGTCCCGTACTCCCCGCTCGGTCGTGGCTTCCTCACCGGCTCCTTCACCGACGCCGACAAGGAGCTCACGGCCGACGACGTCCGCCGCCGGCAGCCCCGCTTCACCGGCGGCAACGCGAGTGCCAACGCGAGCCTCCTGGACCCCGTCCGCGCGATCGCCGGGGCCCATGGCGCGTCGCTGGGCCAGATCGCCCTGGCCTGGGTGCAGCAGCAGGCGGCGGTCCACGGCCTCCCGGTCGTCCCCATACCGGGCACCCGCAAGCCGGGCCGCGTGGAGGAGAACACGGCGGCGGCGAGGATCACGCTGAGTCAGGAGGAGCTGGCGCTGCTGGAGCCGATCGCGGCGAAGGTGGCGGGCGACCGGTACGCGGACATGACGTTCGCCTCCGCCGGACGCGAATGACCCGGACCCGAATGACCCGGACGCGAATGACTCAGAGTTCCGCCAGCAGCTCGGCCTTCTTGCTGGAGAACTCCTCGTCCGTCACCAGCCCCGCCTGGTGCAGCTCTCCCAGATGACGGATGCGCTCCGCGATGTCGGCGGGGTCGCGACGCGGACCGGCCGCGGGTACCACCGCCGCCGGTCCGCTCTTTCGTACGGCCGCCAGCACCGCCGCCGCGAACGGCAGCGACTCGTGCACCGGCCCGTAGCCGAGCCCGAAGACCACGGCCGCCGGATCCTGGTCGGGCTGCGTGGGCGCCGTGGCCCCGTCCCGGAGCATCAGCCGCAGATGCCCCTCGAACACCTCCGGCGACCGCCACTGCACTCCGCTCAGCTCGGTCACCGGAAAGCTCTGGTCCCCGGCCTTCCACTTCGCCGACGACGCGCCCGTCCAGAACCAGCGGAAGCTCACCGTCCGCCCGTCGAAGGAGGCCTTCGCGTCGTACGCCTTGAACTGGCGGGGCGCCTCGGGCGCGGCCACCAGATAGCCGTCGACCGGCCCGCCGCCGTCCAGCCCCGCCCGCAGCTCGTCGGCGTAGTACTCGGCCAGTGTCTCCTTCTCGGCCGGCAGGACCAGGCGGTAGGGGTCGCAGCCTTCCTTCAGCTGGCCGGCCGCCGCTTCCAGCAAGGGGTCGGCGCCCTCGCGCAGCTCGACCCGGAGGACGACGGTGCCCCGCTTCCCCGGCGCCAGCGTCACCCCCGCTATCGCCCCGAGGGGAACACGACGTTCCCCCAGTGCCTGGAACAGCTTGGGCGTTCGAATCCCCCGTTCGTAACGGATGAGCACGGAGTCGGACTCGAACTCCCAGGCGGCATGAAATCCGGCCAGTACGTCACCCATGCGGCTCATCGTATGCGCGACCCGCTCCTTCGTCGCCATCCCGCGCAGACCGCTGTTCCTGCGCCTCTACGCGCGTCCGGCCGCAGCCGCGCCGGACAAACCCGAACCGCACCCGCGGACCTCGCGGGCACAGACCACCGACCGGTACGCGCCAACGCCGATCTCCGCGAAGTTCAGCAGGCTCGCCGTACCCGGTTCGAAATAGCCCGCGTGTCCCTTCGCGCCCGCCGCCGACAGCACCCGCGCCCCGAAGGCCGACGAGACCGGGTCGGCGCCGTGGCCGAGCCCGCCGACCTCCATGTACGGCACGTCCTGGATCCAGTCCGTGCTGTCCCGCATCGCCCACACCGCGGCGGAGGTGTGCAGCCCCGCCGCCCGGCGGACCCGCATACCGGGGCTGCCGGCCACCGCTATGTCGGCCACCCGGCGCGGCAGCGCGTGCGCGGCCACCCCGCAGACGACCGAGCCGTAGCTGTGGCAGAACAGCGAGACCGGCGCCCTGCCGGGCAGCGCCCGCAGCAGCGCGTTCAGCCGGACCGCGCCGTCCTGGGCGCGCATCGCCGTCGCCGAGTCGATGCCGAGGCCGGCCGGTGCCGTGTAGTCGGCCCAGGCGATCACCGCCGTACGCGTTGCCGGGCTCGCGTCCTGCTCGGCCGCGTACAACGACTTGGCCATGCCGACCGGAGCCGAGTACGGGCGGTAGGTCTTCTGGAAGGTCAGCAGGTCGGTGTCGACGCCGGGGACGACGACCGACACCCGCCGCGCCTTCTGCAGATCGCCGAAGACCTCGGCGACCCGGCCGGTGCCGTCGGGGTCGAAGGCGAGGATCTGCCGGCCCCCGCTCAGCAGGGACTCGTAGCGGTGCATACGACGGCCCGCCTCCTGCTGCCCGACCGGGGAGAGGCGGCTGTCGTGCATACGCCTGAGTTCGGCCCGGCGCTGCTGCTGGAGCGCCAGATGGTTGGCGCGGTAGCGCAGCGCGACCGGGGCGCCGTTCATGTTGCCGACCGCGAGCGGGTAGCGGCGGGCCAGCGCCGCGCCCTCCTGGGCGGTGAGCGTGGCGAAGAAGCGGGACAGGCGCGCGGGGGACGCGTCCGGGTCCGGCAGATGGTGGCCGTGTATCCGGCCGTGCTCCCAGGAGGAGAGCGAGGCCTGGAGCGGGCTCTTCACGCCGTGGTTGCGCAGGGCCGTCCAGCCGGTGGTCGCCAGCATCACGAACACGACGGCCAGGGCGAGCAGCGCGCGCCAGACGTTCAGTTGCGGGGAGGTGTCGAAGGAAGTCACTGGGAGGACACACTAGGAGAACGAGAGGGTCTCGCGTGAGTCGAGTGACGCGGATCACGTTTCGATAAACGTGGCGGTGACCTCAGTGTGTCTCAGCGTGTTCGCCCGTTCTCGGTGAGTGCGGGTCCCACCTGTTCGAGGTACGAGATCGTCAACGCGCGCATCGCCTCCACGTCGAAGTCCGCGTCGGTGCCCCACTGCCGCTCCGTCACCCGCATCACCCCGCCGAAGACCGCCACGGCCAGCCGCGGCCGGGGATCGGCGTCCACATCGAGGCCCTCGCGGTCGGCGATCACGCGCGCGAGGGCGTCCTCGGCCTCCAGATTGCGCCGCAGCTGCGCGGCGAGCAGGGTCGGCGTCGACTCGATCA
This sequence comes from Streptomyces sp. NPDC005648, assembly GCF_040605395.1. Taxonomy (NCBI): domain Bacteria; kingdom Bacillati; phylum Actinomycetota; class Actinomycetes; order Kitasatosporales; family Streptomycetaceae; genus Streptomyces; species Streptomyces sp. NPDC005648. Next base: position 111,281 of record NZ_JBEXCS010000001.1, on the reverse strand, counting down.
CCCGGTGCATCCGCAGATAGAGCTCGACGGGTACGACGGCCTCGATCACCTCGTGCAGATGGTCCCACCCCTCCAGGACCGCCTGCCGCAGCGCCACTATCGGCGCCTCCACCGCCGGCCGCCTCCGCACGGCCTGCACGAACCGCGCCACCACCAGCGCCTCCAGGGCGAGAGCCGCCTCGTCCTTGCCGGCGAAGTAGCGGAAGAAGGTGCGCTGCGAGACATCGACGGCCTCGGCGATGTCGTCGACGGTCGTCCGGTCGTAGCCCCGTGTGGTGAACAGCTCGATGGCGGCCCTCAGCAGGGCGTCCCGGGTGCGCTGCTTCTTGCGTTCGCGCAGTGTTTCCATAGGCGTCAGTTACTGACTTGTGAACTGGTTTGTCAATTGTCAGTGGCTGTCATTAGCCTCGAACGCATGACTAGTCAGACCATCGACACGACGGGTTCGGGGGGTGGCGAGGCGCCGCAGGCCCCGTCGGACGGGTCGGCGCCGGCCTCCGGACTGCGCGGCCACCCCTGGTTCACTCTCATCACCGTGGCGGTCGGCGTCATGATGGTGGCCCTGGACGGCACCATCGTGGCCATCGCCAACCCGGCCATCCAGAAGGACCTCAAGGCGAGCTTCGCCGACGTCCAGTGGATCACCAACGGCTACTTCCTCGCCCTCGCGGTCTCCCTGATCACCGCGGGCAAGCTCGGTGACCGCTTCGGCCACCGCCAGACCTTCCTGATCGGCGTGACCGGCTTCGCCGCCGCCTCGGGCGCCATCGGCCTGTCGAACAGCATCGCCGCGGTCGTCACCTTCCGCGTCTTCCAGGGCCTGTTCGGCGCCCTGCTGATGCCGGCCGCGCTCGGTCTGCTGCGGGCGACGTTCCCGGCCGAGAAGCTCAACATGGCCATCGGCATCTGGGGCATGGTCATCGGCGCCTCGACCGCGGGCGGCCCGATCCTCGGCGGCGTCCTCGTCGAGCACGTCAACTGGCAGTCGGTGTTCTTCATCAATGTGCCGGTAGGTGCCATCGCCCTCCTCCTGGGCCTGCTGATCCTGCTCGACCACCGCGCCGAGAACGCGCCGCGCTCCTTCGACATCCTCGGCATAGCCCTGCTCTCCGGCGCGATGTTCTGCCTGGTCTGGGCCCTGATCAAGGCGCCGAGCTGGGGGTGGGGCGACGGCAGGACCTGGACCTTCATAGCCGCCTCGCTCCTCGGCTTCGCCTTCTTCGCCTTCTGGGAGACGAGGGTCAAGGAGCCGCTGATCCCGCTCGGCCTCTTCCGCTCGGTGCCGCTCTCCGCAGGCGTCGTCCTGATGGTCCTGATGGCCATCGCGTTCATGGGCGGGCTGTTCTTCGTGACGTTCTATCTGCAGAACGTGCACGGGATGACCCCGATCGAGGCGGGTCTGCACCTGCTGCCGCTCACCGGGATGATGATCGTCGGCTCCCCGCTCGCGGGCGTGCTGATCACCAAGCTGGGCCCGCGTGTCCCGCTGGCCGGCGGTATGGCGGCCACCGCGATCGCGATGTACGGCATGTCGACGCTGCAGACGGACACCGGCAGCGCGCTGATGTCCCTCTGGTTCGGCCTCCTCGGCCTCGGTCTCGCGCCGGTCATGGTCGGCGCCACCGAGGTCATCGTGGGCAACGCGCCCATGGAGCTCTCCGGTGTGGCCGGAGGCCTCCAGCAGGCGGCCATGCAGATCGGCGGCAGCCTCGGTACGGCGGTGCTTGGCGCGGTGATGGCCTCCAAGGTCGACAACGACCTCGCGGGCAACTGGAAGGACGCCGGCCTCCCGCCGCTGACCCCGGCCCAGCTGGGGCAGGCCTCGGAGGCGGTCCAGGTCGGCATCGCGCCGGTCGCCAAGGGGACGCCGGACGCGGTCGCCGCGAAGATCGCCGACGTGGCGCACCAGACGTTCATCTCGGGCATGAGCCTGGCGTCGCTGGTCGCGTGCGGGGTCGCGGTGGTGGCGGTGTTCGTGGCGCTGCTGACGAAGCGGGGCGCGAACGCGGAGGCGGGCGCCGGGGTGGGCCACATCTGAGTCGCCTTACCGCGGTGGAAAACTGACGGAACTTCAGCCGACTTCGCCTATCAGGGTGAAGACGCTAAAGATTCCTCGCCCTCGGTACGCGCCGCAGGTCACAGTGGGTCATGCCCTCCGCAGAGGGCGACCGGTGCTGCGGCGCGCTGCCGGAGGGGGGCAGCGCGCCGACAGACCGGTGACGCGGCCGGTGATTAGGAGCCGCACCGGGGGTACCCGGCTCCCTGAGCCCCGAACAGACCCCGGGGTTCAGGGAGTTGATGATGGCGGGCTTTGGACACGGAACGCGCAGGTACCCCCGCTCACGTGGCCGGACGTGGTCACGGACCGGGCCGGATCGCGCGACGCTCGGAATCATCGGAGTCATCTGCGCGGTGGCCGGTTTCTTCGTGCTGGGGATTGTCCTCGGTCCGGTGGCGGTCGTGTGCGGTTGGCTCGCCATGGGCCGCGGCTGGGCGGGTTCCCGCCCCGTGCCGGCCCTGGTCGCGCTCGTACTGGGCGCCATCGACACGCTCCTGGCCATCATCTGGCTGGCAGGAGCGGCCACCCCGGGCACAGGCCTGTTCTGACCCGGGCAAGTGAGGGAGGACCCCCGGTTGATGGACCGGGGGTCCACCTCTTTCGTGGTCCGGCCTCTTCGCCGCCTGGCCGACGGCTCACCGATACCGCGACCTCACACGGTCGGTGGCCACGGACGGGGCCGGTTCGCGTGACGACACCGATTCCGGCCCTGATCGCCCCTGTACCGAGCGCCGGCGAGACGCGGGACCAACCTCAGCTGTCCACCGGGGTCTGTTTCAGGGAGGCGATCTCGGCTCGTAGGGCTCTTACCTCTTCGGTGAGGGCCTCGATGGCCTCTGTCTGGCGTCTTTCCTCCACGTCGTCCTTTTCGAAGCGGGCGATGAACCAGGTGGCGATGTTGGCGGTCACCACACCGAGCAGCGCGATGCCGGAGAGCATCAGGCCCACGGCGATCATGCGGCCCAGGCCCGTCGTCGGGGCGTGGTCGCCGTATCCCACCGTCGTCATCGTGGTGAACGACCACCACAGCGCGTCACCCAGCGTGCGGATGTTCCCGTCCGGTGAGTCGCGCTCCACGGACAGCACGGCCAGCGACCCGAACATCAGCAGCCCGACCACGGCCCCCGCGACATACGTCGTCAGCTGGATCTGCGAAGCCATCCGCGCCCGCCGGCCGACGAGTATCAGCGTCGACACCATCCGCAGCAGCCGCAGCGGCTGAAGCACCGGCACCACCACGGCACACAGGTCCAGCCAGTGCGTCCGCACGAACTCCCTGCGCTGCCGCGCCAGCCCCACCCGCACCACGTAGTCGACGGCGAACGTCCCCCACACCACCCACTCGACCCAGGTGCACACGGCCGTCAGCAGATGCCCCGCCGAGTGATCCACGATCGGCACGGCATACGCGACGGCGAACAACACGGCCAACGCCAGCAAGGGGCGCTGGGTGACCTGCTCCCAACGCCCCTGCGCCGTTTGTTGCTTCATGCCCGCATCGTAGAGACAAACGGGGAGGACCCCCGCGCCCCGAAGCGGCTACGCGTCCCCGCCTGCCGCCCCCGGATCCGCGGCGGCGACATCCAGCAGCTGGTACCGGTCGATGGCCTGCTTCAGCACCGACCGGTCCACCTTCCCCTCCCGCGCCAGCTCCGTCAGCACGGCCACCACGATCGACTGGGCGTCGATGTGGAAGAACCGACGGGCCGCCCCACGGGTGTCGGCGAAACCGAACCCGTCCGCGCCCAGGGACTGGTAGGACCCCGGCACCCACCGCGCGATCTGGTCCGGCACGGCCCGCATCCAGTCGGACACCGCCACGAACGGCCCCTGCGCACCCGACAGCTTCTGCGTCACGTAGGGCACCCGCTGCTCCTCCTCCGGGTGCAGCAGGTTGTGCTGCTCCACGGCGACCGCGTCACGCCGCAGCTCGTTCCAGGAGGTCGCCGACCAGACGTCGGCACGCACGTTCCACTCCTCGCCGAGGATCCGCTGCGCCTCGACGGCCCACGGCACCGCGACACCGGACGCCATGATCTGCGCGGGGATCGATCCCGAACCGCCCTCGGAGATCCGGTGGATGCCCTTGAGGATGCCCTCGACGTCCACGCTCGTAGGCTCCGCCGGGTGCTGGATCGGCTCGTTGTAGACGGTCAGGTAGTAGAAGACGTCCTCGCCGTGCGGGTGCTCGGCGTCACCGCCGTACATCCGCCGCAGACCGTCCTGCACGATGTACGCGATCTCGTACGAGTACGCCGGGTCGTACGCGACACACCCCGGGTTGGTCGAGGCGAGCAGCTGCGAGTGCCCGTCGGCGTGCTGCAACCCCTCACCGGTCAGCGTCGTACGCCCCGCGGTCGCACCCAGGACGAAACCGCGCGCCAGCTGGTCGGACATCTGCCAGAACTGGTCACCGGTGCGCTGGAAACCGAACATCGAGTAGAAGACGTAGACCGGGATCAGCGGCTCGCCGTGGGTGGCGTACGCCGAGCCCGCCGCGATCAGGGAGGCGGTGCAGCCGGCCTCGGAGATGCCGTCGTGCAGCATCTGGCCCGTCGGCGACTCCTTGTACGCGAGCAGCAGATCGCGGTCCACCGCCTCGTACTGCTGACCCAGCGGGTTGTAGATCTTCGCGCTCGGGAAGAAGGAGTCCATGCCGAACGTGCGGTACTCGTCCGGCGCGATCAGCACGAAACGACGCCCGAGCTCCTTGTCCCGCATGAGGTCCTTGAGGAGACGCACAAAGGCCATGGTCGTCGCGATCGACTGCTGGCCCGAGCCCTTCTTCACGGTCGCGTACGTCTTGTCGTCCGGCAGCGCGAGCGGCTTGGAGCGCACCACGCGGGTGGGGACGTAACCACCGCACTGCCGGCGCTGGTCGTGCATGTACTGGATCTCTTCCGAGTTCCGGCCCGGGTGGTAGTACGGCGGCGCGCCGGACTCCAGCTCCTTGTCGGAGATCGGCAGGTGCAGCCGGTCGCGGAAGCGCTTGAGGTCGTCGACCGTCAGCTTCTTCATCTGGTGCGTGGCGTTGCGGCCCTCGAAGTTCGGGCCCAGCGTCCAGCCCTTGATCGTCTTGGCGAGGATGACCGTGGGCTGGCCCTTGTGCTCGGTGGCCGCCTTGAACGCCGCGTAGATCTTGCGGTGGTCGTGACCGCCGCGGCCCAGGTGCAGGATCTGGTCGTCGGTCATGTTCTCGACCATCGCGCGCAGCCGCTGGTCGTCGCCGAAGAAGTGCTCGCGGATGTACGCGCCGGACTCGGTGGCGTAGGTCTGGAACTGCCCGTCCGGCGTCGTGTTCATCCGGTTGACGAGGAGGCCGTCCCGGTCCTGCGCGAGCAGCGGGTCCCAGGAGCGGTCCCAGATCAGCTTGATCACGTTCCAGCCGGCGCCGCGGAAGACCGACTCCAGCTCCTGGATGACCTTGCCGTTGCCGCGCACCGGGCCGTCGAGGCGCTGCAGGTTGCAGTTGACGACGAAGGTCAGGTTGTCCAGGCCCTCGCGGGCGGCGATGGTCAGCTGGCCCAGCGACTCCGGCTCGTCCATCTCGCCGTCGCCGAGGAAGGCCCACACCCGGGACTTCGAGGTGTCGGCGATCCCGCGCGCGTGCATGTACCGGTTCATCCGCGCCTGGTAGATCGCGCCGATCGGGCCGAGGCCCATGGAGACGGTCGGGAACTCCCAGAAGTCCGGCATCGAGCGCGGGTGCGGGTAGCTCGACAGGCCGTGCGGGGCCTTCGACTTCTCCTGGCGGAAGCCGTCCAGGTTCTCCTCGGTGAGGCGGTCGAGCAGGAAGGCGCGCGCGTAGATGCCCGGGGAGGCGTGGCCCTGGAAGAAGACCTGGTCGCCGCCGAGGCCGTCGTCCTTGCCGCGGAAGAAGTGGTTGAAGCCGACGTCGTAGAGGGACGCGGAGGACGCGAAGGTGGCGATGTGGCCGCCGACGCCGATCCCGGGGCGCTGGGCGCGGGAGACCATCACCGCGGCGTTCCAGCGGGTCGCGTTGAGGACCTTGCGCTCGATCTCCTCGTTGCCCGGGAAGAAGGGCTCGGCCCTGGTGGGGATGGTGTTCACGTAGTCCGTGCTGCGCATCTCGGGCACGGCCACACGCTTCTCGCGGGCCCGCTCGATCAGCCGCAGCATCAGGTAGCGGGCCCGCTCACGGCCGCGCTCGTCGACGGCGGCGTCGAGGGAGTCGAGCCACTCCTGGGTCTCCTCGGGATCGAAGTCAGGAACCTGACTCGGAAGGCCGCCAATGATGATCGGGTTGCGATCGGATCCGGAAGCCACGCTGTTCCTTACCTGTCAGAGGGCTGCTTTGAGCTGCTTTTCGGTATGCCTGCACCGTTCCCCATCGTGTACCTCGGGGAAGCAAACGTCATCTCTACTGAGAGGTAACCGAGACCTGTGGAGACCCGCCCGGGTTCCCAATGCCGCAAAGGGGGCAGAAAGGTGTGGTGTAGGTCACTAACGGCTGCGGCGGCGTAGCTGGAGTTGCGGTGACACGGCCAGGAACGTCACCGTTTCGGCGGTCTGAACGGCCGGGTACTTGCGCGATCCGCCCCGCCCGTGTGGACTACGGCCAATGCTTCGCGCACGCGCGTGGCTGAGAGATTCCCAAGACATGATCAGGAGGCACCCCGTGAGCGCGACCGCGGACCACGCGGAGACGAGCCCTGCCGTGAGGCTGGGGTTCCAGCCCGAGCAGGTGGTCCAGGAGATCGGCTACGACGAGGACGTAGACCAGGAACTCCGCGAGGCCATTGAGGAAGTCATCGGCAGCGACCTTGTGGACGAGGACTACGACGACGTCGCCGATGCCGTGGTGCTCTGGTTCCGCGACGAGGACGGCGACCTGACCGATGTGCTGGTGGACGCCACCACGTACATCGAGGAGGGTGGCTCGATCCTGCTGCTGACGCCGAAGACCGGCCGTGACGGCTACGTCGAGCCGAGCGACATCTCCGAAGCCGCGACGACGGCGGGCCTGTCCGCCTCCAAGAGCGTCAGCGTGGGCAAGGACTGGAGCGGCAGCCGGCTGGTGACGCCCAAGGCGGCCAAGTCCAAGAAGTAGGCCGCACCGGACGGGCCGAGTCTTCGCTCGGCCCGTCCGTCGGTTCCCGGTGAGCGCTGCGTAGGGTTGGCCCCACCACCCGAACAGCCCCACCGAAAGGGACGTATCCCGATGGCGATCCAGGTCGGCGACAAGGCCCCCGACTTCGAGCTCAAGGACAACCACGGCGCCACCGTGAAACTCTCCGAGTTCCGCGGCCGGAAGAACGTGGTCCTGCTCTTCTACCCCTTCGCCTTCACCGGCGTGTGCACCGGCGAGCTGTGCGAGGTGCGGGACAACCTGCCGCAGTTCTCCGACCGCGACACCCAGGTGCTCGCCGTCTCCAACGACTCCATCCACACCCTGCGTGTCTTCGCCGAGCAGGAGGGCCTCGACTACCCGCTGCTGAGCGACTTCTGGCCGCACGGCGAGGTCTCCCGCGCCTACGGCGTCTTCGCCGAGGACAAGGGCTGCGCGGTGCGCGGCACCTTCGTCATCGACAAGGAGGGCGTCGTCCGCTGGACCGTCGTCAACGCCCTGCCGGACGCGCGCGACCTCGGCGAGTACGTGAAGGCGCTCGACACCCTGTGATTCTTCGTTTCCAAGCCATGCGTGGGGCGGGAACCCGTCACTAGGATCGATTCGTTGATCCGATGTCAAACGCACGGCGGGGCGCCCCGCCCCTGAACCCAATGGAGGACTCGTGGGAGTCAGCCTCAGCAAGGGCGGCAACGTATCGCTGACCAAGGAGGCCCCGGGCCTGACCGCGGTCATCGTCGGTCTGGGGTGGGACGTCCGCACCACGACCGGCACCGACTTCGACCTGGACGCTAGCGCGCTGCTGCTGAACAGCTCCGGCAAGGTCGCCAGCGACCAGAACTTCGTCTTCTTCAACAACCTCAAGAGCCCCGACGGCTCGGTCGAGCACACCGGCGACAACATCACCGGTGAGGGCGAGGGGGACGACGAGCAGATCAAGGTCAACCTCGCGGCCGTCCCGGCCGACATCGAGAAGATCGTCTTCCCGGTGTCGATCTACGACGCCGAGAACCGCCAGCAGTCCTTCGGCCAGGTCCGCAACGCGTTCATCCGCGTGGTGAACCAGGCCGGCGAGGCGGAGATCGCCCGGTACGACCTGAGCGAGGACGCCTCGACCGAGACCGCCATGGTCTTCGGCGAGCTGTACCGCAACGGCGCGGAGTGGAAGTTCCGCGCCATCGGCCAGGGCTACGCCTCGGGCCTGCGCGGCATCGCGCAGGACTTCGGCGTCAACGTCTGACGGGTCGACGTCCGACGGCTTCGACGTCCGACGTCGACGTCCGAGCGGCCGCCCGGCCGGTCGAACCCTCCGGCGCCGCACCGCCCGCGGTGCGGCGCCGGAGGATCAGTACAACCACATACGCACCGTCTCGGGGAGGACCAGCATCATGGGCGTCACGCTCGCCAAGGGGGGCAATGTCTCCCTGTCCAAGGCCGCACCCAACCTCACTCAGGTGATGGTCGGGCTCGGCTGGGACGCGCGCTCCACCACCGGAGCCGACTTCGACCTGGACGCCAGCGCGCTGCTCTGCAACAGCGGGCGGGTGCTCGGGGACGAGTGGTTCGTCTTCTACAACCAGCTCAAGAGCCCGGACGGCTCGGTGGAGCACACCGGTGACAACCTCACCGGTGAGGGCGAGGGTGACGACGAGTCGATCCTGATCGACCTCTCCAAGGTGCCGGCCCAGTGCGACAAGATCGTCTTTCCGGTCTCGATCCATATGGCCGACGAGCGCGGCCAGACCTTCGGTCAGGTGAGCAACGCGTTCATCCGCGTGGTCAACCAGGCCGACGGCCAGGAGCTGGCCCGCTACGACCTCAGCGAGGACGCCAGCACGGAAACGGCCATGATCTTCGGTGAGGTCTACCGCTACCAGGGCGAGTGGAAGTTCCGTGCAGTGGGACAGGGGTACGCGTCGGGGCTCCGGGGCATCGCTCTAGACTTCGGAGTCAACGTTTCGTAAAGCCGAGTGCGGTCCGGGGAGACCCGGTCGCCAAGGATTGGGTAGCCAGTGCTTCTGAAAACCTTCGGCTGGTCGTTCGCGATTACCGCGGTCGGCCTGGTCGTCGCCGTCCTCTACGGGGGGTGGGAGGCCTTCGGCATCGTGGCGATCCTCTCCATCCTCGAGATCTCGCTGTCCTTCGACAACGCGGTGGTCAACGCCGGAATCCTGAAGAAGATGAGCGCCTTCTGGCAGAAGATCTTCCTCACCGTCGGCGTGCTCATCGCGGTCTTCGGCATGCGCCTGGTCTTCCCGGTCGTCATCGTCGCGATCAGCGCCAAGATCGGCCCGATCGATGCGGTCGATCTCGCCCTGAACAACAAGGACCACTACCAGCAGCTCGTCACCGACGCCCACCCGGCGATCGCCGCGTTCGGTGGCATGTTCCTGCTGATGATCTTCCTGGACTTCATCTTCGAGGACCGTGACATCCAGTGGCTGCGCTGGATCGAGCGCCCGCTGGCCAAGCTCGGCAAGGTCGACATGCTGGCGGTCTGCATCGCGCTGATCGTCCTGCTGATCACCTCCTTCACCTTCGCCACCCATGCCCACCAGCACGGCGGCGCCCACGTCGACAAGGCCCAGACCGTCCTGATCTCCGGTATCGCCGGCCTGATCACCTACATGGTCGTCGGTGGCCTCTCCGGGTTCTTCGAGGACCGTCTGGAGGCCGAGGAGGAGCGCGAGCACGAGGAGGAGGAAGCGGCCGAGCGCACCGGCAAGAAGAAGCCCGCGGTCGTCCTGGCCGGCCAGGCCGCCTTCTTCATGTTCCTCTATCTCGAAGTCCTGGACGCCTCGTTCTCCTTCGACGGCGTCATCGGCGCCTTCGCCATCACCAACGACATCGTCCTGATGGCGCTCGGCCTCGGCATCGGCGCCATGTACGTCCGTTCCCTGACGGTGTACCTGGTCCGCCAGGGCACCCTCGACGACTACGTCTACCTGGAGCACGGCGCGCACTACGCGATCGGCGCGCTGGCGGTGATCCTCATGGTCACCATCCAGTACCAGATCAACGAGGTCATCACCGGCCTCGTCGGTGTCGTCCTGATCGGCTGGTCCTTCTGGTCCTCCGTGCGCCGCAACCAGCGTCTCGCGGCCGCCGAGGGAAAAGCGACGGGCTCGGACGAGAAGACTGAGGTCTCGTCCGGGGTGTGACGCCCCTTCGGGTGAGGAACGCTCTGAGCGGGGCGGCCGGGCCTCCGGCCGCCCCGCCGGTCTTTGCCGAGCCGGTCTCCTGGGAGCCGGTCTCTTTCGAGTCGAACATGGGGGCGGGAATGGGGTTCTTCGACGGTCTGCTGGGGTCGCGCGCGGCCGATTTCGACTCCGGCAGCTCGGCCACCAACGCCATCGAGCTGACCAAGCGGCACAACCAGGTCTCCCTCACCAAGCAGGGGGCCGCCACCGGGCATCTGCGGGTCAACCTGAACTGGCGGATGCGGACCTCCGACATAGGCGGCTCGCAGCGGGAGTCCCTGTGGCGCCACCCGTTCAAGGCGCTGCGGCCGCCGGAGGTCATGGGGCACAACCAGAGCATGGTCAACGTCGACCTCGACCTGGCGTGCCTGTACGAGCTGGCCGACGGTACGAAGGGGGTCGTACAGCCGCTCGGGAACTACTTCGGGGACGTGAACGCGCCGCCGTACGTCAAGCTCAGCGGTGACGACCGGTTCGGGTCGGCGTCCGGGGAGACGATGTACGTCAACCTGGACCACCGGGACGAGATCAAGCGGCTGCTGGTGTTCGTCTACATCTACGACCAGACGCCGGCGTTCGACCGCACACACGCGATCGTGACGCTGTACCCGAGCAACGGGCCCCGGATCGAGATCCATCTCGACGAGCGGCATCCGCAGGCGCGGTCGTGCGCGGTGGTGATGATCGAGAACGTCAAGGGCGAGCTGGTGGTCCGGCGTGAGGTGAAGTTCGTCTACGGGTTCCAGGCGGAGTTGGACCGGCTGTACGGGTGGGGCCTTCAGTGGGGGCGGGGTTACAAGACGAAGGTGGAGCGATAGCCGCCCCGGCGACTCCCCCTCAGCGGCCGATGAACTGCGGGCCCTGGGGCGGGAGTCGGAAGTCGGGGTTCGGGAGGGTCGTCACCGGTGGCGGATAGCCGTAGCCGGACTGCGGGGCCGCCACCCCCGCGGTGGCGGGGGCCGGGTGGGGATAGCCGTAGGCCGGCTGGGTCGCGGGAGTGGCCTGGGGGTAGCCGTAGGACGGCTGGGCGGGGAACGCGGCCGGCTGCTCGGGGGGCAGGGGCTGGGCCTGCGCGGAGGGCGGCGGGGCCGCCTCCGGGCCCGACTCGTCGACCGAGATGCCGTAGTCCGTGGCCAGGTCCTTCAGGCCGTCCGTGTAGCCCTCGGCCACCGCGCGGAACTTCCAGCCCTCGCCGCGGCGGTAGAGCTCACCGCAGATCAGGGCCGTCTCGCCGCCGGTCTCCGGTTTGATGTCGAAGGTGATCAGCGGTTCGGCGTCGGTGAGACGGGCGTCGTACAGCAGGATGCGCAGGCCCGGTACGCGGCCGAAGGGGACGTCCTCCGCCGAAGCGACCAGGAGAATACGGCTGACATCGGTCTCGACTCCGGCGAGATCCGTCTGGATCGTGTCGGTGGGACCGTCGGCGAGCCGTTTCTTGCCGAGCCACCAGATCTTCCCGGAGGGGTGCCGGGGCTGGTTGTAGAAGACGAAGTCCTCGTCGGAGCGCACACGACCGTCGGGGCCGAGGAGCAGCGCCGAGGCGTCGACATCCGGGACCCCCGGCCCGGGCGTCCAGCGCAGCACGGCGCGCACCGTCGTGGCTTCCAGCGGGACGTTCGACCCCTTCAGCATCGCGTGCGTCATGCGGTCATCCTGCCCTCTCGGTCCTGGTCACGACAACGCGGGGTGCGGCATCCGTCACAGCTGTTCATGTCCTGCGTTACCTGAAATTCATGCCCGATGGGAACCCATGACATGGGTTTGTACGTACTATTACCGGCCACCTTCGACACATCACCGATCACATAGCCAACACGGGGGAGCTTTATGCGTCATTTCGGGCACATCGCCCCGGAGGTGCGTCAGCGCCTCTTCCACCAGGAGCCCTGCGCCTTCGACGCGGACTCCCCGGCCCGGCTGCTCTCCGCGGCCCTGGGCGCCACGCTCTACAGCCCGGCCACCAGGCCGCGGCTGGCCGACGACATCGTCAAGCAGGCGGCGCTCGGCGTGGTCTCGATGGTGCTGTGCCTCGAGGACTCGATCGACGACGCGGACGTGGTGGCGGGGGAGGAGAACCTCGTCCGGCAGTTCGCCGACCTGGACGCCCGGGGCGGCGACCGCATCCCGCTGCTGTTCATCCGGGTGCGCACACCCGAGCAGATCCCCGATCTCGTACGGCGGCTCGGCGCGAGCGTCCGGCTGCTGTCCGGGTTCGTGTTCCCGAAGTTCACCGAGGAGCGCGGTATCCCGTTCCTGGAGGCCCTCGCGGGTGCCGAGACGGCGAGCGGGCGCCGGCTGTTCGGGATGCCCGTGCTGGAGACACCGGAGCTGATGTACCGGGAGACGCGCGTGGACGCCCTGGAGGGCATCGCCCGCGCCGTCGAGAAGTACCGCGACCGCGTACTGGCGCTCCGGCTGGGCGTCACCGACTTCTGCTCGTCGTACGGGCTGCGCAGGGCTCCCGACATGACGGCCTACGACGTCCAGATCATCGCCTCCGTGATCGCCGACGTGGTCAACATGCTGGGGCGCGCCGACGGCACCGGGTTCACGGTGACCGGGCCGGTGTGGGAGTACTTCCGCGTCCCGGAGCGGATGTTCAAGCCGCTTCTTCGCACCAGCCCCTTCCTCGAGGGGCAGGCCGTCGAACTGCGCGAGAAACTGATCGAGCACGCCATGGACGGTCTGCTGCGGGAGATCTCGCTCGACCAGGCCAACGGTCTGCTGGGCAAGACCTGCATACACCCGACCCATGTCCTGCCCGTGCACGCGCTGTCCGTGGTCAGCCACGAGGAGTTCAGCGACGCCGCGGACATCCTGCGGCCCGAGCGGGGCGGCGGGGGCGTGCTCAGGTCGGCGTACACGAACAAGATGAACGAGGTGAAGCCGCACCGCGCCTGGGCCGAGCGGACCATGCTGCGGGCCGAGGTCTTCGGCGTCGCACGCGAGGACGTCAGCTTCGTGGACCTGCTCGCCGCCGGCGTACCCGGCTGATCTCACCGACTAGGGACTCATGAGCAACGCAGTGAACAACGAGGTCTGGTCCGGGACCTGGGTCGCCGAGCGACTCGGGCTGGAACTCGTGGGCGACGACAAGCTGACGGACCTGCTGGGGCTGGCGCTGCGGCGCAACCCCAAGCGGGCGCATCTGCTGGTCTCCAACGTCCTGGGCAAGCACGTACCGCAGTCGCCGTCGGTGGTGTACGGGTACGGCTTCGCCCTGGGCCGACGGGTCCGGGAGCTGCTGGGGACGCCCGAGGCGGCCAGGGCGGTCGTCCTGGGCTACGCGGAGACGGCGACGGGGCTCGGGCACTCGGTCGCCGACGGCGTCGGTCTGGCGCCGTACCTGCACTCCACCCGCCGTCCGGTGCCGGGTGTGACCGCGGCAGGCGGCTTCGAGGAGTCCCACTCCCACGCCACCTCGCATCTGCTGCTGCCGGAGGATCCCGCGCTGCTGGCCGGTGACGGTCCGCTGGTGCTGGTCGACGACGAGTTCTCGACCGGGAACACGGTCCTGAACACGATCCGTGATCTTCACGAGCGGTATCCCCGGCGCCGGTACGTGGTGGTCGCACTGGTCGACATGCGGTCGGCGGCGGACCTCGGGCGGCTGGAGGAGTTCGCGCGGGAGATAGGTGCCCGGGTGGATTTGGTGGCGGCGGCTTCGGGGACTGTTCGGTTGCCGGAAGGGGTGTTGGAAAAGGGACAGGAGTTGGTGGCGCGACACGAGGCTGCGGCTGCGGGCAGTCAGGCGTCTGCGGGCGAGTGGGGGCTGGTCGCGCCCCGCGGCGAAGCTGCGGATCGACACAGCCCCGCGCCCCTGAAGAAGGGCGGTGCCGCCGAAGCCGACCTGAGCAGCACCCTCCCAGGGGCGCGGGGCGGCGTTGAATCCGCGGCTACCGCCGCGCGGGCGCGACCAGCCCCGTACGACCTGCGCTCGGAAGACAACCGCACCTGGCAGACGCGTCCCGAAAACGGCTACATCACCCGCGTGGAACTGTTCTGGCCCCGGGGCCTGCCCGACGGCGGTCGGCACGGCTTCACCCCCCAGCACCGCATCCGCCTCGAACGCGCCCTCCCCGCCATGGCCGCCCGCCTGGTCGACGCCCTCCCGGCGGACGCGCGCCGCGTACACGTCCTCGGCTTCGAAGAGCTGATGTACGCCCCCCTCAGGCTCGCCCGCGAGCTGGAGCACGTCGTCGACGCCGAGGTCCGGTACTCGACCACCACCCGCTCACCCGTCCTCGCCGTCGACGACCCGGGCTACGCGATACGCAGCCGTATGTCCTTCCCGGCCCACGACGACCCGGCCGACGGCCCCGGCGAGCGCTACGCGTACAACGTGGCCGGCGCCGGCTTCGACGCCGTCGTCGCCGTGGTCGACTCGGCCGCCGACACCTCCGCGCTGCACGCGCCGGACGGTTTGCTGGCCCGGCTCGCCGCCCATACCCCGCACGTCCTCCTCGCGGTCATACCGTCGTACGTCCCCGAAAGGCCCGCCATGCTGCCCGAGCCCCTCCGCGGCCCCGCCTTCTCCTCGTATCCACCCGAGGAGGTCGGCTGGCTGCTCCAGGACCTCTCGGACGTGACGCTGGAGGCGCCGACCGAGGAGCGGGAGGAGGCCATCCAGAGCGGCGGCGCGCACTACGCGGAGTCGCTGCCGGTGGAGTACCAGCCGAGCGAGCAGTACCAGGAGCTGTTCCACGCGGCCCTGGAGACGACCGCGTCCCGGCTCGCCCAGGCCGTCGGCGCCGTCACGGAGATCGTGCTCGCCGAGCGCTCCCCGCGCCCCGTGCTGGTGTCGCTGGCCCGCGCCGGCACCCCCGTCGGCGTCCTGATGCGCCGCTGGGCCCACTACCGCCACGGCCTGGAACTGCCGCACTACGCCGTCTCGATCGTCCGAGGCCGCGGTATCGACGCCAACGCCCTGCGCTATCTGGCCGCCCACCACGACCCGCACGACGTGGTCTTCGTCGACGGCTGGACCGGCAAGGGCGCCATCACCCGTGAACTCGCCGACGCCATCAGGGAGTTCGAGGCCTCCGACGGCATCACCGGCTTCGACCCGGAGATCGCGGTGCTGGCCGACCCCGGTTCCTGTGTGCGGACGTACGGCACCCGCGAGGACTTCCTGATCCCCTCCGCCTGTCTCAACTCGACGGTCTCCGGCCTGATCTCACGGACCGTGCTGCGCTCGGACCTGGTCGGCCCGCACGACTTCCACGGCGCCAAGTTCTACCGCGAACTGGCCGGCGCGGACGTCTCGGTGGACTTCGTCGACGCCGTCGCCGCCCGCTTCCCGGAGGTCGCGGAAGCGGTCGACGCACAGGCCAAGGAGCTGCTCTCCGGCGACCGGGCACCGACCTGGGAGGGCTGGGCGGCGGTCGAGCGGATCAGCGAGGAGTACGGCATCCACGATGTGAACCTCGTCAAGCCGGGTGTCGGCGAGACCACCCGGGTGCTGCTGCGCCGGGTGCCCTGGAAGATCCTGGCGCGGCAGGGGGCGGGCGCCGACCTGGACCATGTACGGCTGCTGGCCGGGCAGAGGGGCGTACCGGTCGAGGAGGTCGCCGAACTGCCGTACACCTGCGTGGGGTTGATCCACCCCCGCTACACGCGCGGCGCGACCGGTGCCGACGGCAGGGCGGTGAACGTCTGATGCCGGTGCTGGTGGCGAGCGATCTCGACCGTACGCTGATCTACTCCCCGGCGGCCCTCGCGCTGACCATGCCGGACGCGCGGGCGCCCCGGCTGCTCTGTGTCGAGGTGCACGAGAGCAGGCCGCTGTCCTTCATGACGGAGACGGCGGCCGGGCTGCTGACCGACCTGGGGGACGCTGCGGTCTTCGTGCCGACGACGACCCGGACCCGTAAGCAGTACCAGCGCATCAACCTGCCCGGCCCGACGCCCAAGTACGCGATCTGCGCCAACGGCGGCCATCTGCTGGTCGACGGTGTCTCCGACCTCGACTGGCACGCACGGGTCACGACCCGTCTCGCCGACGAGTGCGCGCCGCTCGACGAGGTCCGTGAGCATCTGCTGGCGACGGCTGACCCGGAGTGGGTGCGCAAGCACCGTGTCGCCGAGGACCTCTTCGCCTATCTGGTCGTGGAGCGCGAACTCCTCTCCGAGGAATGGGTCAAGGAGTTGGCGGTCTGGGCGGAGAACCGCGGCTGGACGGTCTCCCTTCAGGGCCGGAAGATCTACGCCGTCCCCAAGCCCCTGACCAAGAGCGCGGCGATGCGGGAGGTCGCACGGCGGACGGGCGCGGAACTCACCCTGGCCGCCGGCGACTCCCTCCTGGACGCCGACCTACTGCTGGCGGCGGACCGGGGCTGGCGGCCCGGGCATGGCGAACTGGCGGAGGCGGACTGGGCGGCGCCGGCGGTCACCGGGCTGCCGGAGCGAGGAGTGCTGGCGGGGGAGCGCATCCTCCGCGAGTTCCTGAAGGCAGGGCGTACCGCAATGCCGTAAGGGGCGCGGGGGTGTGTCGATCTACGGCTCCGCCGCGGGGCGCGCCAAGCGTTCCCCCACGCACCCGCACCCGGCCGTCACCCCTGCCTAGCCGCAGCACCCTCCACCGCAACACCCGCCGCCGGCGCCACCCGCTCGGGGCGCCGGCCCGGACGCCCTACCGCTGACAGCCACCGTCGACAACAACTTCACCGTGTCGGCGTGCCCTGCGGAGCACTTCGCGGGGTCGGACGACTGAGCCATGGGACGGCTCACTTCAAAGGTGTCGCCGCACGTCCGGCAGCGGTACTCATAGCGAGGCATACACACAGGTTAACCGCGCCCAACTGCGCCCATCGGAACTAGGGGGCCACTGAACCGCGCTCTTCGCGGATCCGCGTGACCACCCCGGCCACCGTCCGGCGTATCGCCTCCAGTTCCGTGAGGAAGTGCCAGTAGTCCGGGTGCCGACCCTCCAGGCCGGTGATCGCCCGGTCCAGACGCGCCACCGAATCGTCCAGCGGACGGGCGTGCCGTGGATCGGGCGCCGTCCTGCCGGTCATCGCCAGGCGCTGGGCGTCCCGGATGGCGAAGCGGGTCCTGTCGATCTCCTGCTGCGGGTCCTTCTGCACGGCGTTCAGCCGCTGCAGACGGTCCCGCGCGGCCGACACGGACTCGTCGGTGGTGTTCAGCAGGGCCCGAACCGTCGACAGCAGGGACGTCGCGTCCGGCCAGCGCTGGGCGTCTCTCGCCGCCTGGGCCTCCTTCAGCTTGGTCTCGGCCTGGCGGACGTTCTCCGTGGCCTGGTCGGGGACGTGCTGGAGGTCCTGCCAGCAGGCCGCGGAGAAGCGGCGGCGCAGTTCGCTCAGGACCGGCTCGACCTGGCCGGCGCGGGTGGTGAGGGCCTGGGCGCGGGTGCGGAGGGAGACGAGGCGGTGGTCGATCTCGGCCGCCTTCTCGGGCAGGCGCTGCGCCTCCACCCGGATCGCCTCGGCCTCGCGCGCCACCCGCTCGGCGCGCTCCAGGGTCTGCGGGACGCCGTGCTGTCCGGCGCCCTGGTTGAGCTTGGTCAGCTCGGGGCCGAGCGCGGCGAGACGGGCGGCGAGGTCGTCGGCTCTGAGCTGGGTGGCTCTGACCGCGTCCAGCGCGTTGGAGGCGGCGAGCAGGCCCTGGCGGGCGCGCTCCACGGCCGGGGCGAGCCGGGCCAGCTGGGTCTCCGCCTTGCCGAGGAGGGGGCCGAGACTGTCGGCGAAACGGTCCAGCTCCCGTTTGACAGCGGTGAGCTCGTCCTTGGCGCGGGTGAGCTCGGTACGCGCGTGTGCCGCGACCGAGGCCTCCAGGTCGTCGCGGTCGAGGTCATGGGCGTCGACGGCCTCGATGTAGCGGTGGCTGGCCTCGTCGATACGGCGGCCGAGGGCGTCGAAGTCGGAGACGACGCGGCGGGCGGCCGGGGTGTCGTCGACGGCCGTGATCGTCTCGATCGAGATCCGCAGATCGCGCTGGGCGGTGTCCAGTTCGTAGAACGCGGCCGCCGCGGCGTCCTTCGCGGCCTGCGCCTCGGCCCGCTGGGACTCGGCCCGCCCGCCGAACCAGCGCCGGGTGCCACCGCCGGCGAACGCGGCGGGCAGCGCGAGCGCGGCGACGAGGGGGAGGGCGAGGAGGGCGAGGCCGTCCCCGAGCGCCTGACGGTGGCGGTGGCGGGATGCGCGCGGCGCCGACGGCGAGTTCGGCTGCGAAGGTGTCGCCGTCACATCCCTCTCCCGTGCTGTCATTCGTCCTGGCGGGTGCCCGGTTTCATTCTCCCACCCGTGAAGGACGAACACACGGGCCGGTCAGTTCGCGTTCGGCACTGTGACTTTGCCGTCATCGGCACCCTTCCGCACCAGGCACTCTCGTGAAACGGGTTTGCGGGGCACCGGCTCGGGCAAGGTAGGCTGTCGACTCGTCCCGGGTGCGTAGCTCAGGGGTAGAGCGCCTGCCTTACAAGCAGGATGTCGGCGGTTCGAAACCGTCCGCGCCCACACAGGAGAAGACCCCGGTCGTCCGCGGCCGGGGTCTTCCGTGTCTCACTCGCCGGAGCGGGCGTGCTTCAGCCTCGTACGGGCGTCGACCCGCTCTCCGGCCGTGACCTCCGTCCAGAAGCGGTGGGTGGTGACGAAGACCGCCAGCTCGTGCTCGCGCTGCCGCAGCTTCTCGACCTCCGCCTGCTCGTCGGCCGTCCAGCCCGGGGAAGCGGGGCGCTCCACCTTGCGCCAGCCGCCCGTGTCGCTGAAGCCGTCCAGGGGCTCCACCGACCAGGGGAGACGCTTGAGCAGGGCCGACAGCTCGGCCCGGACCTGATGCAGCTCCTCCTGACCGGCGAGGAGGTCACTCGGAAAGTCATAGGTCGTTGCCACGCGACAATGCTACGCCTGTTCGATTTTGGGATGCGAGTTCCTTCTCGGGGTTCATGCGAACGGGTGGGGCCGGTCCGTCCTACTCGGCGGGGGCGGGAAGCGTTCGGCCCAGGCGGGTGAGCGGGGAGAGGGCCATCAGGGCCGGGGAGAGCAGCATGGCCGCGGCCGTCACCAGAAGGCCCGTGCGCAAGCCCCACCACTGGGCGAGGAAGCCGCCGAGCAGCGAGCCGAGGGGGGTCGTCCCCATGCCGGCACAGGTGATCGTCGCGGCCACGCGGCCCTGTATCCCGGCCGGGGTGAGCGCCTGCCGGACCGCCATGACCGTGACGTTCACCAGCTGGCCGCCCGCGGCGCGGCCGGCGTCCGCCACCACCATCACCGTACGGGTCCGCCATCCGTCGACCCAGGCGCCGACGAACAGCGACAACACCAGGATCGGCGCCTGCCCCACCGCGCGCAGCAGGCCCAGCTGGTCGGCCCCGGCGCCGAGCGTGAGCACGGCGAACAGCGGCAGCACCAACAGGCTCGTGTGCTCGCCGAGTTGGGAGACGGTCTGCCCGATCCAGAGACTACGGAAGTCGCGGTCCCGCCACAGGCCGGAAGAGGCGGGACGGCCCGAACCGGGGGCACCGGACCGAGGGGCGTCGTCGGACGGTCGCGGATTCAGTGGCCGGCGGCCCTCAACTCCCGTACCACCCGCGCCGTCACCGGCACACTCACCCCGTGCCGCTCCGCGGCGCGCAGCAACGAGCCGCCGATAGCGTCCAGTTCGAGCGGGCGGCCGGCCTCGGCGTCGCGCTGCATCGAGGACTTGGCGGGGGCCGGGAAGGCGTCGTAGCGGGCCAGTTCCCGGTTGATCAGGGCCGCGTCGGGAGCCGGGCCCGTGGGAGTGCCGGCGGCGTGGCCGACCGCCGCGGCCTCCTCCAGCAGGGTCCTCAGCTCGTCCCGGTGCCGGGTGCGTACCTCGCCCAGGGGCAGCGCGTAACGGGTGGTGAGCAGGGCGAAGGGCGCCAGAAACCTCAGTTTGGCCCACAGTGGCGCCGTCTCCTCGTCGTACACCCGCACCCGCGAGACACCGGCGGAGTCGAGGGCGCGGGCGAGGACGTGCACCCGTTCGCGGTCGACGGTGCCGTCGCCGAGGGTCAGGTCGATCTCGGTGAAGGGGCTGCCCCGTTCGATCACCCCGGGCGCGACCCGGGCCGACTCGACGCGGATGGCGGCCGGGGCGACCAGATCGGCGCGGTAGCGGGCCCGCAGGGCCGCCGGGTGTTCGACGCCGTTCAGGAACGGCACGAGAAGGGCGTCGCCCAGCGCGGCGGGCGGGACGCGGTCGAGGGCGCCGTCCAGACCGGTCTCCTTGACGGCGACCAGACAGAAGTCGACCGGCTCGCGCAGCACGCCGTCCGCCTCGACCGCGACCGTGAACTCGCTGAACGCCTCACCCCCGCCGTCCGCTCCGCCCAGGTCGGCGGCGCTGAAGTCGCGGGTGCGGACCCGTAGCCCGGCCGTGCGCAGAGTGTGCGCCGTCTCGTCGGACGCCAGGCAGATCACCCGGTGGCCCGCCCTGGCCAGCAGTCCCGCGAGCAGCCCGCCCACACCGCCGGGGCCGAGCACCGCGACGGTCGGCTTCTCGTTCGCCATGATGGTGTTGTCCCTTCGTCGGTCGGCCCCGAACCGGTGGCCGCCTCGGAAAGGATCATCGCAGGCGCCCCGGAGTTGGGCCAGACTGGTCCCATGTGCCGGAGCATCAAGACCTTGCGCCCGCCCGCGTTGCCCGAAGAGGCGACCGAGGAGGAGATCAGGGCCGCGGCCCTGCAGTTCGTACGGAAGGTGTCCGGCTTCCGGGCGCCCGCCGCACACAACCAGGAGGTGTTCGACCACGCCGTCGAGGTGATCGCACAGGCCACGACGGAGCTGCTGGACGGCCTGGAGGTACGGGGCCAGAAGGCGAGCGCCTAGGGCCCTGGAAGGCAGCGGGCACTCGGCCGCGTCGGGCACTCGGCCGCGTCGGGCACTCGGCCGTGACGGACGTTCGGCTACGACGCCTTCACCGGCCGGCGCATCACATACGCGGCCCCCGCCCCCGCCCCGAACAGCGCCAGCACCGACACCGCGGTCGCCAGCCATGTCGTACCCAGCCACTGGCCGCCGTAGTAGCCGAGGGCGACGCTGTACACCGCCCAGGCCAGGCCCGCCAGCGCCGACCAGGGCAGGAAGTCGCGGGCCCTGCGGTGGGCGGCGCCGGCGCCGAGGGAGACGACCGAGCGGCCGGCCGGGGCGAAGCGGGCGAGGATGACCAGGCCGCCGCCACCCCGGGCGAGGGCCTGGCCGAGACGTTCCTGCGCGGAGGTCAGCCGGCGTGAGCGCGCGATCGCGCGGTCCAGGCGCTCACCGCCCCGCCAGGCCAGCCGGTACGCCACCAGGTCGCCGAGGACCGAGGCGGCCGCCGCGCACAGGGTCAGCGCGATGATGTCGGGCACCTCGTGCGGCACCTGGCCGGTCGCGGAGCCCGCTGCCGCCGCCGTGGCGGCCGTGATCACCAGCACTCCGCTCGGCAGGACCGGCAGGAACACGTCGAGCAGCACCGACAGCGCCACCATGGCGTAGATCCAAGGGGTCTCGGTCAGTGACCCCACACTCTCCAGCACCGCAGACTCCCCGTGACTCCCCCTGAACCACATCTGCCGCGACGTCGCAGGGGAGCGGCAGGGCGGCCATCAACAGCCATACAGCGTACGCCCGGGGTGTTACAGCAGATACATGGGGGGCGAGTGTGATCGATACGAGACCTTCACCCGGCTGTCGCACACTGCCTGGTGGAAGCGGACGGTCCGCCTCATCCGCCCCCCGGTCGCCCCCGGTCGCCCCCGGTCGCTCCCCGGCCGCCCACGGGCAACGGTGACGCGTCCGCGCCTCACGCGGTGCTGAGCGTGGCCTCCTCCACCGTCTCCAACACGCCCTCTCCCCGCGCCTGTTCCAGCCGCAGCCGTGCCGAACGCCCCTTCAGCGTCAGGGTCATGAGCTGGTTGCCGAACCAAGGTCCGCCCGTTCTGCGCCACTTGACCGGCGTCGGCGCACACCTCCCGTGCCGGGCGAACCGCCGCCCCAGGACCCGGGCCACCGCGCTCCACCCGAACCGGAAGCCGACGCGTATCGCGCGGGGCACGGCGTTGTGCACGGGCGAGCACGTCAGTTGCAGCACCAGCGAGTTCGGGCGCGGTCCACCGGAGGGCCAGGAGGCCTCGGCCACGTAGGCGTGGTGCACATCCCCCGACAGCACCAGCACCGTCGCCGGTGCCTCCGCCCCCGAACCGACCTCCGCGAACAGTGCGGCGAGCTCCGCGAAGGAGGCCGGGAACGCCGCCCAGTGCTCCAGATCCGCCCGCCGCCGCAGATCCTCCCCGAACCGCGCCCAGCGCGCTCCGCGGTCACCCCGGCACAGGGCCGCGTTCCACGCCTCGGCGTCATGCACCAGGTGCGGCAGCAGCCAGGGCAGGGAGGTGCCGACGAGGAGGTGGTCGTAGGACCCCCGGTCCGCGAGCGCCTGCTCGCGCAGCCACGTCGCCTCCCCGGGGTCGAGCATCGCCCGTGCCTCCTCGTCGAGCACCCGGGCCGCACGCGTGTCGACCATCAGCAGCCGTACCCGGCCGAAGTCGCGCCGGTAGCTCCAGCGCACGGAGGCCGGATCGGCGTCGGCCTTGCAGGCGAAGGCACGCAATTCGTCGGTTCCGTCCGGGAGTTCGCGTACGGCGGTGTAGAGGGGGTCGGCCGCGAGCTCGGCGGGTGACAGATTGCCCAGATGCTGGTGCACCCAGTACGACATCAGCCCGCTCAGCAGCCGCTCGCGCCACCAGGGGGTGGCCCGCATGTCGTCCAGCCAGGCGGCCGAGGTGTTCCAGTCGTCGATGACATCGTGGTCGTCGAAGATCATGCAGGACGGCACGGTCGACAGCAGCCAGCGCACCTCGGGGTCGAGCCAGGACTCGTAGTAGAGGCGGGTGTACTCCTCGTAGTCCGCCACCTCCACCCCCGGCGGATCGCTCAGATCGCGCCGCGCGGCCAGCCAGCGCCGGGTCGCCTCGGAGATCTCGTCGGCGTACACCTGGTCGCCCAACAGCAGGAGCACGTCCGGGCGTTCGGCGGCCGGGTCGGCGGCGATACGGGCGGCGAGGGTGTCCAGGGCGTCGGGGCCGACGGGGTCGGGCTCGGCGGTGGGCGGGGCGGCCCAGCGGCAGGAGCCGAAGGAGACACGGACACCGTCGTCCCCGCCCGGGACGCGGATGACGGAGGGCGGGAAGGGCGATGCGGGCGGCGGCCACACGCGCAGACCGTCGAGAAGGACGTCGTACGACGTCGTGGTGCCCGGGGTGAGTCCGGTGACCGGCACCAGGGCGTAGTGATGGCCGGCGACCTGGAAGGTCCGGGCCTGTCCGCTCGACCCGTCGGCGCAGCGCACCTCGGCCGTGCACGGGCGACCGGCCTCGACCCACACGGTCGCGGACGTCTCGTCGGCATATCTCAGCACCGGACCCAGGCGCAGTTCGGCCACGTGATGCCCCGCCCTTCCATGGTCGGGTCGGCCTCCGGGGCGTCGGCCGGTGTCGGCGCGCCCCTTCGGTCCACCCTCCTCCGTCGCCCCGTACGGTACGGAACGACGGAGGTCACTGACCAGGTTCCGGGGCGGGGAGATCAGCAGCCGCTGAGGACCGAGCTCAGCTTGCTCTTCTCCGCGGAGTCGACCGAGAGGCCGTAGTAGTACTTCACCTGGACCCAGGCGCGGACGTAGGTGCAGGCGTACGAGCTGAGCGGGGGCATCCACTCGGCCGGGTCCTTGTCGCCCTTGGACTGGTTCACGTTGTCGGTGACGGCGAGCAGCTGCGGCCGGGTCACGTCGTTGGCGAAGGCCTGGCGCTGGGCGGTGGTCCAGGCGCTCGCGCCGGAGTCCCAGGCCTCGGCGAGCGGGACGAGGTGGTCGATGTCGACGTCGGAGGCGGCGGTCCAGGTGGCACCGTCGTAGACCGAGTACCAGCTGCCGCTGGTGGCGGCGCAGGCGGAGTCGACGACGACGTTGGAGCCGTCCCGCTTGAGGATGTACTCACGGGTGTTGCAGGTCCCGGAGATGGTGATCCAGGTGGGGAAGAGATCGCGGGCGTAGCCGGTACGGTTCTCCGTCGCCACGGTGAGCGAGGCGAGGTAGGTGCGGGCGGTGGCGGCGCTGACCGGGGTGGGGAGGGCGGCGGAGGCGGTCGGACCGTTGAGGAGTCCGACGGAGGCTATGAGTCCGGTAAGGGCCGCGAGTATGCTCAGCCGTCGACGCGCGTAGAACTTCGGCATGCGAACTCCCTTGGGAGGCGGGGGCGGTGGGTGCGAGCAGGGGAATGCTCGCGGTGCCGTGTTGCGGGAAGGTGAGTCTTCGGTAAGAAGTTAGTGACGCGTTCATGACACGACAAGGTTCACGGTCGAACTTTCTTCGCTCCGTGTGTCGCGTACGATGGACGGCGCAGAAGGGGAGTAGCTCTTCGCCGGACCGTCGACATACTGCTCAGCTCGTCTGAGCCGGCGCCCGGAGGCGGGTCCCTGTGGACCTCGCCGGCGAGACCTTCGGCAAGCAGTGCGCATTCATGTGTGCTGCCATGCCGAGGTGTCCGCGCACAGCAGCAGCACTCTCGGTGGGGCAGCCCCGACCGATTGAGGAACCTTGATCAGCATCACCGTCACGGCGCTCGTCTTCGGCGTCGTCTTCCTGGCCGAGCTGCCGGACAAGACCGCCCTGGCCGGGCTCGTGCTCGGCACGCGCTACCGGGCGTCGTACGTCTTCGCCGGGGTCGCGGCCGCGTTCCTGCTGCATGTCGTGCTCGCCGTCGCGGCCGGCAGCGTCCTGACCCTGCTGCCCCAGCGGATCGTGCACGCGCTGACCGGTGTGCTCTTCCTGGCCGGCGCCGCCGTACTGCTGCTGAAGAAGGACGAGGGCGACGACGACATCCGCAGGCCCGCGGACCAGTCCTTCTGGAAGGTCGCCGGCACCGGATTCATGCTCATCCTGGTCGCCGAGTTCGGCGATCTCACGCAGATCATGACGGCGAACCTCGCGGCCCGCTACGACGACCCGCTGTCCGTCGGCCTCGGCGCGGTGCTGGCTCTGTGGGCGGTGGCCGGTCTGGGCATCGTCGGCGGAAAGGCCCTGATGAAGCGGGTGCCACTGGCACTGATCACCAAGATCGCGGCCCTGCTGATGCTGGCCCTGGGCGTATGGAGCCTGTGGGAGGCCTTGGCCGGCTGAGCGTGACCCGGCGCCGATGGGCCCCGGGCTGGGGCGCGCCCTCCGTGCCCGCTGGGTTTGTGTGCCTTGGCCGGTGGTGGCTGGCGCCGGTTCCGGGTGGGGCGGGGGCGGGTGTGGTGGGGCCGGGGGAGCTGAACGGTGGGTGAACTGTTATTCGGGGGGCTGGCGGATGGCGGGGGGATTTTGTACCGTGGAGAAACAAAGTGGCTCTCGCCCGTTCTCCCTGACCGGCGGGCGAGGCCGCCTTGTCCTTCGGACCCTCCCACCGCGCCCTGGAGCTGCCGATGACGGTCACCACCGTGCCCACCGTCCTGACCGCCCGCGCCCTCCTGCTGGACATGGACGGCACTCTCGTGAACTCCGACGCCGTCGTCGAGCGCATCTGGCGACGCTGGGCCGAGCAGCACGGGCTGGACGGGGACGAGGTGATGAAGGTGGTGCACGGACGCCAGGGGCACGCCTCCATGGCCGTACTGCTGCCCGACCGCCCCATGGAGCAGAACCACGCGGACAACGCCCGCATGCTCGCCGAGGAGACCGCCGACACGGACGGCGTCGTGGCGATCCCCGGCGCCGGGGAGTTCCTCGCCTCCCTGCGCGGGCTGCCGCACGCACTGGTGACCTCGGCGGACGCCCCGCTCTCCGCGGCGCGGATGGCGGCGGCCGGGCTCGGGCTGCCGGACGTGCGCGTCACCGCAGAGTGTGTGGGAGCCAGCAAGCCGGACCCGGAAGGGTTCCTCAAGGGCGCCGCCGAACTGGGCGTCGACCCTGCCGACTGCATAGTCTTCGAGGACTCGGCGGCGGGCATCGCGGCCGGGCGCGCGGCGGGCATGCGGGTGGTGGGCGTGGGCGCCCGCGCGGACTTCCACGAGCCGGACGTGGTGGTACGGGACCTGACGCAGGTGAAGGTCGAGGGCGGAGCCGACGGGACGATTCGACTGTACGTACAGTGACCGTTCCCGGGGCTCAGGGCTGCGTCGTCTCCGATTCCAGGTGCGCCCGCGTCTCCAGGTCGTACACCCCGAGTTCCGGCACCTGAAGCCCCCGCGCCTGCTGATACCGCGTCACCGCGTCCTCGACGCCCTCGTTGTACTGGCCGCTCGCCTGCCGTGTGTACAGGCCGAGTTGGGTCAGCCGCAGCTCCAGCTCCGTCACCTCCGGCCCGCTGTCCCCACGGCGCAGGACCGGCGGCTGGCTCTGGCGGTCCTGGCCGGCGGTGACCGTGCCGGTGGCGGTGGCCGTCGGTGGAGCCGTCGTCGGGGCCGTCGAGCGGGACGGGCTCGGTGCCGGGCCGGACGCCGACGGCGACGGAGGGAGGGACGGGTGCGGCCGCACGGACGGCGGCGGCGCCGCGGGCAGTGGCGAGGTGGCCGCCAGGGACGGAGACGGGGACGCCGGGCTGGTCGACGCGTCCGGCACGCTCGCCCGTACGTCGTGCGGAAGCGCGGTGTTCCGTGTCGGCGTCTGGTAGGAGAACATCCCGCTCGCGAGCCCCGCGGCGGCGACCACGGCCACCAGCGCCCCACCCGCACCGAGCAGGACGGTGCCGCGCCGACGCCGGGACGGACGCGACGCGCCGGCCCCGTCGTGAGCTTCGAGCGCTTCGAGCGCTGCGGGCCCCATGGACGCCTCGGACAGCCGTAGCTCCCGTGTAGGGAGGTCGTCGTCGATGGCGGGCGTGGCGCCCAGGTGCCCCGGCACCGCCCGCAACGGCATCGTCTCGTCCGCCGCGCCTTCCAGCACCCCTTCGGCCGAGCCCTCCAGCTCGACATACGGCCGTATGCGCAGCGGATCGAAGTCCTCCGCGGCCGCCGCCTCCGCCGTGCGGGTCTCGCGCAGGGCTTCCGCCGCGCGGCGGGTGCAGCCGCAGGACGGGGTGTTGTCGGCGCCTCTCGGCGCACCGCACTCCGGGCACAGGTGACCGTTTCGGTCCGTCATGTGATCATCCCTCCCTCCACGCTCCCCTCGCGGACCCCAGACATTATTCAGATCTTCTCCACCGCGTCTCCCACAAGCCCCCGGAATACCGCCCTCCGCAGGACTCGACAGGCCATATCCGGTCACTCCGACCAGGATGGACACGAGGGAAGGGCACCGAATCCTTGGGAGGTCTGATGGCAGGGGATGCGCCCGCGGCGACCGGGCACCGGCAGGAGGCACGGGATCCGCATGTGCCCGGGAACGTCCTCGTCTCGATCGGCGCGCTGCTCCTCGGGATGCTGCTCGCCGCACTCGACCAGACCATCGTGTCGACGGCGCTGCCGACGATCGTCAGCGACCTCGGCGGGCTTGAACACCTGTCATGGGTGGTCACCGCGTATCTGCTGGCCTCGACGGCCGCGACCCCGCTGTGGGGCAAACTCGGTGACCAGTACGGCCGCAAGCGGCTCTTCCAGACCGCGATCGTCATCTTCCTCATCGGCTCCGCGCTGTGCGGAATGTCCCAGAACATGGGGGAGTTGATCGCGTTCCGGGCCGTTCAGGGGCTGGGCGGCGGCGGGTTGATGGTGCTGTCGATGGCGATCGTCGGGGATGTGGTCCCGCCGCGTGAACGCGGCCGCTACCAGGGCCTGTTCGGGGCGGTGTTCGGCGCGACGAGCGTCCTCGGCCCGCTGCTCGGCGGTCTGTTCACCGAGCATCTGAGCTGGCGCTGGGTGTTCTACGTCAACCTCCCGGTCGGGGTCGTCGCGCTCGCCGTCATCGCGGGCGTGCTGCGCATCCCGCGCAGGTCCACCCCCCATGTCATCGACTACCTGGGCACCTTCTTGATCGCGTCCGTCGCCACCTGCCTGGTGCTGGTGGCCTCCCTCGGCGGTACGACATGGGGCTGGGGCTCCCCGCAGATCGTCGGACTGGCCGTGGCGGGAGCGGTGCTCGCGGTCGCCTTCGTGCTCGTGGAGCGGCGGGCGGCCGAACCCGTGCTCCCGCTCAAGCTGTTCCGTGTGCGCACCTTCACGCTCTCGGCGGTCATCAGCTTCATCGTCGGCTTCGCGATGTTCGGCGCGATGACCTATCTGCCGACGTTCCTACAGGTGGTGCAGGGTGTCTCGCCCACCATGTCGGGTGTGCACATGCTGCCGATGGTGTTCGGGCTACTGCTGTCGTCCACGGTGTCCGGACAGATCGTCAGCCGCACGGGCCGGTGGAAGGTGTTCCCGGTGACGGGCACGGCCGTCACCACGCTCGGGCTGCTGCTGCTCCACCGCCTCGACGAGCACAGTTCCACGGCCGAGATGAGCGCCTACTTCTTCGTCTTCGGCCTCGGACTCGGCCTGGTCATGCAGGTGCTGGTGCTGATCGTGCAGAACGCGGTCTCGTACGAGGATCTCGGCGTCGCCACCTCCGGCGCCACCTTCTTCCGCTCCATCGGCGCCTCCTTCGGCGTGGCCATCTTCGGCACGGTCTTCGCGAGCCGTCTCGGCGACAAGCTGACGGACGCCTTCCGGGGCGCACGGCTGCCGGGCGGTGTCTCACCGGACGCGCTCAAGTCCGATCCGCGGGGCATCGGTTCGCTCCCGCCGGCCCTGCGCGGACCCGCCCTGCACGCCTACGCCTCGGCCATCACCGACGTGTTCCTGTACGCCGCCCCGGTCGCCGCCTTCGGCTTCGTCCTCGCCTGGTTCCTGAAGGAGGACCGGCTGCGCGGGTCCGTCACCGCGCCCGACGTCACGGAGACACTGGCCAGCAATCCGGTCGAGCGGTCCTCGTACGACGAGGTGTGCCGTGCGCTGTCCTTGCTGGGCACACGGGAGGGCCGCCGGGAGATCTACCGCGAGATCACCGAACGCGCGGGCTACGACCTTCTCCCGGCGGCCAGTTGGCTGCTGCTGCGGATCAAGAGGTACGGCTGGACGGAGCCGGCGGTGCTGGCGGACCGCAGCTCCGTGCCGCTGGGCGTCATCCTCGCCGCGGCCCGGCAGGTCGAGGAACGGCGCCTGGCGAACCGGGAGGGCCTCGACCTCGTCCTCACCGACACCGGCCGCGAGGTCGCGGAGCGGCTGGCGCAGGCCCGTGAGGAGTCCCTCGCCGCGCTGCTGGGGGACTGGTGGGGACCGGACCGACCGACCGATCTGACGCGGCTGGTCCAGGAGCTGAACGCCGAGCTGTGCGGCTCGGAACGGGAGCAGCCGCACAATTCCTCGGCGGAGAAGACCGTTTGAGCAGAATCTCGCCGGTCAGCAGGTCAGCAGGTCAGCCGGTCAGGTCCTTGCGGAACCAGTGGTCGGCGTACTGGTCGTCGTTGTGCGGCGCGGTCTCCTCGTATCCCAGGCGGGCGTACAGGGCGCGGGCCTCGGTGAGGTCGGCCCGGGTGTCGAGGACCAGGCGGGCGGCGCCCAGGGCCCGGGCGGCCTCCTCGGCGGCCCGCACCAGCAGCGCGGCCCCGCCCTTGCCGCGCAGCTCCTCGACGACGAACATCCGGGTCAGCTCGGCGGTCGCCGCGTCGAGCAGCCGTACGCCCGCCGAACCCGCCGGCTCACCGCCGTACCGTCCGACGAGCAACTGCCCTGTGGGTGGGGCGAGTTCCTCGCCGGTGCGGGCCCTGACCTCGCGTTCCAGCTCGGCCGGGTCGGTCCTGCGGCCCTCGTGCAGGAGGTAGTAGCGGTCGCTGACCTCCGTGTAGTACGCCCGCCAGAGGGCCGACGCCACGGGGGAGTCGAAGGGCTCGGGGCCGATGGTCCAGCTCGTCGTCATCCGGCCATTCTGCGAACCGGGCGTGTCGCCCACGCAAGCGAATATGCCGTGCCGTTTGAGCGGGGGCTTCCGGGTGACCCGTTCGGGGAACCGGCCCGCCTGGGCCGACACACCGGAAGGCACCCATGTCCACTGGCATGATCATTGTTCTGATCGTGATCGTGGCGGCCGTGGTCGTTGTAGCGGCCGCCCTGACCCTGCGTGCCAAGGGCCCCCGCGGCGGCCGGGACCTGAAGCGGCGCTTCGGGCCCGAGTACGCCCGTACGCTGGCCCGGCACGACGGAGACACCAAGGCCGCCGAACGTGAGCTCACCGAGCGCGTCGAGCGGCACGGTTCGCTGCGCGAGCGGCCGCTGGACGCGGGCCGGCGTGAGCAGTACGAGGCCCGCTGGACGGCCGCGCAGGAGCGGTTCGTCGACGCGCCCCGGGAAGCGGTCGCCGAGGCGGACCGGCTGCTGGCGGAGGTGGCCGCGGAGCGCGGCTTCCCGGACGGCCGGGAGTACGAGGAGCAGCTCGCCGCGCTGTCCGTGCACCACGCCGACCATGTCCACGGCTACCGGCACGTCCACCGGGTCGCCCGCGTCGGCGCCGGCGGGCAGGACGGGGACCGGGCCGACACGGAGGAGATGCGGGAGGCCATGGTCGAGGCCCGCGCGCTCTTCGACGAACTGATGACGCCCGCCCGCCACGAGGAGAAGGCACTGGCGCCCGCCGCCCGCGCGGACGTCCACGAGGAGGACCGCGGCCACGCGCCGTGGACCTTCACCCGCCGGCACGCGAAGGGGAGCTGACCGACATGACAGACGTGACGAAGGGCCCCGACGCCAACCGGGGCCGCACACCGGGCGACGACGACAACCCTCGCCGAACGGTCACCCCGACCCCACCCGAGAACGCGGGCCGTGAAGGCACGCCGGGCGACGGCGACGGCACGGAGGGCCGTACCGTCGCGCCGACTCCGTCCGGGGCCGAGACGCCCGATGCGGGTGGCGGTCTGACCGGTCGTGGGTACGCGGAGGGTGACGGTACGGAGGGGTGTACGGTCGCGCCGACCACGCCGTCCGAGGCCGGGGCGGCCGGGGCCGGCGGTGGTCGTACCGGGCACGGGTTCGTCGAGGGGACGGAGCGGGACGCCGTGGCGGGTGAGGGCGGGTCGACGGGGCCGATCGTGGCGCCGACGCCGTCCGAGGCGACCGACTCGACGGCGCGGGACGCGCGGCGTGAAGGCGGTACCACCGTGGTCGGCGCGTCGGGGGCGGCGGGCGCCGCCGCTCACGCCGGCACCACCTCCGGTTCCGCGGGCGCGCCCGGTCGCACCGACACCACCCCCGGCACTGACACCAGCACCGGTGCCGCCGGCCCCCGCCTCTTCCCCCATGACGAGTCCGACAAGCTTCAGCTTCGGCTGCGGCACGCCGTGGCCGGGTTCGTCGACGGTCCCCGGGACGCCGTCGCCGAGGCCGATCAGGTGGTCGAGGAGATCGCCGGGCGGTTCGTCGAGGCGGTGACACGGCGCCGGCGGACGCTGCGGATGTCCTGGCAGGACGGTGACGAGAAGGGCACCAAGGGCTCGCACCCCGACACCGAGCAGCTCCGCCTCGCCCTGCGCGACTACCGCGAGCTGGCCGAACGCCTGCTACAGGGCTGAGCCCTCCGCGGGGCCGCCCGCCCCGCCCGCCGCCGTCCGGCGCTCCCGCCACTCCCGTGCGACCTCGTCGACGTCGTACGGCTTCATCCCCAGCGGGGGCCCGGGCGGCGGCTTGAACATCATGTCGCGGATCTTGACGTTGACGTCGGTGATCAGCTTGCGCGCGATCCGTTCGGAGGGTGCCGCGTACGCCGCCGCGAGCGTGTCCTCGGCCTCCTTGCGCAGGGCCAGCGTCGGCGGCAGCACCGACAGCCCCTCGCGGGCCATCTTCTGCTTGATCCACCACAGTTCGTCGTACGTCGTGTCACTGCCGGCCGGCAACGGCTTCCCCGCGCCCGGGAGTTGGGCGAACTCCCCGCGCCGCTCCGCGTCGCGGATCTGCTTGTCCACCCAGGACTCGAACGGGACACCCGGTGGCTTTCGCTCGGTCATGAGTCCATTGTGCCGGACGCGGTATGCCCGGGCGATTTATCATGCGGCGGCTGCGTAAGGACACTTCAAGAGGAGTGCACGTGCTCGAACTGACCATGGCCACCGTCTCCGGGGAAGAGGGGGCCACGGCCGGCATGCAGTTGGCCGACGCGCCGAGCGAGGCCGGTGCCGTGCTGCGAGTGGGCCGGGACCGGGCGGTGTGCCGGCTGGTGACGCCCGACGACTGGCTGTTCGTCTCCCGGGTCCACCTGGAATTCCTGTGCGGGCCCGAGGGCATCTGGCAGGTGACCTGGCTGCAGGGCTCGCAGCCCGATCCCTCCTCGGAGGTGCGCCTGGTGGTGGGCGAGTACGCCCAGGCCCTCGCCTACGGCGGCACGGTGGCCCTGCCCCGGGGCGGCAACGGCGAGATCGTCATCCGCGACCGCACCGCCCCCCGCAGCGTGAACGTGGGCTTCTACCACGAGTTCTGACTCACGAGTTCCGACTCACGAGTTCTGACTACCCCAGCACCCGCGCCAGCGCGAACCCGTCGTACCCCTTGCCGCCCACCGTCTGGATC
This sequence comes from Streptomyces sp. NPDC005648, assembly GCF_040605395.1. Taxonomy (NCBI): domain Bacteria; kingdom Bacillati; phylum Actinomycetota; class Actinomycetes; order Kitasatosporales; family Streptomycetaceae; genus Streptomyces; species Streptomyces sp. NPDC005648. Next base: position 78,473 of record NZ_JBEXCS010000001.1, on the reverse strand, counting down.
GCGGTGCCCGTCAACCTGGGGTGGCTGCCGATCAGTTCGAGCGCGGCGCGGGTGCCGACCACATCGGGTGAGGTGCTGTCGGGGTCGGCGACCCGGCCCTGCCGTACGACGTTGTCGAGGACGATCAGGCTGCCCGCGCGGGTCAGCCGGAGCGCCCACTCGACGTAGTGCGGGTTGTTGCCCTTGTCGGCGTCGATGAAGACGAGGTCGAAGGGGGCCGGGTTCTCGTCGGCCAGCTTGGGCAGTGACTCCAGGGCGGGGCCGACGCGGACCTCGGCCACCCGGTCCAGGCCGGCCCGCGCGAGGTTGCGGGTGGCGACCTCGGCGTGCCGGGCGCTGTACTCCAGGGAGATCAGCCTGCCGTCGGCGGGCAGGGCGCGGGCCAGCCAGATGGTGCTGTAGCCGCCGAGGGTGCCGATCTCCAGGACCGTGCGGGCGCCCTGGATCTCGGCGAGGAGTTGCAGGAACTTGCCCTGGGGCGCGCTGACCGCGATGTGCGGGAGGCCGGCCGCGTCGCTGTCGCGGACCGCGGCTTCCAGGGCTTCGTCGTTCGGGGAGAGGTGGGCGGTGAAGTAGTCGTCCACGGTGTCCCAGACCTGCGACTCGCTCATGCGCCTGCGCCTTTCATCGGCTGGATCGGGCTGAATCGGCCGGTTCGACCGAATCGGATGGATCGACGTCTACTTTTCCACCGACGGTGCCGATCCCGGCAGTGGCTTGCCCGCCGACTCGGTCATGAACCACACCGCGACACCGCCGATCACGGCCGCGGCCATCATGTAGTAGGCGGGCATCATCATGTCGCCGGTCGCGCCGATCAGGGCCGTGACGACCAGCGGGGTCGTGCCGCCGAACAGGGACACGGAGACGTTGAAGCCGATCGACAGGGAGCCGTAGCGCACCCGGGTCGGGAACAGGGCGGGCAGGGCCGAGGGCATCGCGGCCGTGAAGCAGACCAGCAGCAGGCCGAGCGCGCCCATGCCGAGCCCGACCGCGGCCAGAGCGCCCTGGCGGATCAGGAGCACGGCGGGCACGGACAGGAACAGGAAGCCCGCGCAGCCCGCCGCGATCACCGGACGCCGGCCGACACGGTCGGTGAGGGCGCCCGCGAACGGCTGGACGATCATCATCAGCGCCATCACCGCGAGCACGACGAGCAGGCCGTGCGTCTCGTCGTAGTGGAGCTCGCTGGTCAGATAGCTGGGCATGTACGACAGCAGCATGTAGTCGGTGACGTTGAAGACCAGCACGAGGCCGACACAGAGCAGCAGGGCCCGCCACTGGCCGGTGATCATCTCGCGCAGCGGGACCTTGGGGCGGCTGGACTCCGCCTTCTCGACCTCCGCCGCGAACGCCGGGGTCTCCTCCAGGCGCATCCGCAGATACAGGCCCACGACGCCCATCGGGCCGGCGATCAGGAACGGGATCCGCCAGCCCCAGCTCACCAGGTCGGCGGTGGACAGCAGGGCGGTCATCAGGGTCACCAGGCCGGCGCCGGCGATGTAGCCGGCCAGCGTGCCGAACTCCAGCCAGCTGCCCAGGAAGCCGCGCCGCCGGTCGGGCGCGTACTCGGCGATGAAGGTCGAGGCGCCCGCGTACTCGCCGCCGGTGGAGAAGCCCTGGACGAGACGGGCGGCGAGCAGCAGCAGGGGTGCTCCGACGCCGATGGAGGCGTACGACGGGATCAGGCCGATGGCGAAGGTGCCCGCCGCCATCATGATCATCGTGACCGCGAGGACCTTCTGGCGGCCGATCCGGTCGCCGAGCGGGCCGAAGACCGCGCCGCCGAGCGGGCGGACCAGGAAGGCCGCGGCGAAGGCTCCGAAGGTGGACAGGAGCTGCACGGTGGGGTTGCCGGACGGGAAGAAGACCTTGCCCAGGGTGACCGCGATATAGCTGTAGACACCGAAGTCGAACCACTCCATCGCGTTGCCCAGCGCCGCGGCCTTGACGGCGCGTCGTACGAGGGCGGGGTCGGTGGCGGTGGCATCGGGGGCGCGGTGGGTGGTGCGGACGGGAGGGGCGGGGACGGGGGCGGTGACGCTCGCCAAAACTTCGCTCGCCTACCTTTCGACGGGGACAGGGACGGGGCCGACAAGGGCCCGGCGCACGTCGTTGTGCCATACACGTAAACGGGGTGTACGGAGACTCGTATGCCCGCTCCCGGGCAGAACCCGACCGGTTGTGATCCTTATCGCGTCCCGCGCGAGCAACCCCACCCCGGGCGGACTATCGTCATCCAGACAAAAGGAGGAGGGACGTCAGGTGAAGCCGGGGTAGCCTGCGTCTCTCTCCGGGGGGTCCCTCACGGGGCTCACAGAGGATCGGGGCGGGAGGCCGACGAGGCGTGGCGAACGTGGAGCACAGCGGACGACCGGCGGGAGCCTACGGGGCGACGGCCGTCGGCGCGGTGAGGGGCCGTCTGCGCGTGGCCCGGCTGGGTCTGTGGCTGGTCGCGGCGGTCCTCGCCGTACGGCAGGTGGCCGTCGTCCTCAGTACGCCGAGAGGCGAGCGGCTGACGGACCTGGAGACCTGGGTCGGACCCGACGGCGTCCTGCATGTGAAGGGGTCGCTGTACGACTCGACGCAGTTCACCGGCACCCCCTTCGGGGGCCTGGTCCTCAAGCCGCTGACCCGGGCGGCCGAGCAGGCGCTCGGCTGGGGCTGGACCTTCGGCACCCTGCTGCTGGTGGTGGCGCTCGGCCTGGTGGTCGCGCGGGCCCTGCCGCAGCCGGTGAGCCGGCGCACCTCGTTGCTGGCCGCGCCGGTCGCGATCAGTCTGCTCATGCTGTCCCTGCCGGTGCGCAACGCGCTCTGGCTCGGCCAGACCAGCATCATCCCGGTCCTGCTCGTCCTGGTCGGCTGCTTCGTCGTGCGCGGCGAGAGGACCGGCGGTCTGCTGATCGGCCTCGCCGCCGCGCTCCAGCCGACGGTGCTGCTCTTCGCGGCGCTGCTGTGGTTCACCGGCCGCAGACGCGCGGCCGTCTCCACCGGGCTCACCTTCGTCGCGTCCACGGCGCTCGCCTGGGCGGCGATGCCGCACGACTCGTACACCTACTGGGTCCACCACATGGCGGGCACGGGTCTGGGCGGCAAGGCCGACGACCTCGCCAACCAGTCCCTGCACGGCGCGCTGCTGCGGCTGGACCTCACCGGCCCGCTGGAGATCACCCTCTTCTTCACGCTCGGTACGGCGGTGGCGTTCCTCGGCGTCCGCCGGGCCGTGCGCTACGCGCGCGACGGCCAGCTCCTGCTCGCCGTGGCGATCACCGGCTGCGCGGCGATCGCGGTCTCCCCGACCACCTGGCAGCACCAGCTGCTGTGGGTGCTGCTCGCGGTGGTGGGCCGGGTCGGCAGGCGGGCCTCGGACCGCTACGTCTGGCCGGTGGCCGTCGTCCTGGTCATGACGCTGCCGGCGAAGATGATGCTGCCGAACATGGCGGCGATGGACCCCCTGCGTGACAACGTCGTCCTGCTCGCCGCCCTGGCCGCCGCGACCGTGGTGCCCTTCCTGTCCCGCACCTCGCCGTACTACCGGGCGCCGATCCCCACGGAGTACGCCGAGCCGGTCCCGGCGCGCCTGCGGCACGTCCCGCTGGTCCCGTACCTGCGCAGGGTCCTCAGCCGGCCGAACCTCCTCCTGGAGCTGCTGCTCATCCGCGTCACCTACGCGGCGTACCAGAAGGTCAGACTCGCGGCGACGGGCGGCTCGAACTCGGCGGGGCGGGCGCGGGCCGAGCACCACGGCCACCAGATCCTCGACATCGAGCGCTTCCTGCACATCGACGTCGAGCACTGGGTCAACCACGCGGTCGTCAAGGTCGACTGGCTCCGGAGCTTCTTCGACTTCTACTACGAGTCCTTCCACTTCGTCGTCCCGCTGACCGTCCTCGGCGTCCTCTACTGGCGCCGCCCGGTCGACTACCGCTGGGCCCGCGCCTCCCTCGGCTTCGCCACCCTCATCGCCCTGATCGGCTTCTGGCTCTACCCCCTCGCCCCGCCCCGCCTCCTGCCCGGCCTCGGCATCATCGACACGGTCCACGGCGTCCAGAACTTCAACAAGCCCGACTACGGCACCCTGACCGCCCTCACCAACCAGTACGCGGCGATGCCGTCCCTGCACTTCGGCTGGTCGCTGTGGTGCGGAGTGGTGATCGCGATCATCGCGCCCCGGTGGTGGATGAAGGCACTGGGCCTGCTGCACCCGTTCTTCACGGTGTCGGCGATCGTCGCCACCGGCAACCACTGGGTGCTGGACGCGGTGGGCGGCGCGGTGGTCGTCGGCGCGGGCTTCGGACTGTCGTATCTGCTCCAGGGGCCACGCGCCAGGCTCGCGACGGTGACCGCGGCGAGCGCGGAGCCGGCGGCGGCGAAGGAACCGACGCCCAGCTGACCGAACGTATGTCTGGAAACCTGCGCAACCCCCTGTGACCCGGACGAGTCTTCTCGTACATCCGACCACAGGGGGTTGTCGTATGAGACGCGCAAGATCCGGATTGGCCGCACGGGCCGCGGCCGCCACGCTCGCCCTGCTCGCGTTCGGTTCGGGCCAGGCGTTCGCCGCCCCGGCCGGGAAGCCGGCGCCGCCGCCGTACACGGCGCTCGACCTGGGCACGCTCGGCGGCAGCAGCAGCACGGCGATCGCGGTCGACCGCGACACCGTGGTCGGCGGTTCCTCGACCGCCGGTGACACCGAGTTCCACGCCTACGCCTACGACCGCTCCACCCGTGTCATGACCGACCTCGGCACGCTCGGCGGCACCACGAGCAGCACGGTCGGGGTCGAGGGGCGCCATGTCATCGGCGACTCCCTCACCGCCGCCGGCGACGAGCGCGCCTTCGTCTACGACCTGCGCACCCATCACATGCGGGAGTTGGGCCTCGGCGGCAGCGACAGCCATGTCAACGCGATCAGCGGGAACATCGTGGTCGGCAGCGGCTGGACGGCCGGCAACCAGGGCAACCACGCCTTCGCGTACGACGCCCGGACCAAGGTCATGACCGACCTCGGCTCACCGATCGGCCCGTCGGGTGGCAGCGGCGCGGCCGGGATCTCCGGGGGGCGCTATGTCGTCGGCACCTGGACCGGCCCCGGCGCGCAGAACGGGCAGGCCTACGTCTACGACCTGCGCACCAAGACCTGGACCGACCTGAGCGCCCACGGCGGCGTCTCCAGCAGGGCGACCTCGGTCAGCGGCCACACGGTCGTCGGCATCACCCAGCCACGGCCGGGCGACGCGCCGCACGGTTTCGCGTACGACATCCGCACCGGGGCCTGGACCGACCTCGGCACCGACATGTCGTACCAGCCGTACGTCACCGGGCACACCGTCCTCGCCGGCAACCGCCCGGCCGCCTACGCACTGGACCTCACCACCGGCGCCGTCACCAAGTTCGGCACCGCGAGCAGCAGGACCGGTATCAACGGGGTCGCCGGGAAATACGTCGCCGGTGACCTGTACCTGGGGCCCTTCCCGTACGTCTACCGCGTGGACACCCACCGGTTCACCCAGTTGCCGTCCCTCGGCGGGGTCTACTCCACGGCGTCCGCGGTCGACCGGCACGGGGCCGTCGTGGGGACGAGCGGCACCGCGCCGTCGAGCCCGGGCGGTCCCGACGCGACGTACCACGCCACGCTCTGGACGCGCTGACGCGGTCTGACGGGGGACGGGCCGGCGGGTCCGGGAGACCGCCGGCCCGAGATCGTCAACCAGCTTGTACCTGGAGGTGTTTGACGCCGTTGATCCATGACGAGCGCAGACGGTCCGGGTCGCCCACGAGGGTGAGGTCGGGCAGGGCGTCGGCGATCGCGTTGAAGATCAGGTCGATCTCCAGGACCGCGAGGGACTTGCCCAGGCAGTAGTGCGGGCCGCCACCGCCGAAGCCGAGGTGGGGGTTGGGGTCGCGGAGGACGTCGAAGGCGTCGGGGTCGGTGAAGACCTCGGGGTCGTGGTTGGCGGCGGCGTAGAAGATGCCTACGCGGTCGCCCTTCCTGATCTGCCGGCCGCCGAGTTCGAGGTCCTGGGTGGCGGTGCGCTGGAAGGCGTTGACCGGGGTCGCCCAGCGGACGATCTCCTCGGCCGCGGTGGCCGGCCGCTCCCGCTTGTACAGCTCCCACTGCTCGGGGTGGGTCAGGAAGGCGTGCATGCCGTGCGTGATGGCGTTACGGGTCGTCTCGTTGCCGGCGACAGCCAGCATCAGCACGAAGAAGCCGAACTCGTCGGAGTTGAGGTTGCCCTGGTCCTCCGCCGCCACCAGCGTCGTCACGATGTCCTTCGCCGGGCACTGCTTGCGGTCGGCGGACATGTTCATCGCGTAGGCGATCAGCTCGGCGGCCGACTGGGCGCCGATCTCCTCGGTGATGGCGTACTCGGGATCGTCGTAGGAGATCATCTTGTTGGACCAGTCGAAGATCTTGGACCGGTCGTCCTGCGGGATGCCGATGAGCTCCGCGATGGCCTGCAGGGGCAGTTCGCAGGCGACCTCGGTGACGAAGTCGAAGGGGCCCGGGTGGGCGCGGGCGCCCGCCGCGATGGTGTGGGCCCGGTCGCGCAGGCGTTCCTCCAGCGCGCGGATGGCGCGCGGGGTGAAGATGCGCTGCACGATCTGGCGGACGCGGGTGTGCTCCGGCGGGTCCATGTTGAGCAGGATGAGCCGCTGGGCGTCGATCGCGTCGCGCTGCATGTGCTCGTGGAAGCGGATGATCGCCGTGTTGAGGTACGAGGAGAACAACTCCGGGTGCGTGGAGACGTACTTGACGTCGGCGTGCCGGGTCACGGCCCAGTAGCCCTCGTCCTGGAAGCCGGCGATGCCCCCCGGCTGGGGCACCCAGCGGACCGGTTCGGCCCGCCGCAGCTCGGCGAACTCCGGCAGGGGCACACGCGCTTGCAGCAGATCGGGGTCGGTGAAGTCGAACCCCTCGGGGAGAGCTGGACAGGACATGGGCTACTCCAGCTGACGGTCCATCAGAAATCAGGGTTGCCGTGAAGGTAGTAACGGGTTCTACAAGGTGCAAGAGGCGTGGCGAACCCAATTGCGTGCAAGCCCCTTGCGGTTATGGACGCGGAGTCAGCAGACTGCAGACAGAACTAGAACACGTACTAGTTCAGCGTGGCGGGGCCGGCCGGGACGCCCCCGCGCCGCGCGGGTACCAGAGGAGAGGACCTCCCCATGGCCGCGGAACCCGTGATCGTCGAAGCCGTACGCACCCCCATCGGCAGGCGCGGCGGAGCGCTCGCCAATCTGCACCCCGCCTACCTCCTGGGCGAGACCTACCGTGAACTCCTCGGCCGCACCGGCATCCCAGCCGACGCGGTCGAACAGATCGTCGGCGGTACGGTGACCCACGCCGGCGAGCAGTCCATGAACCCCGCGCGCACGGCCTGGCTGACCATGGGGCTGCCGTACGAGACGGCGGCGACGACGGTCGACTGCCAGTGCGGCTCCTCGCAGCAGGCCTCGCACATGGTGGCCAACATGGTCGCCGCGGGTGTGATCGACGTCGGTATCTCGTGCGGTGTCGAGGCGATGTCGCGGGTGCCGCTGGGATCGGGGTCCAAGCACGGGCCGGGCAAGCCGTTCCCGGACGAGTGGAACGTGGATCTGCCCAACCAGTTCGAGGCGGCCGAGCGGATCGCCCGGCACCGGGGGCTGACCCGGGAGAACGTCGACTCGCTCGGCCTCATCTCGCAGGAGCGGGCCGCCGTCGCGTGGGCCGAGGAGCGGTTCAAGAAGGAGACCTTCGCGGTCCAGGTGCCGACGACGGAGGACGAGCAGCGCGCCGGACAGGGCATGTGGCGGCTCGTCGACCGGGACGAGGGCCTGCGCGACACGTCGATGGAGGCGCTGGCCGGTCTGAAGCCGGTCATGCCCACGGCCGTCCACACGGCGGGCAACTCCTCGCAGATCAGCGACGGCGCGTCGGCCATCATGTGGGCGTCCAAGCGGATGGCGCGGGCGCTGAAGCTGCGGCCCCGCGCGCGGATCGTGGCCCAGGCGCTGGTCGGCGCCGACCCGCACTTCCACCTCGACGGGCCCATCGACGCGACCCGCGCCGTGCTCGGCAAGGCCGGTATGTCGTTGCGCGACATCGACGTCGTCGAGATCAACGAGGCGTTCGCGGCAGTGGTGTTGAGCTGGGCGCAGGTCTTCGAGCAGGACCTGGAGAAGGTCAACGTGAACGGCGGCGCGATCGCCCTCGGGCACCCGGTGGGCGCCACCGGGGCCCGGCTCATCACCACCGCGCTCCATGAACTGGAGCGCACCGACAAGGAGTTCGCGCTCATCACCATGTGCGCGGGGGGTGGGCTGGCCACCGGAACGATTATTCAGCGCCTCTAGGGCCATCGCGCCGATAAGGTCTGCGGATGCTGATCAATCTGATCCTCCGCGTCCTGCCCTGGTACATCCGCGAACCGCTCGTGATGGCGATCGCCCTCTTCTTCGCCGGCCTGGCCCTCTACTGGTTCGTCACGGTGGGAGGCTGGGCCAGGGGCGGCATAGGTCTGCTGTTCCTGGCCGTGGCGGTCCTGCGCGGCTTCCTGTTCCGCAAGGAGTGGAGACGGGTCAGAGCCCAGGCCCAGGAGTAGCACCGGCCCAGGAGACGAAGCGACGGAAGGCGTCGGGCTGGAGGGTGAGGATGGGTCCGGCGGGGGTCTTCGAGTCTCGGATGGCGATGGTGGCGGCGGGCAGTTCGGCGACCTCGATGCACTCGCCGCCCTGGTCGCCGCTGTAACTGGACTTACGCCACTGAGTCGCCTGGTTCTCCATAGCGTTCCTCCATCACTCGCCGGATGAGCTCCGCCGAATCCCTGAGGGGGAGAGCGGCGGCTCGGAGATGATCGTAACGGAGTGAACAGTCCTTGACGGTGTCCGGGTTCGCGCTCGGATGTCCGCTGCCGTACCCCTCGGTATAGACGATGGTCGGATCGCTCGCGAAGCGGAAGACGGTGAACGAGCCTTGCGAACCGGCATGGGCTCCTGCCGAGAAAGGCAGCACCTGGACGTTGATCCGAGGATTGCCTGCGAAGCTCAACAGGTGCGCCAGTTGGCCGCGCATGGTGTCCCGTCCACCGACCTCCTGGTACAACACGCCCTCACTGACGACCATCCAGAAGACCGGTGGCTCGTCCTTCTCGAAGATGCGCTGGCGGGACAGCCGGACGGCGGTGCGATCGTCGAGGTTGGTTCGGTCGAGCGCTCCCAGCGTGGCTCGGGCATACGCGTCGGTCTGGAGGAGGCCGTGAATCATGCCCATCTGGAAGGTGCAGATCTCAACGGCCCGAGCCTCCAGCTCAGCCACCTGCCTGAACCAGGCCGGTAGTTGGCTTCGCATCACCAGCTCGACGAGCCTCGTCAGTGCCCCGTCCGTGCCCAGTGCCGCGTCCGCCCGCTGGCTGAAGTCGTGGGTCGGCAGTTTCCGTGCCGTCTCGATCTGGCCCACCATCGAGCCCGTGTAGTTGACGATGTCCCCCAGCTGCCGCTGGGTCAGGCCCGCCGCCTCGCGGTACCGGCGCAACTCGTAGCCGTAGTAATCGAGGGGCGAGGCGCCCGGGTCGAGGGTGTGGATGTGGGTCACGCGCACGGCCCCCTTGGCTGCAAGGACTGCTGTCGACTGCGGGACTGGTTGTATCCGCCTTGTAGCCCAGAGTAGTTGGACCAGGTCACGCTCGTCCCATGAACCTGTACTTTCCCCCCACCTACCGTCTGAGCCTCACCGCCGGCGCCCACTCGGCACGTCATATCCGCCGTATCGTCCGCTCGTTGCTGGAGGAGTGGGGCCTGCCCGAGCTGTCGGACGCCGTGGAGCTGGGCGTGACGGAGCTGGTCGCCAACGTCGTACGGCATGTCCCCGACCGGCGCTGCGTGCTGCTGGTGTTGCGGCAGACGGCCGGGGTACGCGTCGAGCTGACCGACGGGTGGGCCCAACCGCCGGTGCTGGGAGACGAGTTGTGTCCGGAGGCGGAGGGCGGGCGCGGGCTGGTCCTGCTGGACGCGGTGGTCGACAAATGGGGGGTGTGCAGGGCGTCCGGGGGCGGCAAGACGGTGTGGTTCGAGGCGACGAGGTACTGAGGCATGGACGAGATCGACATGGCCGGGGGTGCCCCGGTGACCGTGCGGGAGCTGCTGCCGGAGGACGAGAAGGGCGTGGCCCGGCTGTTCGCGGCCTGCGGGGACTACTTCACCGCCGCGACCGGATCCGCGGCGCTACCGGCGGACGTACAGAGCCTGTACTACGCGCTGCCCGAGGGGGCGGAGTTCGACCAGAAGCGGCTGCTGGTCGTCTGCCGGGGCGGGGGTGTCGTAGGCCTGGTCGATCTCGTGGACCGGTATCCGGATGCCGAGAGCTGTTCGGTGGGGTTGTTCGTGGTGGCGCCCGAGGCCCGGGGGGAGGGGGTCGGGTCGGCGGTCGCCGGGCGGTTGATCGAGGAGGGGGCCGGGCGGGGGACGCGGAAGGTGGCCGCCGCCTGCCCGGGAGGCTGGGAGCCGGGGCTCGGGTTTCTGCGCGGTCTGGGCTTCGCGGTCGGGGAGCCGGAGGAGCTGACCGGTGAGACGCTGGGAAACCGGACCCGGCAGCCCGCGGAGACCGGGCTGCGCCGGGCGTGGTTGAACCTCGGCTGAAACCCGGCGACCGATGAGTTTCGGCGGCGGGCGGTGTCTGTCCTCCTGAGAGGGAGGTGTTCGCGGTGGACGCTGCGGTACGGCAGGAAGCGCTGAGGCGGTTGGACGTCCTGGTCGGGGAGTGGGTGGTGGAGGCCGACTTCCCGGGGATGACCACGTCCCCGGGGCGGAGTGTGTTCGAGTGGGGCCTGAACGGGCAGTTCCTGATCCAGCGGACCGAGGCGCCGGATCCGGCCCCGGACAGCATGGCGATCATCGCCGTGAACCCGGTGGTCCCGGTGGACCCCCTCGGTACCGAGGGAAGCGGATACACGTATCACTACTACGACACCCGGGGTGTCGTACGGCTCTACGACATGAGCCTCGCCGACGGGGCGTGGCAACTGCTCCGGGAGAGGCCCGACTTCACGCCCCTCGACTTCCGGCAGCGGTATTTCGCGCGGATCGCCGAGGGCGGCCCGGACGGCTCGCGTCGCCCCACGATCGTCGGCGCGTGGGAGAAGGCGGTCGGGGATTCGACGCCGTGGGAACTGGACTTCGTCCTGTCGTACCGCAGGAGCCACTGATGAACCCGAGGCCGTCCTGTGGGATAGCGCGTGACATCGTCGAGGCGAGTCTGTACATGGTGCTCGCCACCGCCGACGGGGACGGGCGGCCCTGGAGCTCGCCGGTCTACTTCGCGCATCTGGGGTGCCGGGAGTTCGTCTGGGTCTCGTCCCCGGACGCCCTCCACTCGCGCAACATCGCGGTGCGGCCGGAGGTCGGCATCTCGGTGTTCGACTCGTCGGTGCCGATCGGCACGGGGCAGGGTGTGTACATGTCCGCCGTCGCCGAGGCGGTGGACGGACCGGCCGCCGAGCGCGCCATGGACGTCTTCTCCCGCCGCTCGCTCCGGCACGGCGGCAGGGCCTGGACACTTGACGACGTACGGGGCGACTCCGGGATGCGGCTGTACCGCGCGGTGGCCGCAGACCACTCGATCCTGGCGAAGGACGGAGCGCCCGACCACCGGATCCCGGTCGACCTCGGCTGACCCGCTCGTCGGCCTACTCCCGCCCCGACGCCACCACCGCCAGCACGCCCACCGCCACCGCCGCGACCAGCAGCGGCAGGGCCAGGCCGTGGTGCAGCACCAGCCACGCACCCAGACAGGCCCCGGCCGCCATCGCCACGACCGCCCCCGAGCGGCGTGGCGAACGGCGGCCCGAGCCGCCCCCGGCGCGGGAGTCGGCCGCCAGCCCGGTAAGGGTCATGGTCAAAACCGTCGTGGTGGTGAGACCGGCGACGTCGAGCTTGCGGACCGTCGCGTTGCGCAGGCCCATCGCGATCGCCGTGAGGGCGATCACGGCGTAGTCGGTGGCGGTCCCGTGCGGGACGAGGAACGCCGTCAGCGCCGCGCCGCCCACCAGGACCGCCTCGGCCGCCAGCAGCAGTCGCGCCCTGGTACGGCGCGAGCCCTCCGGCCGCCATCGGGAGGCCCGGCCGCCGGTGATCGCGCCGAGCAGGAAGCAGGCCAGTGAGGTCGCCGTGTGCGGCACGGAGAAGCCGGGGGCGCCGGCCGCCGCGAAGCCCAGCACCACCACATTGCCGGTCATGTTCGCCGTGAAGACGTGGCCGACGCCCAGATAACTCACGGCGTCGATCAGTCCGCTGACCGCCGTCAGCCCCAACAGCACGGCCACCAGCCGCAGTCCGCGTGTCTCGTATGCGCTCGCGCTCTCGCTCATGGTGGACCCAAGTCCACCACGGATCCGGGGGAGTCTCGGATGCCGACGCGGGGCGCGCCTCCGTAGCGTCGGCGGCATGAGCGATGAGAGCCGTATATCCGGCGAAAACGCTGAATCAGGTACATCTCAAGAAAACAGGACCAGTTGGCGTGGGCGGAAGCGAGGGCTCGCGAGGGCCGCCGCCCTGCTGCTGGCCGGGGTCACAGCGCTCGGCGGGCTCACCGTCGCGCCGGTCGCCGCCGCGGGGGAGCGGGACGTCGGGGGGCGGGGCGGTCTCGTCTCCGTCACGTCGGTCTCCGACCATGACGCCGCGCAGGTCAGGGCCTTCCTGGCCGAGCGGAACATCGCCGGCGGCACCGTACGGTACGGCGTGCGGGCGTACCGGTTGACGTACCGGACCGTGGACCCGTACGGGAAACCCACCACCGCGACCGGGCTGCTCACCCTCCCCACGGGCGGAGCCCACCGCCTCGACCTCGTCTCCGACACCCACGGCACCATGGTCAAGCGCACCTACGCGCCCTCCGCGAGCGAGGACTTCGGGCGGGTGCCGTCGTATCTGAACGCCTCCGCCGGGAAGGCGGTCGCCGCGCCCGACTATCTGGGACTGGGGGAGGGGCCGGGCCCGCACCCCTATATGGACACCGCCTCCTCCGTCACCGCCTCCGTCGACATGCTGCGCGCCGCGCGGACCGCCGCCGCGCGGCTGGGCCGGCCGCTGGACGGTGAGGTGTACGCGACCGGCTTCTCGCAGGGCGGGCAGGTGGCCATGGCGCTCGGGAAGGCGCTGGAGCACGGCGCCGACCCGCACTTCCGGCTGAGGGCGCTCGCGCCGATCAGCGGACCGTACGACCTGGAGGGCCAGGAGATGCCGGCCCTCTTCGACGGGCGCGTCAACGACACCAGCAGCGTTCTCTACATCTCGTACTGGCTGACCGCCCAGAACCGCCTGCACCACCTCTACGGCAACCCCGCCGAGGTCTTCCGCGCTCCCTACGCGAGCCGCGTCGAGTCACTCCTCGACGGCACGCACGAGGAGGACGACGTGGTGAAGGGGCTGGCCCCCTCCGTCAAACGGCTGCTCACACCGGCCTTCTACGACCGTCTGCGCCACCCCACCGGCCGGCTGCTCGCCGCGCTGCGCTCGGCCGACGGCACCTGCGACTGGAAGCCGGACGTGCCGGTTCGGCTGTACGCGGGGGCGGCCGACACCGACGTGCCGATCCAGAACGCGGGCAGCTGCGCCGAGCGGCTGGCGGAGCACGGGCGGGCGGTGCCGGTGCTGAACCGGGGGAACGTAGACCACTTCGGCTCGTTCGCCGTGTCGGCGCCGGAGGTGGCGCGGTGGTTCGGCGAGCTCAGCTCGCGGCCTTCGGTATGAGGTCGTGTGAGATCAGCCCGCGGCCTTCGCTATGAGGGCGGTGATCGCGGCCTCGTTCTGAGGGGTGAGGGCGGTCAGGGCGAAGGCGGTCGGCCACATGGTGCCGTCGTCGAGGGTGGCCGGGTCGTTGAACCCGAGCGTCGAGTAGCGGGCCTTGAACTTGCTCGCGGGCTGGAAGAAGCAGACGACCTTGCCGTCCTTGGCGTACGCCGGCATGCCGTACCAGGTCTTCGGCGTGAGATGCGGGGCCGCGGCCTTCACGATGGCGTGGATCCCCTCGGCGAGGACGCGCTCCTCCTGCGTCATCTCGGCGATCTTCGCCAGCACCTCGGCCTCGGTGTCGGCCTTCGCCCTGCCCCGGCGGGCGGTCGACTTCAGCTCCTTGGCGCGCTCCTTCATGGCCTCGCGCTCCGCGGCGGTGAAGCCGTCGTACTTCTCGTCCGTCGTGACGCTCGCCTTCGTGGCCATGGCAGGTCTCCTCCGTCGCCCGCGAGACTTTCCCGCTGCCATTTCAGGCTACGGACAGGGCCGGGCCGGAGACTTCTCGAAAACTGACCGATGGCAAGGTCGGCTGCTGGCACCTGCACGTCCCGCCGGCGGCGTCGAGCGGGCACAGGGCGCCGGTGCCTTGACGGAAATCAAGGTCTCCTCTTGCGTTTTCTCATTGCCCGAACGGCACCGACACCCAGTCCCTCACCTGGAACCCCACCGGCGACCTCGACACCGTCACCGAGAAATCCAGCAGAGGCACCACCAAGAGCACGACCAGCCACGTCTCCAAGTCCAGGACCGTGGATCCCGACTTCCATTCGCGAACAAGAGAGGCGGTCGCAACGAATGAAACCGAAAAAAACGGCGATAGAGTTGAATGTCTTTGTGGTAGATTTCGGCGGTTCGTGCTTACAGGAAAGGGGCGCTCATGCTGAGAGCTGTCGAGGTGTTGACCATCAACACGGGGCACTCGGAGGCGGTGCGCCCCATCCTCGCACCCGGAACGGATGGCTCCAATCTAATCGTTTCGATAATGGGGGTAGAAACAGTAATCCACGGGTGGGACCTCACCACCGGTGCATCATTGTGGTCCTTCACCGAGGAACTTCCGGGCTGGTACGACGCTGTGCTTGCCGGACTTCCGGATGGGCGAAGCATCCTGGCCGTGTCGACGGAAGACGGCGTCGAACGCTGGAACGCCCACACCGGAGAACCTCTGGACAGCGTGGATTCGTCGGATTGGACCATCTGGGGGATGGAAGTCGCCACCTTTCCTGATGGTCGTACGGTACTTCTGGGTGCAGGGCATAATCACGCCGTTTTCCGGTGGGACGTTGCAAGTGGCGAACAGTTGGGTGCGCCGCTGCGTGGTCACGAGACTTCCGTACGGGCTGTGGGGCTCGTGGGCCTCTCAGCGACGGATGCCGTCATCATGTCCGGAGACGATGCGGGTTACCTGAGACGTTGGGATGCGATCACCGGTGCCCCTATCGGCGTTCCGGTCGAAGGGCACGCTTCACTGGTGACATCTATTTGTCGTCTGCCTACGGCCGATGGGGGAAGCCTGTTCGCATCGAGTGATGTCGAGGGCGAGGTCTCCCGTTGGGACGCAGTGACGGGTGAGCGGGTAGGGGATCCCCTGACGGCCGGGTCTGACGTACGATTCTTGACCACCGCGTGTCCGGGGGGCATACCACTACTTTTGGCCGCGGGTTCAAGCGGCGTAATTCTGGCCTGGCACGCCTGGACCGGTGAGGCGATAGACCTGTCGCTGTCCGGCGTATCGGTTGCTGCGCTTGACCAGCCGGATGGAACCACTCTCATCGCGGTGGGGACAGCGCAGGGTGAAATCAGGCTCTATTCCGTGGCGGAATGAATTCGGGTGCTGCCTGCGGTTGGTGCGCGGCGATAGTGAGGCAGCAGGTTAAAGGAATTTCTGGACGTGAGTGGAAAGGTGGCTACTGAGGGCGGTGGCCTGCCTCGCCTCCGGCGGGGGGCGAAGCTCCCGGCCACCCGTCTGGGGCCGCCCCCTCCCGCCCCTGCCCCGCGCCGCCAAACTGGGCGACGCACCAGCCCGGCTGTACGCTGCCTCCCCCGCTGGGCCCGATCCTGCCGAAAGAAGCCGACCCTGCGCCGCCTCGGCAGGTTGCCGCTGGTTGCGGGCGGCGCCGTGGCGGCAGGACGAAGGGGGGAGTACGGGGGTGTGCGACGCTGGAGCGGCTGCGATCGCGGCGACGGCACACGACCTGACGTTCGAAATCGCGCTTTCGCACCCCGTGCCATATATCATCGGCGCTATGGACAGCGGGCGGTACTCGATCGAGATCGAGCCGGAGGTGCGACTGTGGCTGGAGTACCTTCCCGCCCATCACTACAAGCAGGCCGAACGTGTCGCCGACCTGCTCGCCGAGCAGCCCACCACGCTCGACGAACCGCACTCCCGCCACCTGGGCGGCAAGCTCCGCGAGCTGCGCTTCCGCCTGGGCGATGCCCATCAGCGGATCACTTACTGGCTGGTGCCCGGCCGACGTGTCGTGCTGCTCACCGTGTTCCGCAAGACCAAGATGCGCGAGCAGGCCGAAGTGGACCGCGCCCACGCCGCACAGCGATTGTGCGAGGCAGAGCATGAAGCCGCCGCCGAGCACGACCTCTACAGCCGCAACCTCAAGGAGAACCGATGAACCACAGCGAATGGAGGACCCGTCGCCACCGCCGGCTGCTGGGCGAACACCTGGACGCTGACCCCGAGTACGACCGGGTCTACGAAGAGGCCGGCCTCGCCATGACGTTGGGCAGGGCCGTCTACGACCGGCGTAAGCAGCTGGGCCTGAGCGAGGCCGACCTCGCCGAGCGCATGCACGTCGACGTCGATGACATCGAAGGCATCGAGACGGCCACCGAGCTGCCGCCCATCGCGGTCATCATGCGCCTGGCCCGCGCACTGGACCTCACGGTGGACGTGCACCTCGCCGGGGGAGACGAGCCCACCGTCACCATCGTCGCCCCAGCGGCCTGAGGCGGGGAGGAACCATGCAGGACCCGCCTTCCGCGCTCGCCTGTGAGCTCGGGCAACTCGTCCACGACCGGCGCATCGAGCTCGGGCTGTCCCAGGCCGAGCTGGCCGAGCGGTGCGGGATGAAGCAGCCGCAGATCTCCCGCTTCGAAGGCGGCGGGACCATGCCCACGCTTCCCCTCCTGCGCCGCCTGGCTCAGGCTCTCGGCGCCGACCTGACCATCAGCCTCACCCCGCACGACAAAGCCGCTTGACACGCAGACACGAGGGGTGTTCGGCAGGTCAGGGCGGTCAAGGAGCCAGAGCACCGGCATGGCACCGGGCCCACGGACTGTCCGAATCGGCTGCCCGATCGAGCCTGCCCCGTAGATCAGCGCTGTCGACAGCCCGGGCAACCCGCACGTATTCGCGATCCTTGCAGCGATACGCCCGGTGGACAACGATCTCGACCAGGTCGGTGAGCTTCGCCTTGATCGCCTCCTCCTGGCGAGCACGGGCCACCTTGCGGATCAGGCTCTGCTTCGTACCCCACGCCTTCGCATGCTGCGTCCACTCCAGCGGGTCCCTTGCCTCCCACTCCAGGAAAAGCAGCACATTCACACAGGCCGGCTCCCGGTACCGCTTGTCGGCTCCCAGGGGCCGCGTCAGCAGCCACATCTCGTTGGACCGGGCGAGCGCATCCAAGACCTTTCTCTGGGCCTCCGCCAGATGGACGAGCGCTGCACCTCTCGCAGCCGGATCCTCCGATATAAGCCCGAACGCCCAACCCAGTCGCTCAGCCCATGCACAAGCGTCGTCCGCATCTGTACCTGCCTCTTCAGCCACGCACGGGATCATCTCCCAGCGCAGTCGGCTCGCTCCACCCGACGGTGCGGGGGGAGAGGCAAGGGCTCCGGGGCGCAACGGACATGAGCAGGAACCACCCGCTCTCCCTCTCGTCATCTCAAGTGATCACGAAACGGACACCCGCCGACTACGCCGAAGCCCTGGGGGACCGGCAGGTGCAGAGTTACCCTCGATCGTTCGCGGGCCCAGCAGACTCTGAGGTTTCAACAGCAGACAGGAGCCCCATCAGGTACATCCTGATGGGGCTCCTGGGTTCCGTGACGGCAGGCCGGGGTCAGTACCAGCCGTTGGCCTGCCAGAAGGCCCAGGCGCCGGCCGGGCTGCCGTAGCGGGCGTTCATGTAGTTCAGGCCCCACTCGATCTGGGTCTTGGCGCTGGTCTTCCAGTCCGAGCCGGCGGAGGCCATCTTCGAGCCCGGCAGGGCCTGGACCAGGCCGTAGGCGCCGGAGGACGAGTTGGTGGCGGTGACGTTCCAGCCGCTCTCGTGCTCGACGATGTTGTTGAAGGCGCTGTACTGGGCCGCGCTCGGGATCATCCGGTGGGCGATCGCCTTGGCCGCGGTGACCGAGTCGGCGGTCGCGGCGTGAGCGGGGGCCGCGGTCAGCACCATACCGGCGGTGGCGGCGGCCACGGCGGCGCTGGCGAGGGCCTTCTTCGGGGACGAGATGCGGCGGACGATGCGGGAGATGGTCACGAGGAGCCTTTTCTTCGGGAACAGGTCTGTCGCGTGTACGTCTCCGGAGGACCGGGGACATACGGCGGCGCCGAGGCCCGTGGGGCCGGTCGGCGCCGTGCGACGTCGTCCAGAGAAACAGGCTCAGGGCACGTCCGCAATGACCCCTTTTACTAGTTGTGGTCGCATTTGGGGTGATCGGGGTGAATGTGACCTGACTCTCAAAGCGCAGGTCAGAGTGCGTTATGGCGTGGACATGGCGTCCGATATGCACTACTAGGTAGGATAGTGAGTGATGTGGGTCATGTGGGACGGTTCACCGCTCAACGAGGTTCGAATGTGACCGCGCTCTCGAACGCGGCCCGGCGTGTGGCTCTGCGTAGCACCTTGAGCACGGCCGGGCCGAGAGTCGGCGTCAGCACGACCGTGAGACCGTGACGACGGGGCCCGGCCCAGGTCTCGCACCGGCCTCCCTGTACGGGTGTGATGACGACCGGGCCGCTCCACCCGCAGGTCAGTCGCACCCTGAGGGGTGGCTGTGAGAGACGGTGGCCGGCACCGGGACCGCTGTGTCGGACGGCTGGCACAGCACCAGGGCCAGATCGTCGACGGGGCGGGCGCGGGTGTGGGCGAGGAGACGGCCGTAGAGGGAGTCGAGCGCGTCGTCGGGGAGCGGCTCGCGCAGCGCGAGCGTGGCCTCGGGGAGGAGGGGGAAGGGGACGCCCTCGGGGGAGCGGGCCTCGGTGAGACCGTCGGTGTAGAGGAGGAGCCGGTCGCCGGGGGCGAGACGGACCCGGTACTGGCGGGGGTCCGGGGCCAGGCCCAGGGGCGTGACCGGCACGAAGGGTTCGAGGAGCTCCACCCGCCGGCCCGCTCTGAGCGGCGCCGGATGGCCGCAGTTGACCAGGCGCACCTCGCCGGGCGCGAACTCGGCCAGTACGGCGGTGACGAAGTCCTCCGCCTCCAGCTCCGGGGTCAGCCGCTTGTCCAGGTCGGTGACGAGCGCGGGCAAGTCCGGTGCGGTGTAGGCGAGTTCACGGAAGGCGGCGATGGTGGCGGCGGTCAGCCGCAGGGCCTCCACGCCGTGCCCGCGCACATCGCCGACCAGCACCCGCAGGCCGTACGGCGTCACCGCGGTGTCGTACAGGTCGCCGCCGATCGCCGACCTCGGGGCGGCGCAGTGGTAGCGGGTGCAGACGTGGGTGCCGGCCAGCTCGCGGGAGAGGGGGCGCAGGATCAGCTGCTGGGTGCCGCGGGCCGCCTCACGGGCCTCGGTGCAGGCCCGGAGCAGGGCGGTGCGGCGGGCGGCGGCGTACGGCGCGAGCGCGCAGCCCGCCAGAAGCCCGCCGTACCCGGCCGCGAACTCCCCCGACGACAGGGCGCCTTGGCCGAGCCCCAGAGCCAGACCGAGGGCGGCCGCGGCGCAGCCGACCAGCAGTGTGCGCCGCACGCCCAGCCAGACACAGGCCAGGAACGGCCCCAGCAGGATCAGGGTCATCGGCGCCGTGCGGATGGCGTTCATTCGTGCTGTTCCCGCTCCCTCGTAGCTGCCCTCGCCGTCGCTGCCCCCGCCCGACGATGTCCGAATATCTCCCTTCCGTCGCGCGCCGACATGGAGTTGAGCGCATCTCGTCGAAATGTGCCGCGAACTGCCCAATTCCCGCGATCTTTCTGTCGTGCTTGGCGCTCTGGCATATGTGCGCGATCCGGTACGGCCAGACTGGTCGCCGTGCCTCGCAAGACGGACGTCCGCGGGCCGGGAAACCTGCCGCCCGACCCCCGTGACCTCATCGGCCGTGACCACGAACTCTCCTGGCTGGCACAGGAGTTGACCGAAGACGGCGGTCGGCTGCTGACCCTTCTGGGGGTCGGCGGCGTGGGCAAGACACGGATCGCGCTCCGGGCGGCCGAACAGGCCCGCCAGGCGTATCCGGACGGTGTGTGGGTGGTGGAACTGTCCTGGCTGCGCGCCCAGGGTCAGCTCCCGCTCGCCGTGATGGAGGCGGTGCGGCTCGCCGACCAGTCGACCGGCTCGGCGATCGAGGCGCTGTCCGTCTGGGCCCAGGACAAGCGGCTGCTGCTCGTCCTCGACTCCTGCGAACACCTGCTGGCCGACTGCGCGGCCCTCGCCGCCGACCTGCTCTCCGCGGCACCGGGGCTGCGGATCCTCGCCACCAGCCGGGAGCGGCTGGGACTGGTGGGCGAGCGGGTACTCGCCGTGGACCCGCTGCCGGTGGCGGCGGAAGGAACGCCATCGGGCGGGGAACTCTCCGACGCCGAAGCCCTGTTCGTCCGCCGAGCCGCCACCGCCGACTCCGCCTTCAGCTCCGGCTCCTTCGTCCTCGACGACGGCTCCCGGCACCAGGTCGCCGCCATCTGCCGGGCCCTGGACGGCATCCCCCTCGCCATCGAACTCGCCGCCGCCCGCCTGGCGTCGTACTCCCTCGACAAGCTGCACGACCTCCTCACCGACCGTCTGCGCTCCCGCTTCGACGTCCTCGCCACCGAGCGGGGCGGCGAGGGCCCGCCCCGCCACTGGACCCTGCGCACCACCATCGGCTGGAGCCACGAACTGTGCGCCCCGCTGGAACGGCTGCTGTGGGCCCGGCTCTCGGTCTTCGCCGGTACGTTCACCAGAGGCGCCGCCACCTGGGTCTGCGCCGGCGGCCCCCTGCCCGCCGAACGGGTCGCGGACGTACTGCTGCGCCTGCACGAACAGTCGATCGTGCTACGGCACCCCGCCGACCCCGACCGCTTCCGGCTGTTGGACACGGTCCGGGAGTACGGCGCGGAGTGGCTGCGCGGGCTCGGCGAGGAGGAGGACGTACGCCGAAGGCACCGCGAGCACTACCGGCGGTTCGCGCGGGAGGCGTGCTCCGACTGGAACAGCAGCCGTCAAGTGGCGTGGTGCGAGCGTGTCTTCGCGGAGCAGGCGAATCTGCGGGCCGCGGTGGAGTGCGCGCTGGAGGAGCCCGGCGGGCGGGTGGCGCTGGAGATGGCCGGGAGCGTCGGCTTCCTGTGGCGCAACTGCGGTATGCCACGGGACGCCCAATGGTGCCTCGACCGGGTGCTGGCGGTGGCGCACGAGCCGGGTCCTGAGCTGGTGCTCGCGCTGTGGGCGCGGGGAGCGGTGGCGATGAACCAGGGCGACCTCGATGTGATGCGGGGCTGGGGCGTGCAGTGCGCCGAGGCCGCGCGGGAGTTCGGCGACCCCGGCATGATCCGGGCGTCCGCGTACCTCACGGGCGGGTATCTGGCCCTGGTCGGCCGGTTGCCCGAGGCGGTCGACGTCCTGGCGGCGGATCCGCCGCCGTCCGTGGGGATGGACTGGCGGGGAGCAGCCCTCGTCATGAACAGCCTCGGAGTGGCCTACAGCCATCTCTACGCCGGCGACCACGAGAAGGCGCGCGCGGCGGCCCGGGCGACCCTGGCCGGCAGCGAGCGCTGCGGTGAACGCTGGGCGAGAGCCTTCGCCGACGCGATGATCGCCCAACTGGACGCGGCACAGGGCGACTTCGAGGCGGCCCGGCGCAACTGCCGGGCCGCGCTCACCGGGCACCGGCTGCTGCACAACACGCTCGGCCTCGCCTTCACCCTCGACGTCCTCGCCGAGGCCGAGACCACCGCCGGGGACGGCCGGTTCGCCGCCCGGGTGCAGGGCGTCAGCGAGCGGATCTGGGAGCTCCTCGGCCGCTCCCAGATGAACTCCCCGCAGCAGATCGCCGCCCGCCGCGCCCGCGAACGCACCCTCCGCGACCGCCTCGGCGACGAGACCTACGAGCAGGCCTACGCGGACGGCGCGGCGATGTCGTACGACGAAGGCCTCGACTACGCGCTCAACCCGGACGCCCCCGGCGTCCCCGGCGCGCCCGGCGCCTGAGGGGTGGGGCCGCCGAACGGCAGGTGCAGCACACGGCGCGAGAGCAGCCAACTCCCGTCGTTGGTACGGCGGAACGCGTCCTCGTAGTGTCCGACCTGGACGGGGGCGGCGGCCGGGACGATGCCGCCGGTCCATCCGTCGACGCGGTACGTCGTGAAGTACGAGGTGGCCGTGGCGGACTCCGCGGAGGCGACGCTGACCAGGACGTTCGTCATGACGCGGCGCGAGAGGCGGTCGGCGGGCCGGGAGCCGAAGTACCGCCGCAGCGCGGCGCGCCCCGCGATCAGCCGCTCGCCCGCCGGCCACTCCCACCGCCCGTCCTCGGTGAACAACCCGGCGACGGAGCCGGGCTCTCCGAGGTCCAGCCGACGGACGAAGTCGAGGATGAGCCGCTCGCAGGCCCGCTCGGCGAGGAGCTGTTGCAGGGGGTCGAGCTGCGGGGAATCGGTCTGCAGAGGGCCGAGCTGCGGGGAATCGGTCTGCGGGGAATCGGTCTGTATGGGGTCCATGGGGATTCGTACCACCGCTGGATCGAGCGGATCAACGCATTACACGGCCACGTACGTCACCGGATCGCTCCCCGTCACCGCTTCCGCCCGGCCCAGTTTCACCAGTCGCCGCAGATGCGCCTCCGCCTCCGACACGGCGATGTTCCTCGATCCGTAGGGGATCTGGTCCCAGGGCCGGTTCCACTCCATGCGTTCGGCGAGTTGCCAGGGGGTCAGGGGCTCGACCAGCAACTCCCGCAGTCCCGTGAGCCGTTCCTCGTGATGCGTGAGCAACTCCCGGACGCGCTCGGCCGCGTCGGTGAACGCGTACTGGTGGGCGGGGAGGACCTCGGCGGGGGTGAGGCGGCCGACGCGTTCGAGGGAGTCGAGGTAGTCGCCGAGGGGGTCGGTGACGGTGGCGTCGTCGGGGTCCTCGTACAGCCCGATGTGCGGAGTGATCTCGGGGAGCAGATGATCGCCGCTGAACAGGCGTCCATGGCCCGGCAGTTGGCCCGGGTGCGCCTCCTCCAGGTGCAGACACACATGCCCGGGCGTGTGTCCCGGCGTCCAGATCGCGCGCAGCCGCCGCCCCGGGAGGTCGAGGAGTTCACCGGGGACGATCTCACGGTCGGGCAGGGCGGGGGAGAAGCCCGGCAGGGTGGTGCGGGGAGCGGCGTCGCGCAGGGGCGCCACATGCTCCTCCGGAGCCCCTGCGGCGGTGAGTTTGGCGGTCATGTACGCGAACCAGCGCCCGGGCCTGGTCTCCCGGGTCCGCCGCACGATCGCCGTGTCGGCGGCATGCATCGCGATCCATGCCCCGGAGGCCTCGCGGACCCTGCCCGACAGGCCGTGGTGATCGGGGTGATGGTGGGTGATGACGACACCGTGCACCTCGGCGACGGAGATCCCGCAGGCGGCCAGCCCCTCGGTCAGCTCGGTCCAGGAACCGGGGTCGTCCCATCCCGTGTCGACCAGGACGGGCCCACGGTCGGTGTCGACGACATACACCAGCGTGTGGCCGAGGGGATTGTCAGGAATGGGGACCCGCAAGGACCGTACGCCCCCGCCATGATCGAACACCTTCGTCATCTGTCCTCCGCTCCAAGGCCATGGCCCACTATAACTAGAACCCGTTTCACATCGCTTACAGGGATTCGGCGGGGTAGTGGCCCATTAAGGTCGGGGACATGACGCCTTCCCTTGCCGGCAGTGCCTTCGACCTGCTCCGCCTCGACGCCGTGACCGACCAGGACGCGCTGCGCCGGGTCTACGCCCTTCCCGGTGCGGCGGCCGTGCGCAAGCAGATGAACGAACTCACCGAGCAGACGCGCCGGTTGATCGGCTGCGCCTCACTGGTCCTGGTCGCCAGCGTGGATGCCGAGGGCAACTGCGACGTCTCCCCGCGCGGTGGCCCCGCCGGGTTCGTCTCCGTCCTGGACGCGCGGACGGTGGCGATACCGGACGCGACCGGCAACAAGCGGCTGGACAGTCTCCAGAACGTGATCGCCACCGGTCGGGCCGGGCTGCTGTTCGTCATACCCGGGCGCACCACCACCCTCCGGGTGAACGGCCGGGCCTGCGTCTCCACCAGCCCGGAGCTGCTGTCCCAGCTGACCGCCGTGGGCAAGCCGCCGGCCAGCGCGCTGGTGGTGGGCATCGAGGAGGTCTACCCGCACTGCCCCAAGTCGCTGCTGAGAAGCGGTGCCTGGCAGCCGGACCAGTGGCTGCAGGCGGACGCCCAGCCCACCTCGGCCGAGGTGACACTGGCCCAGCTGCGCATGCCGGACCTGACGATCGCCGACATCGAACAGGCAGAGGCGGACTCCCTGAAGTACCGCTACGAGTAAGGAACGCTCTGGTCTAGTTCGGCTGGAGCTGGTATCAGTTTCTGAAACACCGTCAGAAACGAGGCAGTGGTGATGGCCGAGCTCGTGGAACACGGACAGTTGTTCATCGGCGGGGAACTGGTGGACCCCCTGGGCGCAGACGTCATCGAGGTGATCTCGCCGCACACCGAGGAGGTCATCGGGCGGGTGCCGCATGCCTCGCGGGACGACGTCGACCGGGCGGTGGGGGTCGCGCGGCGGGCGTTCGACGAGGGCCCCTGGCCGAGGATGTCCCTCGACGAGCGGATCGAGGTGGTCTCCCGGATCAAGGACGCGATCGCCGTACGGCACGAGGAGATCGCCCGCGTGATCTCGTCCGAGAACGGATCGCCGTACTCCTGGAGCGTCCTGGCGCAGGCGCTCGGCGCGATGATGGTGTGGGACGCGGCGATCACGGTCGCACGGAACTTCACCTACGAGGAGACACGCGACGGCGTGCTCGGGAAGATCCTCGTGCGGCGGGAGCCCGTCGGGGTCGTCGCGGCCGTGGTGCCGTGGAACGTGCCGCAGTTCGTCGCCGCCGCGAAACTGGCCCCCGCGCTGCTCACCGGCTGCACGGTGATCCTGAAGCCGTCCCCCGAGTCGCCGCTGGACGCCTACATCCTGGCCGACATCACCCGCGAGGCGGGCCTGCCGGAAGGGGTGCTGTCGATCCTGCCGGCCGACCGGGAGGTGAGTGAGTACCTGGTCGGGCATCCCGGTGTCGACAAGGTCGCCTTCACGGGCTCCGTCGCCGCGGGCAAGAGGGTCATGGAGGTGGCGTCGCGCAATCTCACGCGCGTCACGCTGGAGTTGGGCGGGAAGTCGGCCGCCGTCGTACTGCCGGACGCCGATGTCGCCACCTCGGTCGCCGGGATCGTCCCCGCCGCCTGGATGAACAACGGGCAGGCCTGTGTGGCCCAGACCCGCATCCTGCTGCCACGCGCCCGCTACGACGAGTTCGCCGAGGCCTTCGCGGCCGCGGCGGGCGCGCTGGTCGTCGGCGACCCGCTGGACCCGGCGACCCAGGTCGGCCCCCTGGTCGCGCGGCGCCAGCAGCGACGCAACCTCGACTACATCCGCATCGGTCAGGAGGAGGGCGCGAAGATCCTGACGGGAGGCGGGCGTCCACCGGGCCTGGACAAGGGCTGGTACGTCGAGCCGACCCTCTTCGGCGACGTCGACAACTCCATGCGGATCGCGCGGGAGGAGATCTTCGGACCGGTCATCTGCCTGCTTCCCTACGGCGACGAGTCCGAGGCGCTGAAGATCGCGAACGACTCCGACTACGGGCTGAGCGGGAGTGTGTGGACGGCGGACGTGGCGCACGGCGTCGAGTTCGCGAAGCGGGTCCGTACGGGGACGTACAACGTCAACACCTTCAGCCTCGACATGCTGGGACCGTTCGGCGGCTACAAGAACTCAGGCCTGGGGCGGGAGTTCGGGCCCGAGGGGTACGGCGAGTACCTCGAACACAAGATGATCCATCTCCCGGCCGGCTGGGAGGGCTGAGCGGCCATGGGTGACCGCTGGCACGTCGAGGTCGACCGCTCCGTCTGCATCGGCTCGGCCCAGTGCGTCCACCGCGCCACCGGCGCCTTCCGCCTCGACTCCGCCATGCAGTCCCACCCCGTCGAGCCCGAGACGGACGCCAACGAGAAGGTCCTCGACGCGGCGGAGAACTGCCCGGTCGAGGCAATCATGATCACCCTGCTGGGAAGCGGCGAGCCGGTGTTCCCGCCGGAGGAGTGACCGGAGCGACCGGAGCGACGGGAGCGACCGGAGGAGCAAGGGGAGCAACCGGCTTCCCGGCTACGGCGTCTTCGGGTCCGTCAGGTCGATCAGGCGGCACACCGTTTCGATGTCGATCTTCACCTGGGCGATGGAGGCGCGGCCCGAGAGCCAGGTGATGAGGGCCGAGTGCCAGGTGTGTTCGATGACGCGGACCGCGGAGAGCTGGTCGGGCGTCGGGTCGGCCAGGCCCATCGCGTCCAGGATGATCACCGTCGTCTGGCGCGAGACCTGGTCGACCTCGGGCGAGACACTGCGGTCGGCGAAGGTGAGGGCGCGGACCATCGCGTCGGCCAGGTGCGGCTCGCGCTGCAGGGCGCGGAAGGCCCGCATCAGGGTCTCCGCGACCCGCTCCGCCGCCGTCTCGCCCTGTGGGGGCTTCTTGCGGAGCGTGCCGTGCATGTGCTCCAACTGGTCCTGCATGGTGGCGACCAGCAGATGCACCTTGGACGGGAAGTAGCGGTAGAGCGTGCCCAGCGCCACCTGCGAGGACTCGGCGACCTCCCGCATCTGCACCGCGTCGAAACCGCCCCGGCTGGCCAGCTGCGCGCTCGCGTGCAGGATGCGGCGGCGGCGCGCCTCCTGCCGCTCCGTGAGGGGCGGTGAGGACGTCCGAGCGGTGGCGTCGAGCTTGGCTTCCGCAGGCATGGGTCCCGTTCCGTGACAGTCGGTGAGGGCCAGGGCGGGCCCTGGTGATCGACCGAGCATGGCAGGGGCGTCGGCCGTGGCGCGAATCACCTGATCCACTGCTCACCGTGTCCCTACCAGCCGGTAGATTCAGAGCCTCCTGGACGATCAAGTCTGTAACTTGTTCTAGATTAGCGTCCCGGCGTAATCTCGCGGGACAATGTATGCAGAAGGGGGCCCAGAGTGACCGCTGAGGCCAGTCAGGCGGGTCTCCAGGAGGACCTCGCCGCCGACGGCGAGCGACCGCTCCACATCGCGCTCCTCACCTATAAAGGGAACCCGTTCTGCGGCGGCCAGGGTGTCTACGTCCGCCATCTCTCCCGCGAGCTGGCCCGCCTCGGCCATCGCGTCGAGGTCATCGGCAGCCAGCCGTATCCCGTCCTCGACGAAGGCGCGCAGTACGCGGCCCGGCTGAGCCTGACCGAGCTGCCCAGCCTCGACCTCTACCGCTCGCCCGACCCTTTCCGCACGCCCGGGCGCGACGAGTACCGCGACTGGATCGACGCGCTGGAAGTCGCGACCATGTGGACCGGCGGCTTCCCGGAGCCCCTCACCTTCTCCCTCCGCGCCCGCCGCCATCTCCGGTCCCGGCGCGGCGAGTTCGACGTCGTGCACGACAACCAGACACTCGGGTACGGCCTGTTGGGGGATGTGGGCGCGCCCCTGGTCACCACCATCCACCATCCCATCACCGTGGACCGGCAGTTGGAGCTGGACGCCGCCGACAACTGGCAGCAGCGGATGTCCAAGCGGCGCTGGTACGCCTTCACCCGCATGCAGCGGCGGGTCGCGCGCCGGCTGCCCTCCGTCCTGACCGTCTCCGGCACCTCCCGCGCCGAGATCGTCGACCAGCTGGGGGTGCGGGACGACCGTATCCACGTCGTCCACATCGGCGCGGACACCGATCTATTCTCGCCGGATCCGTCGGTCCCCTTGGTCCCGGGCAGGATCGTCACGACGTCCAGTGCGGACGTCCCGCTCAAGGGCCTGGTGTTCCTGGTCGAGGCGCTCGCGAAGGTGCGCACCGAGCACCCCGACGCCCACCTCGTCGTCGTCGGCAAGCGGCCCGCGGAGGGGCCGGTCGCCCAGACCATGGAGCGCTACGGCCTCGAAGGCGCCGTCGAGTTCGTCAAGGGCATCTCGGACGCCGAACTGGTCGACCTGGTCCGCTCGGCGGAGGTCGCGTGCGTGCCGTCGCTCTACGAGGGCTTCTCCCTGCCGGCCGCGGAGGCCATGGCCACGGCGACTCCGCTGCTCGCCACGACCGGCGGGGCGATTCCCGAGGTGGCCGGAGCCGACGGGGAGACCTGTCTCGCGGTGCCGCCGGGGGACCCGGGGGCGCTGGCGGCGGGGCTGAGCAGGCTGCTGGGGGACCCGGAGCTGAGAGCGCGGCTCGGCCGGGCCGGCCGTGAGCGGGTGCTACGGCACTTCACCTGGGCGCGGGCCGCCGAGGGCACGGTGGCCCGGTACCGCGAGGCCATCGCCGGCCGCCACGCCCCGAAGAGCTCGCGCGGGGGCGCCACTTCCGCCGCACCCGTCGTCCCCGTCGCCGCCGAGCCCCCCGGCCGTTCCGCGGCTCCACAGGGTGTCGGGACCGCCACCCCGTCCAGTGACAACGGCGTCTATTCCGAAAGCAGGGCCACGTGCTGACCGTCGACTTCTCCCGGTTCCCGCTCGCCCCGGGCGACCGCGTACTGGACCTCGGATGCGGAGCCGGCCGGCACGCGTTCGAGTGCTACCGGCGCGGTGCCCAGGTCGTGGCGCTCGACCAGAACGGCGAGGAGATCCGCGAGGTCGCGAAGTGGTTCGCGGCGATGGAGGAGGCCGGCGAGGCGCCGGAGGGAGCCACCGCCACCGCCATGGAGGGCGACGCCCTCGCGCTGCCCTTCCCCGACGAGTCCTTCGACGTCGTCATCATCTCCGAGGTGATGGAGCACATCCCGGACGACAAGGGCGTACTCGCCGAGATGGTACGGGTGTTGAAGCCCGGCGGCCGGATCGCCATCACCGTCCCGCGCTACGGCCCCGAGAAGGTCTGCTGGGCCCTGTCCGACGCCTACCACGAGGTCGAGGGCGGCCACATCCGCATCTACAAGGCGGACGAGCTGATCGCCAGGATCGAGGAAGCCGGCCTCAAGCCGTACGGCACGCACCACGCCCACGCGCTGCACAGCCCCTACTGGTGGCTGAAGTGCGCGTTCGGCGTCGACAACGACAAGGCGCTGCCGGTGAAGGCGTACCACAAGCTGCTGGTCTGGGACATCATGAAGAAACCGCTGGCCACCCGGGTCGCCGAGCAGGCGCTGAACCCGTTGATCGGCAAGAGCTTCGTGGCGTACGCGACCAAGCCGCACCTTCCGGCGGTGGACGCCAAGTGACCACTCCCCGGACAGAACACCTCGTCCTGCCCGGGGTCCTCACCGCCGGGCAGGCCGCCGCGACCGTCGCCGGCATCCTCGCCCAGCAGCGGGAGGACGGCGCGATCCCCTGGTTCCGGGGCCACCACCTGGACCCCTGGGACCACACCGAGGCCGCGATGGCGCTGGACGCGGCGGGGGAGCACGAGGCCGCCGAGCGGGCCTACGAGTGGCTCGCCCGGCACCAGAACGAGGACGGGTCCTGGTACGCGGCGTACCAGGACGGGGACTTCACGCAGGTCACCGACCGGGGGCGGGAGACCAACTTCGTCGCCTACATAGCCGTGGGCGTCTGGCACCACTACCTGTCCACGGGTGACGACACCTTCCTCGACCGCATGTGGCCGGTGGTGCGAGGGGCGATCGAGTACGTGCTGGTGCTTCAGCAGCCCGGTGGGCAGATCGGCTGGAAGGGCGAGGACGACGGCACCTCCACCGCCGACGCGCTCCTCACCGGCTCGTCCTCCGTCCACCACGCCCTGCGCTGTGCGCTCGCCATCGCCGAGCAGCGTGAAGAGCCGCAGCCGGACTGGGAGTTGGCGGTCGGCGCGCTGCGGCACGCGATCCGCCGGCACCCCGAGCGGTTCCTCGACAAGGACCGCTACTCGATGGACTGGTACTACCCGGTGCTGGGCGGCGCGTTGACGGGTACGGAGGCCAAGTCCCGTATCGAGGAGGGCTGGGAGCGCTTCGTCGTCCCGCACCTCGGCGTGCGGTGCGTCGTCCCCAACCCGTGGGTCACCGGCGGCGAGTCGGCCGAACTCGCCCTCACCCTCTGGGCGATGGGCGAGTCCGACCGGGCGCTGGCGATCCTCCAGGCGATCCAGCACCTGCGGGACTCCGAGACCGGTCTCTACTGGACGGGCTTCGTCTTCGAGGACGAGGCCATCTGGCCCCAGGAGCTGACCACGTGGACGGCCGGCTCCCTGCTCCTCGCGGTCGCGGCCCTCGGCGGCCACGAGGCGACCTGCGCGGTCTTCGCCGGCGAACACCTGCCCCGGGGCCTGTCCCCAGACTGCTGCACCTGACCGCGCCCCTCCCTCCAGGGGCGCGGAGCGCTCAGTGGCGTTGCATGCGGCCTGCGATGGCGTGGCCGATGAACAGGTAGACGACCGCTGCGAGGCCGTAGCCGGCGATCACGCGTGCCCAGGCCTTGTCGAAGGTGAAGAGATCACGTGACCAGCCGGCCAGCCAGTTGGCCGCGTTGTGGACGAACTGCACCAGGTCGTTGGCCCGGTTGGCGTCCAGCAGGTACATCAGTATCCACAGGCCCAGGATGAGGGCCATGATGTCGGCGACGATCGCTATGACCGCCCCGGCCCGATTGCCGCTGCTGTATCGAGACATACCTTGCGGATTGCCGCCGAACCCTGAGTGAAACCCACGGCGTCGAGGACGGCTCGGGTGACCTCTTCGGGTGTGCGCCCGTCGGTCGGGACGACGGCCGTGGCGACCTCCTCGTACAGGGAGCGCCGGGCCTCCATCAGCTCGCGCCACTGTTTGCGCGGGTTGACGGCGAGGAGGGGACGGGCCTGGTTCAACCCGGTGCGCTGGACGGCCTCCTCGACGTCCATCGAGAGGTAGACCACCCGCCGCCCGGCCAGCAGCGCCCGCGTCCGCGCGTCCAGGACCGCACCGCCGCCCAGCGCCAGCACCCCCGCATGCTCACCCAGCGCCCCGGCCACGGCGGCCTTCTCCATCGCCCGGAAGACCGTCTCACCCTCGTCCACGAAGATCTCCGCGACGGTGCGGCCCTGCCCGGCCACGATGTCGTCATCCGTGTCCCGGTACCCCACCCCCAGCCGCCCGGCGAGCAACTGCCCCACCGTCGACTTGCCCACCCCCATCGGACCGACAAGCACGACCAGCGGCCCACTCACCGGATGGCCAGATGATCGAGGTAGGAACGCACGTTACGGCGCGTCTCGGACACACTGTCACCGCCGAACTTCTCCGCCACCGCGTCCGCCAGGACGAGGGCCACCATCGCCTCCGCCACGATCCCCGCCGCCGGGACCGCCGAGACGTCCGAGCGCTGGTGATGGGCCTGCGTGGCCTCACCCGTGCTCACGTCGACCGTCCGCAGGGCCCGCGGCACCGTCGCGATCGGCTTCATCGCCGCCCGCACCCGCAACAGCTCACCCGTGGACAGGCCGCCCTCCGTGCCGCCCGAGCGGCCCGAGACACGGCGGATGCCCTCGGGCGTGCCCACGATCTCGTCATGCGCCTTCGAACCCGGCACCCGGGCCAGCCCGAACCCGTCCCCGACCTCCACGCCCTTGATGGCCTGGATGCCCATCAGTGCCCCCGCCAGACGGGCGTCCAGCCGGCGGTCCCAGTGCACATGCGAGCCCAGGCCGACCGGGACGCCGTAGGCCAGGATCTCGACCACACCACCGAGGGTGTCGCCGTCCTTGTGGGCCTGGTCGACCTCCGCCACCATCGCCTTCGACGCGTCCGCGTCCAGGCAGCGCAGCGGATCCGCGTCCAGCCGCTCCACATCGGCCGGCGTCGGATACACCCCGGCCGGCGCCTTCACCGCACACAACTCCACGACATGCGAGACGATCTCGATACCGGCCGTCTCCTTCAGATACGACCGCGCCACCGCACCCAGCGCCACCCGCGCCGCGGTCTCCCGCGCCGAGGCCCGCTCCAGGATCGGCCGCGCCTCGTCGAAGCCGTACTTCTGCATCCCCGCCAGATCCGCGTGCCCGGGACGGGGCCGGGTCAGCGGGGCATGACGCGCCAGCCCCGCCAAAATCTCCGGATCCACCGGATCGGCGGCCATCACCTGCTCCCACTTCGGCCACTCGGTGTTGCCCACCATCACCGCCACCGGCGAACCGAGCGTCAGCCCATGACGGACACCCCCCAGGAACGTGACCTCGTCCCGCTCGAACTTCATCCGCGCACCGCGCCCATAGCCGAGCCGACGCCGGGCCAGATGGTCCGCCACCATCTCCGTGGTGACCGGCACACCCGCCGGAAGACCCTCCAGCGTCGCCACCAGTGCGGGACCATGGGACTCCCCCGCGGTCAGCCAGCGCAACGCGCTCATCCGCGACCCCGTTGGCGGACGGTCCTGGTGAGGAACTCGGCTGCCAGGAAGGCCAGATCGAGGGACTGCCGGCGGTTGAGGCGAGGATCGCAGGTGGACTCGTAGCGGGAGGAGAGGTCCGTGAAGGCGACCTCGTGGCCACCGCCGACGCACTCGGTGACATCGGTGCCGGTCAGCTCCACATGGATGCCGCCGGGGTGGGTGCCGAGCTCGTGGTGGACCTCGAAGAAGCCCCTGACCTCCTCCAGGACGTCGTCGAAGCGGCGGGTCTTGTGGCCGGAGGGGGCCTCGATGGTGTTGCCGTGCATGGGATCGCAGATCCAGGCCACCTGGGCACCGGAGGCGGTGACCTTCTCCACGAGCGGCGGCAGTGCCTCGCGCACCCGGTCCCTGCCCATGCGGGTGATGAACGTCAGCCGGCCGGGGACGCGTTCGGGATCGAGGCGGTCGATCAGCCGCAGCGCGGTGTCGGCGGTCGTGGTGGGGCCCAGTTTCACGGCGATCGGGTTGGCGATGCCGGAGAAGTACTCGACATGGGCGCCGTCGAGGTCGCGGGTGCGCTCGCCGATCCACAGCAGGTGGCCGGAGGCGGCGTAGGGGAGGCCGGTGCGCTCGTCCTCGCGGGTCAGGGCGGACTCGTAGTCGAGCAGGAGCCCTTCGTGGGAGACGAAGAACTCGGCGCTGTCGAAGTCCTCGGGCCGGCCGCCGATGGCGCGCATGAAGTCGAGTGCGTGGTCGATGCGTTCGGCGAGGTGCTCGTAGGTGGACCGCCGGGGTGAGCCCGCGACGAAGTCCCTGTTCCACTCGTGCACCTGGTCGAGGCCGGCGTAGCCGCCCGCCATGAACGCCCGGACCAGGTTGAGGGTGTTGGCGGACGACTGGTACACCCGCAGCAGGCGTTCGGGGTTCGGGGTGCGGGACGCGGGGGTGAAGGCGAAGTCGTTGACGGCGTCGCCGCGGTACACGGGGAGGGTGACGCCGTCGCGGGTCTCGGTGGGCCGGGAGCGCGGCTTGGCGTACTGGCCCGCGATCCGGCCCATCTTCACGACCGGCAGGGCGGCCGCGTAGGTCAGCACCGCGGACATCTGGAGCAGGGTGTTCAGCTTGGCCCGGACGGCGTCCGCGGTGACGTCCGCCAGGGTCTCGGCGCAGTCGCCGCCCTGGAGGAGGAACGCCTCGCCGCGGGCCACGTCGGCCAAGCGGTCGCGCAGCCGCGCGCACTCGTCCCACAGGACCAGGGGAGGCAGCGCGGCGAGCCGGCCGGTGACGTCGTCGAGGCTGGTCCGGTCCGGCCACGGGGGTTGCTGGGCCGCCGGCCTGGTGCGCCAGGTGCCGGGTGGCGCGGCGGAGGGCGAAGTGCCGGGAAGAAGGGTGTCCACGACCTCTCCTGACTGACTGGTTCGGGCGGTCTGCCCGGGATGGGCCGCCTGGCCGGACACCGTCGTCCGCAGGTGGGGGGAAGTGGGGTTGTGCGCGGGGGAGTCCATGTCTCAGGTCGCGGCCAGTTCCATCACGTACCGGCCGTAGCCGGAGGACGCCGAGAGCTCCTTGCCGAGCAGGGCGAGCCGTTCCTTGTCGACGTATCCCATGCGGTAGGCGATCTCCTCCAGGCAGGAGATGCGGATGCCCTGGCGCTTCTCCAGCACCTGCACGAACATCGCGGCCTCCAGCAGACTGTCGTGCGTGCCGGTGTCGAACCAGGCGGAGCCGCGGCCCAGGTTGACCAGGCGGGCCCGGCCCTCCCGCACATAGCCGAGGTTGAGGTCGGTGATCTCCAGCTCGCCGCGGTCGGACGGGGCGAGGGCGGCGGCGCGTTCGGTGGCGGTGCCGTCGTACATGTAGAGGCCGGTGACGGCCAGGTTGGAGGCGGGGCGGGCCGGTTTCTCGGTGAGGCCGACGACGGTGCCGGTGTCGTCGACCGTGGCCACGCCGTAGCGCTCGGGGTCGCTGACCGGGTAGCCGAACAGGGTGCAGCCGTCGAGGTGTCCGGCCTCGCGGCGCAGCAGTTCGGGCAGC
Source organism: Streptomyces sp. NPDC005648 (assembly GCF_040605395.1). NCBI lineage: Bacteria > Bacillati > Actinomycetota > Actinomycetes > Kitasatosporales > Streptomycetaceae > Streptomyces > Streptomyces sp. NPDC005648. The sequence continues at coordinate 44,017 of NZ_JBEXCS010000001.1, read as the reverse complement.
CGGTGGCCGTAGAAGATGTTGTCGCCGAGGATGAGGCAGACGGGTTCCCCGCGGGTGAAGGAGCCGCCGAGGACGAGGGCTTCGGCGATGCCGCGGGGTTCTTCCTGTACGGCGTAGCGCAGTTGGATGCCGAGGCGGCTGCCGTCGCCGAGGAGCGAGCGGTAGGTGTCGAGGTGCTCGGGGCCGGAGATGAGGAGGATCTCGCGGATGCCGGTGTGCATCAGCACGGAGAGCGGGTAGTAGATCATCGGTTTGTCGTAGACGGGCAGCAACTGCTTGGAGTGCACGCTGGTCAGCGGGCGCAGCCGGGTTCCGGAACCGCCGGCGAGGATGATGCCGCGCATGGGATGTCCTTCCGGGCCTTGGGGGCGTGGGTGTGCGCTCGGGCTCAGGCGGCCATCGTCGTCAGGGGCTCCCACCAGGCCGGGTTCTCCCGGTACCAGGCGATCGTGGCCGCCAGCCCCCGGGCGAACTCGACCCGGGGCCGGTAGCCGAGGGCACGCAGCTTGGAGTCGTCGAGGGAGTAGCGGCGGTCGTGGCCCTTGCGGTCGGGAACCCGGCGCACCGACGACCAGTCGGCGCCGCAGGCCTCCAGGATCAGTCCGGTGAGCTGATGGTTCGTCAACTCGGTGCCGCCGCCGATGTTGTAGACCTCGCCGGGCGCGCCCTCGGTGAGCACCAGGTCGATACCGCGGCAGTGGTCGTCGACGTGCAGCCAGTCGCGGACGTTGAGTCCGTCGCCGTACAGCGGGACGGTGCCGCCGCGGGCGAGGGTGGTCACGAAATGGGGGACCAGCTTCTCGGGGTACTGGTAGGGGCCGTAGTTGTTGCTGCACCGGGTGATGCCGACGTTCAGGCCGTGGGTGCGCGCGTAGGAGCGCACCAGCAGGTCGGCGCCCGCCTTGGCGGCGGCGTAGGGGGAGTTGGGGGCCAGCGGCCACTCCTCGGTCCAGGAACCCGACTCGATGGAGCCGTACACCTCGTCCGTGGAGACGTGCAGGAACCGGCCGACGCCGGTGTGCAGGGCGGCCTGGAGAAGGTTCTGGGTGCCGAGGACATTGGTGGTGACGAACTCGGCGGAGTTCTGGATCGAGCGGTCGACATGGGTCTCGGCGGCGAAGTTGACGACCGCGTCGACCCCGCTGAGCAGTTCCGGCACCAGGTCCGGGTCGCCGATGTCGCCCTGGACAAAGCGCAGTGCCGGATCTCCAAGAACAGGGTCGAGATTCGCGGTGTTTCCCGCGTAGGTGAGCTTGTCGAGAACGGTGACCTTATCGGCTTTGACGTCGGACCGGCCGTTCAGGAGGCGGCGTACGTAATTACTGCCGATAAATCCGGCGCCGCCTGTCACTAAAACGTGCATGGCAGAAAGACCTCCGATTGGTTGAAGCATCGTAGAACATCGAACATGCCTGCGCAACGGCGTGATCATGAAGGCGCGCGGTCGGCTGCCGGAGGGGTGGTCGTCGGAAACATACTCGTTGGTAATGAGCTTCTAAAGCTCTGCACTTCAGCCCGCTAAGCGGAGTATTTGATTCCGATGAAGGGGTGTCACATGTGAATTATTTGTTACGGATCCGATTCCCCGTGGCCGTGTCGGTGAGTTTTTTTTAAGTGCTTGCGTCGGGGAGTTGAATGGTCTTAGTTTCCATTGCCATGGAGCATTCCTTAACCGTCGATCCCGCCGCCCTTGTCGAGGCCGGCACCGAGGTGGGCGCCGGTTCGGCCGTCGGGCCCGGTGCCTGGATCCGGCACGGCACGGCCCTGCACGGCTGTGTGGTCGAGGGCGGGGTGTTCGTGGGATTCCGCTGCCGGATCGGCCGTGCGCGGATCGTCTCCGGCACCCAGATCGCCTCCATGGCCCGCATCGGCCGGCCCGGTGCCGCACCCGTGCTGGTCGAGGCCGCCGCCTGGATCGGTGCCCGGGCCGTGGTCGAGCCCGGCGTCCGGATCGGCCCCGGCGCGGTCGTCGCCGCGGGCGCGCACGTCACCGCGGACGTGCCGGCGGACACCGTCGTCGTGGGGCGGCCGGCCCGGGTGCTGCGCCGGCGCGAGGTGACCGAGGACGGCCCGCCCGAGTTCGGTGCCATCCTCGGCCGGGTCCGCGCCCGCCTCGACTCCAACCGCAGGCCGCTGCCCGCCGGTTGGACCTCGGACGGCGGCGGAGTCCTCGACGCCGACCTCTCCGGCGGGCCCGAAGTCCGCCTGGGGGCCGGGGTGATCACCATGGGCCGGGCCGACGGCCCCTCGCCGCGCGGCGGACTGCGCTGCGGCCCCGGCGTACGGATCGGCGACCTGGCCGTCCTGGAGGCGTCCGACGGCATCGACATCGGCGCCGGTGCCGAACTCGGCCCGGGCGTCTTGGTCGTCTCCAGCGGTCACGACCTCACCCGGCGCTCCCTGCCCTGGCAGGGCGGGCCGGTCTCCATCGGGGCGGGCGTGCGCATCGGCGCGGACGCCACCCTCGTCGGCCCCTGTGCCCTCGGCGACGGCGCCGAGGTGACCGCGGGTGCCGTCGTCGTCGGGAACGTCCCCGCCCGGCACACCACCTCCGGAGTCCTGGAGAGGAACCCGTCATGAGGATCGTCTTCGCGCCCGCGCCGACCGGCTCGGGCCACAACATGCGCTCCCTCGCCCTCGCGCGCGAGCTGCGCCGCCAGTCACCGGACGCCGAGCTCACCGTCCTGCTCGGCTCCCTGCAACCCACCTTCGGGCCGCTCTTCGAGGCGGCCGGCGTCAAGACCGTCGACATCGCGGGCGGTCTCGTCGACCACGCCACCAGCTCCAACCTCACCCGTGAGCTGGACTGGCAGAGCTACATCAAGGGCTATGTCGCCCCGGCCTTCGTCAACGGCGAGCGGGTGCTCGGCTATCTGTCCCACTACCAGGACCTCGCGCCCGACCTGGTGGTGAGCGACTACAACATCTCCGCGAGCATGGCCGCCGCCATCGCCGGGGTGCCGCACGCCCTGGTCACCGAACGGTACGACTTCACGCTGCTCCAGATCGACGACCCCACCCTGGAGGCGGCCGGATTCCACGTCGACCGCGAGGACCTGCGGCGCGGCCGCAACTCCCTGCACACGGTCTTCGACTGGATCGTCTCCACCGCCGAGATCGTGCTCACCGACAAGCCGTACGTCCCCGAGCTCGACGCCGGCACCTCGGTCGCCGCCGCCCTGGCCACCGGCCGGGCCGTCTTCACCGGCCCCATGATCCGCGAGATACCCGAGCGGTCCGACGGCAGTGCGGTGCGCGCCTCCCTGGGCCTCGGCCCCGGCCCCCTGATGGTCGGATCGGTCGGCGGCACCAGCATGTTCTGGGAGAACAAGCAGCGCGTCATCGAGTCGTACATCCTCGCCCACCGGCGTCTGAAGCGCCTCCACCCCGACCTCCAGCTCGTGCTGCTGGGCCGGGAGTGGGTGGAGGCACCGGATGACGTGGTGGTCCTCACCTATCTGCCCGACTGGATGCCGCTGCTCCAGGAGGCCGACGTCCTGCTGTCGGCGCCCGGCTGGATCACCGTGACCGAGGTGGCCGCGCTGCGCGTGCCCACGGTGTTCGTGCTCAGCAGCCTGGCGGAGTACCACGAGGTGGAGGCCTCCGACCGGCTCGGCCGGCTCGGCTTCCCGTCCCTGATCGCGCCCGCGGCCGACCAACTCGCCGACGCGGTACGGCCGTTCATCGGAGCCCGGAGCGGCGTCCCGTCCTCCGCGCACCTCGCCATCGCCCCCGAGGGGCGGGGCACCGCCCGCGCCGCCGCACTGCTCGCCGACGCGGCCCGCACGGCCCGCTCCGGATCGCGGCCGGTCGAGGGGGCCCTGCGGTGAGCGAACCCCCGTACGGCGACGTCTCCCTGATCGCCTCGGCCACCCGGATGCTGCTCGCCGGGGACGGCTCGACCACCCTGCTCCTCGAAGCCCTGCTGGACACCCCGCTCACCGTGCACGTCGAACGTCAGGAGCGCGTTGCCGTCCGGGAGTTGAGCGCCGCGGCCGTCCGTGCGCTCGGCCTCCCCGCCGACGGTACGGCGGTACGGCGCAGTTCGGTCCTGCGCACCCCGGAGGGGCGGGCGGTCAGCCGCAACACCGTGGTCTTCACCGCGCCGCCGGCCGCCTGGTCGGGTTCCGCGGAGGATCCGGCCCCGCTGGGCCTGCGGCTGCGGCAGGGGCGTACCCGGCAGCACCGGGAGATCCTCTCGTCGGGCACCGGCGAGTGGCCGGAGGGCGGGCGCGTGCGTCCTTGCGCGTACAAGGAGTACGTCATCACCTGCGACGACGGTGTACGGCTCTACGTCCACGAGCGGTTCAGCCCCGACCGCGTCCGTCCGCTGCCGGACGCGGTGCGGGACGGCCCGCTGCCCCGTACCGGCTGAACGCTCCCTGGCCACCCGGCTTCCGCCCTGCTACGATCCCGGCTTATTCGATGTTTCACGAACAACGAAGATGCCGTGCGACGACGAGGAGTCCCCTCTTGAGCGCCCCTCCCTCCTTGCGCACCTTCGTCCTGGAACAGTTCCTGGACGCCGACGCCCGCCTCCCCGCAGTCCTCGGCCGTGACGCCGCCGACGTGATCACCCCCGACCGCACCCTGCGCGACGCGTCCCTCGCCCTGCTGGTCCTGCCCGGCCCCGACGACTCGGACCTCACCGCCCGACTCCTCGCCGCCCTGCGGGAGTTCACGGACCCCGAGCAGCCGGGCTTCCGCGAACTCCTGGACGTCACCGGCGCCGCACACCCGGTCGGTGACGTCCGCACCCCCGCCACCCAGGCCCTCGCCGCCTGGGCCCTGCACCGGGCGGGCGTCCTGCTCTACGACGCCGCCCTCACCGCCGAAGCCCGCGAGCGGCTGGACCGGGTCACCGGGGCCGTCCTGCGCCACGACTGGCCCGCCCGCCTCGACCGCTCCTGGAGCACCGTCCTGGACGGGGCGAGCCCCCTGGAGGACACCGCGCTCCTCGTCCTCGCCGCCGACGCCGTCACCACCTCCGACGCGCCGTTCCTCGACACCGCCGCGCACCACCTGGACCGGTACGCCCACGGCGACGGCGTCTGGGCCGCCCTCACCCCGCGCGGCGAACCGGACACCCTCCACGGCCACCGCACCCGGGCGAGCGCCCTGGCCGCCCTCGCCTGGACCGCACTGCACCGGCGCGGCCACAGCGCCGCCGCCGACCGGGCCCGCCGGGCCCTGCTGCACATCCAGGCCCACCACGGCCACACCGGCGCCCGAGGCTACTGGGACCGCAGCGGCGCCGACTCCGTCGTCCGCGTCGACCCGGTCGCCGCCCTGCACGGCAGGCCCGACTCGCCCTTCCCCGCCAAACTCGTCGCCGACCACGCCCTGCTGGCGCTGGCCGCCCGCCGCACCGCCGCCCTCACGACCGGCGACGACTCCGGCCTCCCCCACGACGACGACACCGCCGTACGCCTCAAGGCGCTGGCCGAGGACGCCGCCGCCGAGGTCGAGCGGTACACCGACGTCCGGGCCGGCGGGGTCTTCCAGGGGCAGGGCAGCTGGTTCTCCACCCCGGTCGACCCCACCGTCCCGCTGGCCCGGCACGTCCTGGTCCCGCCGCGCAGCACCGGCTCGTTCGCCGTCGGCAACACCACCTACGTCCCCTTCCACGGCAAGCACGCCCACACCCAGCTGCTCGCCCTGTGGGCCCTCGGCGACCGGGTGCCCACCGCACCGGCCGCGCCCGCGCTCACCGAGCCACCCGAACCGGACCCCTTCGACAACGACCTCGGCCATGTCACCAGCGCGCCCGTCACCGACGGACTGGTCGACTTCGCGGCCTATCTGCGCTGGCTCAGGTCCACCCGTTCCGGCCTCGGCTACGGCCTCACGCCCTACCGCGCACCCCTCGGCCTGCGCTCGGACCGCACCGCGCAGACCTTCTCCGTACTGCACGTCGTCTCCGACCTGCTGGCCCTCGGCGAAGAGGTCCCGGACGTGCCCGGCATCCTCCGCGGGGTCTTCGCCACCCAGAACCCCGACGGGGGCTTCGGCGAGCAACCCTCCGTGCCCTCCGAGACGTTCACCACCTACTGCGCCGTCCTCACCGCCGTCGTCCTGGGCGGCGGCGACCACCCCGACTTCGACCGCGACGCCTGTGTGCGGTTCCTCAGGGACTGCCAGCGCCCCGAGGGCGGATTCGGCAACGCGCCCGGATTCCCCGCCGACGCCTGGCACTCCCACCTCGCGACCCTCACCCTGGTCGCGCTCGACGCCCGGCCCGAATGCCCCGACGACCTCGTGGCGTTCCTCCTGGCCTGCCAGAACCCCGACGGGGGCTACGGCAATCTGCCCGGCTCGCCCTCCGACACGTTCGCCACCTTCCGGGTGGTGGGCGCGCTGATCGCGCTCGGACTGCGCCCGCCGCACGCCGAGCGGACCGCGGCCTGGCTGCACGGCCTCCAGACCGAGGCAGGCGGCTTCCGCTACCGGGACGGCTCGGTGGAGAGCTTTGTCGGCTCCTACCACGCCATCGGGGCGCTCTACATGCTGGGCGCCCTCCATTCAGGCCCCGCCGACACCGACGCCTGCGTGCGGTGGATCGCGGTCCGGCAGAGCGCCGACGGCGGCTTCTCCCGGACACCCGGCGGGCCGTCCGAAACCACCGACGAAGGGTTCATCGCGGTCCAGGCCCTTCACATGCTCGAAGGGAAACTCAACCGCTCCTGGGCGGTGATGATGACATGACCAGTGTCTCCTCCACCTCGGCCCCCGTCGCCGAGACCACCGGCCCCGCGCCGAGGACCGTGTCCCTGCTGGCCTTCGCCACCATGTTCGTGATCGGCACGGACACCTTCCTCGTCGCCCCGCTGCTGCCGACCCTGTCCCACACCTTCGACGTCTCCGGCGACGTCTCCGGCTGGATGGTCAGCGCCTACGCCCTCGGCTACGCCCTGTTCGCCCTGATCGCCGGGCCCCTCTCGGACGGCCGGGACCGCCGCCGGGTACTGCTCGGCGGGCTCGTCGGATTCATCGTGACAACGGCGCTGTGCGGCTTCGCCCAGGGCTTCTGGACGATGATCCTCTTCCGGTTCCTGGCCGGTGTGAGCGCCGCGTTCGTCTCCCCGCAGATCTGGGCCTCCATCCCGGTCCTGGTCCGGCCCGAGCTGATCGTGCGCACCATGGGCTTCGCCACCGCCGGTCTGTCCATCGCCCAGTTCGCCGGAATCCCGCTCGGCAGCTGGCTCGCGGCCGTCTCCTGGCACCTGCCGTTCTGGACGATCGGCGGTGTCTCGGTCCTGCTGTGGCTGCTGCTGGCCCGCTACTTCCCGTCCGTCCCCGGCCGCCCCGGCGCCGCGGGCGCGGGCCCCCGGCACATCCTGCGCACCTACGCCACCGTCCTCGGCTCCGGCCGGCTGCGCTGGTACCTCCTCGGCTACCTGGTCTTCCAGACCGGCAACTTCGAGGCGATCTCGTTCTACGGCTCCTGGTTCACCGCGGACTTCGGGCTGAGCGTGGGCTCCGTCGGCACGGCGATGATGGCGGTCGGCGCGGGCAACGTCATCGGCTCGCTCTTCGGCAGCCGGTTCGTCGCGCGCCTCGGCCTGTACCGGTCGCTGCTCCTCGCCGTCCTCGTCATGGGCGCCCTGTACTGCCTGGTGCCGCTCTCCCCGAACCTCGCCACCGCGCTCGTCCTGCTGGCCCTGGTGATGATGGTCGCCGGGTTCGTCTTCCCGGTGTTCATGAGCATCCTCCAGCAGCAGACCGAGACCGCCCGCGGCACCGTCTCCTCCCTCGCCAACGCCGCCATGTACGTCGGTACGACCATCGGCGGCGCGGTCGGCGGTGTCCTGCTCGCCAAGGGCCACGGCTTCTGGGGTGTCGCCGGCTTCACCGTCGCCGCCTATCTGGTCTCCCTGGGCGTCTACACGGCGGCCGGGGCGTTCCGGCGTCAGGAGGCCGCCGCCGTATGAGCACGGCCGTCCTGTTCGACCGGTACGGCACACCGGACGAGCTGTACGCCACCGACCTCCCGGTGCCCTCCGCGGGCCCCGGCGAGGTCGTGGTCCGCTACCTCGCGATCGGCGTCAACCCGATCGACTGGAAGATCCTGCGCGGTGATCTGAGGGCCCACCTCCCGCTGGACCTGCCCGGCGCCTGCCTGGGTGTCGAGGCGGCCGGCGTGGTCGTCGAAGTCGGCGCCGGCGTACGGCGGTTCCGGGTCGGCGACCGGGTCGTCCGGCACGGCCGGCCCGGCACCTACCGGCTCCACGAGGCCGTCCCGGCCGCCCAGGAGGCCGACGAACTCACCGCCTGGCCCGACCGGTTCGACGCCGAGCAGGCCGCGGTGCTGCCCGTCGCCGCCGGCACCGCCTACTCCGCACTGCGCCAGGTGGGTCTGCGCGCGGGCGAACGCCTCCTGGTGCACGGCGCGTCCGGCGGAGTGGGCCTCGCCACCGTCCAGCTCGCCCTGCTCACCGGAGCCGCGCGGGTCGTCGGCACCGGCTCCGCCCGCCACCACGACCTGCTGCGCCGACTGGGCGCCGTGCCCGTCGAGTACGGCGGCCAGGAGGCCGAACGGCTCGCGGAACTGGGCCCGTTCGACGCGAGCATCGACTGCGCGGGCGGCCTCGGGCCCGCCGGGACCGCCGTACGGCTGGTGAGCGAGACGGCCCGGCGCGTCACCATCGTCGCCGACCCCGCCGTACAGGCGCTCGGCGTGCCCTACCTGGAGCACGTCCCCCTCGAACTGGCCTCCACCCTCGATCTGATCGGCCACAGCCCCTTCGAACTCCCCATCGCCGCACGCCTTCCCCTCTCCCGCGCCGCCGAGGCCCTCGCGCTGGGGGAGAAGGGCGGGCTCGGCGGCAAGATCGTGCTCGTTCCCCCCACTCCCGGACAGGCCGCGCCCACCCCTCGACAGGACGCCTGACCGGGACCGTCCCCCCACCCCCGAACAGGACACGCACCATGACCTATCGCTATGACGCCGACCTCGCCGAGGCCGCCGGGAACTTCGGGGTCTTCGACCTCACCGAACCCCCCAGGACCCGCGCCACGCTGATCGCGGCCGGTGCCGCGCGGCCCGCTCCCGACACCAGCGGCGTCGAGGTGACCGACCTGGAGGTCCCCGGCCCGCAGGACAACCCCCGGGTGCCGGTACGGGTCTACCGGCCCGCCGGCACGACGGGCGACCTGCCGGCGGTCCTCAACATCCACGGCGGCGGATTCGTCATCGGCCGGATCGAGGTCGACGACGACACCTGCCTGGACATCGCCCGCCGGGCCGGCGCCGTCGTCGTCTCGGTCGGCTACCGGCTCGCCCCCGAACACCCCTACCCGGCGGGCCTGAAGGACTGCTACGCGGTCCTGGAATGGCTCGCGGCCCGGGCCGGGGAACTGCGCGTGGACGCGGACCGGATCGCGGTGCACGGCATCAGCGCCGGCGGCGGACTCGCGGCGGCGGTGGCCCTGCTGGCCCGTGACCGGGGCGGGCCGAAGCTCGCCTTCCAGTATCTGGACCTGCCCGAACTCGACGACCGGCGGACCACCCTGAGCATGGCCCGGTTCACCGACACCCCCGGCTGGAACACACCGAACGCCGAGATCAGCTGGCACCACTACCTCGGTGACCGGGCGGGCGGCGACGACGTGCCGGTCTACGCGGCCCCCGGCCGGGCCGAGGACCTGTCGGACCTGCCGCCGGCGTATGTGACGGCCCTGGAGTACGACCCCTGCCGGGACGAGGCCGTGGCCTACGCGGAGAGCCTCTTCGCGGCCGGGGTGCCGGTCGAGACGCACGTCTTCTCCGGGGCGTACCACCTGGCCTACCTGATCCCGGCGGCGAAGGTGTCGCTCCGGCGGGCGGAGGAACGGATCACCGTGCTGCGGACGGCGCTGCACGGCTGACCGCGCGGGGCGCCGGGAGATCGCTTCCGGCGCCCCGCCCCGTGTTCTATGATCGTAGAACCTTGAAAGAGGGTGCATCGGGGGACAGGACGGACACCGACGAGCGAGACGAGGAGGGCGGGTATGCGCGCCGGACTCTTCCACCCCGACCGGGACGAGATCTCTCTGGACCGGGTACTGCACGCACTGAGCGATCCGATCCGCAGGGACATCGCCCGGGTGCTCCACGAGGAGGGCTCGCGGGTCTGCGGACAACTGGACTACCCCATCGCGAAGTCCACGCTCTCCCACCATCTCAAGGTGCTGCGCGAGTCCGGCGTCATGCACACCGAGGTCCGCGGCACCACCCGGGTCATCACCCTCCGCCGCGACGACATCGACACCCGCTTCCCGGGCCTCCTGGACGCGGTGCAGGTCACGGCCCCGGACACGGCCCTCGCCCGCGTCTGAGGGCCCCGCGGGCGTCCCGAGTGGCGCGCCGCGCCGCGCGGAGGCAGGCTGCCGGAGGAAGACCCGCTCGGGGAGCACACCCGGGAGGACCCGTGCCCGTACCGACAGCCGTGCCCGCACGGCGCCTGATCGCGGCGCTCACCCTCTGCTGCGCCCTTCTCGCCGGCACCACCGCCTGCTCCCGCGGCGCCGGCACCGCCCAGGACACGGCGGCCGTCGTGGCCGTCGCCGCCGCCACCCCCAGCCCCAGCACCTCCGCCGAACGGCAGAAGTTCGCCAAGACCCGCTTCGTCGCGAACGCCGGCCTCGCGGCCGGGGCGACGTACCAGTGGATCGTGAAGCCCTGGAAGGCCGGCAAGTTCAAGAAGGGTGCGCACGGGCGGAGGTTCGCGCTGGTCAAGGCGGGCCTCGCGGGCGCGTTCGCGTACAACAGACTGAAGGCCGCCACCCGCAACGCCCAGGGCGACCCCGCCCTCTCCAAGGCCCTCGCCCCGCTCGGCGCCGGGATCGCCGCTCTCAAGGACCTGCCGTCCAGGCTCCGCAAGGGCGAGTCGACCGACTCCACGGTGAGTTCCTTCGACGACATCATCAACAAGGTGAAGGACGCCGGGAAGAGCGCGGGCGCCGAGGTCACCGACAAGGTGCCGTCCGCCGGTGAACTGACCGGCGGATCCTAGGAGTTGAGTTCGGCGAGCACCCGGAGCGTCGCGCGGTCGGGGGCCAGTGCCAGCAGGTCCGTCACCGGCCCCTTCCGCCACAACTCCAGCCGCTCGGCGATGCGTTCACGCGGCCCGACGAGCGAGATCTCGTCCGCGAAGGCGTCGGGCACGGCCAGCACGGCCTCCTCCCGGCGCCCTTCGAGGAACAGCCGCTGGATCCGCCGCGCCTCCTCCTCGTACCCCATCCGCGCCATCAGATCGGCGTGGAAGTTGCGTGCCGCGTGGCCCATGCCGCCGATGTAGAAGCCGAGCATGGTCTTCACGGGCAGCAGCCCTTCGGACACGTCGTCACAGACCCGCACCTGGGCCATGGGGGCGACGAGGAACCCGGGAGGGAGGTGCCGCACCGCGGGCCCGTACACGTCGGGCCGGGTCGGCGACCAGTACAACGGCAGCCAGCCGTCCGCGATCCGGGTGGTCTGCTCGACGTTCTTCGGCCCCTCCGCGCCGAGCAGGACCGGCAGTTCGGCCCGCAGGGGATGGGTGATGGACTTCAGTGCCTTGCCGAGCCCGCTGCCGTCCTCCCCGCGGTACGGATGCGAGTGGAAGCGCCCCTCCAGCACCACGGGTGCCTCCCGCCGCAGCACCTGCCGTACGACGTCCACGTACTCCCGGGTCGCGGTCAGCGGCGACTTGGGGAACGGCCGCCCGTACCACCCCTCCACCACCTGCGGCCCCGACAGTCCGAGCCCCAGCAGCACCCGCCCGCCGGAGAGATGGTCGAGGGTGAGCGCGTGCATGGCGGTGGTGGTCGGCGACCGGGCGGCCATCTGCGCGACGGCCGTACCCAGTCCGATCCTGGAGGTGTGTGCCGCGATCCAGGTGAGCGGGGTGAAGACGTCCGAACCCCAGGACTCGGCCGTCCACACGGAGTCGTACCCGAGCCGCTCGGCCTCCTGCGCGAGCGGGACATGGTCGGCGGAGGGGCCGCGACCCCAGTAGCCGAGGGAGAGACCGAGTCGCATGCCGCCTCCGGTTGCCGATTTCTGACGAGCCGTCAGTTATGGGTCCGCGGGCAGTGACTGTACGACAACGGCCCCCCGCCCGGAAGGGCGAGGGGCCGGTGGGCCCGGGTACGGCCGGTCCGGTCAGCCGCGCTGGATGCCGGACGTGTCCTGCAGTACGCCACGGCGGCCGTCCTGCGTCTGGGCGACCAGACCGGGACCGCGCTGCTCGACGGCCAGGTACCAGGTGCCCGGCGCCAGTTCGGCGATCGGCGTCGGCGAGCCGTCCTCCGCGAACAGCGGACGCGGCACCGGAACGGCGAACCAGAACGGCGAGAAGTCCCCGGCCGGCGCCGGCGGCTGGGGCTGCGCCTGCGCGGGCTGCGGCTGCGCGCCGTAGGGCTGACCCGGCTGCGGCTGACCGCCGTACGGCGGCTGCTGGGCGCCCGGGTAGCCGTAGCCACCGGGGGGCTGGGCGCCGTAGGGCTGCGGGGCCTGGGGCTTGGGGGCCGGGATCAGGGCGGCCTGGAGGGCGGGGACGAGAGGCGTGGCGATGGCGGCACCGGCCAGGACGAGAGCGGCGATGAAGCCGAGGATCAGGCCGGCCGCCGCGCTGCCCCCGGTCGGTACGTCCACCAGGGTCCAGAAGATGGCCCATGCGACGAGGACCGTGAACGCGGTGCCCACCGTGCCGAGGTCCAGGCCCGCGACCTTGCGCGGCTCGGGCAGGATGCGGTTCACGACGATCAGAGCGGCGCCGATGACTCCGCCCATGTAGAGGCCGAGGCCGGTGCCCAGGCTGTCCCACGCGTTCGAGTCCAGGTTGTACCCGTCGACGGAATAGAACTTGAGGAACGACGCGATGAAGAGCAACACCGCTGCCCCGATCACCGCACCGTCGCCTCGAGTGAGCGAGCGGATGTTCACTTCAAAGGTCCTTCGTAGGTCGTCTCGTCGTCGGTAGACCCTATCGCCCACCCGACCTGGGTGTCCGCAGGGATCCGACCGGCGATCACGAAGAGCGCAGGAAACTCACGATTCCTTCAGAGATCCCCTGTGCCGCCTTCTGCCGCCAGGCGCCGCTGGTGAGCAGTGCCGCGTCCTTGCTATCGCGCATGTTGCCGCACTCGATGAACACCTTGGGAACCGTTGACAGATTGAGACCGCCGAGATCGGTGCGGGTGACGAGACCGGTGCCCTTGCCGACGTAGTTGGACGCGGGTTCACCCGTGACACGTACGAAGTTGGCCGCGACGCGCAGGCCGAGGGCGGCGGAGGGGCCGACGATGGCGCGGGTGTCGGCGGCGCCCGCGTGGACGGCGCCCGGCATGATCACATGGAAGCCGCGGTTGCCGGCCGCCGAGCCGTCGGCGTGGATGGAGATCGCCGCGTCGGCGTGGGCGTTGTTGCCGATGCGGGCGCGCTGGTCGACGCACGGGCCCCAGGCGGGCGAGCCGTTGTCGTGGGTGAGCTTCACCGTCGCGCCCAGCTTCTCCAGCAGCGCCTTGAGCCGGTGGGAGACGTCCAGGGTGAACTGGGCTTCCGTGTAGCCCGCGTTGGTGGAGGTGCCCGTGGTGTCGCACTCCTTCCAGTTGGTGCCGATGTTCACCTTGCGGTTGATCTCGGCCGTGTGCCGGAAGTTGCCGGGGTTGTGGCCCGGGTCGATGACGATGACCTTGCCCCTGAGGGGGCCGGAGGCGGCGGGCGCCGAACCGGTCGGGGCGGTGAGCGTCGGGGTCGCGGTGCCGGGCTGCTTGCCGTCGTCGACGGATGAACCGGCGGATGAACCTGCGGATGAACCTGCGGATGAACCTGCGGATGAACCGGCGGGTGAATCGGCGGCGCTGTCCGACGGGGCCGATGCCGATGCCGACGTCGACGTCCGCACCGTCGCCTGTGCCGACCCGCCTCCGTCGCCCGACCCCCCGACCACCTCGTACACGAGCCATCCGAGCAGGGCCCCCGGCACGAGCGCGGCCACGGCCACGGTCAGGGGGCCGCGGCGGGGGCGGCGGGGCTGGGGCGGATCGAACTCCGGGCCTAGGTACGACACGTCTGCGACTCTAGCGGCGCCGTCAGATCCCTGCTCCCGTTCTCCGCAGCACCCGCAGCGAGTCGGTGGCCGAGACCTCCGTGAAGGCGCCGGAGGCGAGGGCGCGGAGGTAGACGCGGTACGGGGCCTGGCCGGTGAACTCGTCCTCGGGCTCGGGGAAGACGTCGTGGATGAGCAGGAGACCGCCTTCGGCGACATGGGGGGCCCAGCCCTCGTAGTCGGCGGTCGCGTGTTCGTCGGTGTGGCCGCCGTCGATGAAGACCAGGCCCAGGGGAGTGCCCCAGAACTTCGCGACCTGGGGGGAGCGGCCGACGACGGCGACGACGTGCTCCTCCAGACCGGCGCGGTACAGCGTCCGCCGGAAGGTGGGCAGCGTGTCCATCAGGCCGATCTCCGGGTCGACCGTCTCCGGGTCGTGGTAGTCCCAGCCGGGCTGCTGCTCCTCGCTGCCGCGGTGGTGGTCGAGGGTGAGGGCGGTGACGGCGGCCTCACGGGCCGCGTCGGCGAGCAGGATCGTGGAGCGGCCGCAGTAGGTGCCGACCTCCAGCAGGGGCAGCCCGAGCGCGCCCGCCTCCACGGCCGCCGCGTACAGGGCGAGGCCCTCGCCCGTGGGCATGAACCCCTTCGCGGCCTCGAACGCGGCCAGGATCTCCGGCTTGGGTGCCGCGGTCATGGGGCCTGCCTTTCCGACGGGGCGCAGCGGACGTGTGTCCGGGTGAGTGGCCGGGTGAGTGTCGCGGTGTCTGTCCGGGTGACCATGCTGCCCTACTCGCCGGTAGACGGGCGAGCGAGGGTGCGCCGCTACGGCCGCCCGGCCGACGCCTCCGCCCGGTACTCCCTCGGGGAGACCCCGTACGCCGTCCGGAACGCGCGCGTGAAGTCCGAGGCGCGGGGCATGCCCCAGCGGGCCGCGATCGTATGGATCGGGACGGCGCTCTGGGCGGGGTCGGCGAGGTCGCGCCGGGCCGAGTCCAGGCGCTGGGCGCGGATCCGGGCGGCGACCGTCTCGCCCCGCGCGTGCTGCTGGAAGACGCGGTGGAGATAGGAGAGGGAGATGTAGTGCGCGGCGGCGATCGTGCGCGGGGTCAGCTCCGGGTCGTGCAGATTGCGGCGGATGAACGCCTGTACCTGTTCGGCGGTGACCCGCGCGCGGGACTCCGGCTCCAGCGCGGACCGCGCCTCCAGCAGCTGTGCGAAGAGGGCGGTCACCAGGTCGAGTACGACCGTGCCGAGGCGGGGGGCGTCGGCCGGGCCGAGGGTGTCGGCCTGGCGTTCCAGGCCGGTCAGGAAGTCGGCCAGCAGTGCGCCGATCCCGTCCCGGGCGGGCAGGCCCCGGCCCAGCAACTCCCGGACCCGGTCCGGCGGGAGGGGGAGCAGCACCTTGGGGAAGTCGACGGCCACACCCCGGACGGGGTCCCGCCCGTCCTCGTCCCGCGCTCTGAGGTCGTACGGCCGTGAGCTGTCCGCCAGATGCAGGTCCCGCGGGCCGAAGGTGCCGGTGCGGTCCGCGTGGTCGAGGGCGAGGCCGCCGTCGAGGAGGAGCGTCAGATGGTAGAGCTCGGGGTCGGACTGGCGGACCCGGCGCGGGCCGCGGCGGTAGCGGGTGGGCAGGAAGGACGTCGAGCCGACGGTCACCGGACCGAGTTCCATCAGGCGGTGCTCGGCCCAGAAGTCGCCGGCGTGGACGCTGCTGATGTCGCTGGGGGAGCGGGTGCGGGCGAGCAGGTCGCGCCACAGGTCGAATCTGTCCTCGGCGGGTATGTCCTCGCTGCGGAACACCGTTCCGATCATGTCCCCGCCCCTTTCCCGGCCCCTCCCCCTTGTGCGCGGCGTCATTTTCGCACGGACAGGGGAACGGCCCTCTCCCCTCGGGGCCGAGGGGAGAGGGCCGTGCGGGCGTGGCTCAGTGCGCGGCGACCTGCTCGCCCGGGAGGGAGAGGTCCAGGTCGACCGGCCGCTCCTCGCCGCCGTGCGTCGCCGACGAGGCCAGCGGACCGTGTCCGACGGCCCGGGCGGCGACGACGTACGCGCCCTCGCCCGGCACCGCGAGGACGTAGCTGCCGTCCTCCTCGGAGAGCGTCGCGCCCGCCTGGCGGCCCCGCCGGTCGATCAGGGTGACCTTGGCGCGGGAGACCGGGGCGCCCTCGGCGTCCAGGACACGGCCGCGGAAGCCGCGCAGGACCTCCTCGGCGCGCTCGATGTTCGCGTCCTCCTCGCTGCTGGCGCGCAGCTGCGGGGCGCGGTTCGGCTTCGGCAGGAACAGGGCCATCAGCAGACCGACGGCGACCGCGCCGGTCGCGATCAGGAAGGAGACCCGGAAACCGTGCATGGTCGGGATCTCGACGCCGTTCACGGTGTTCGCGGTGTTGGCGAGCACCATGCCGATCACGGCGCTGGACACCGATGTACCGATCGAACGCATCAGGGTGTTCAGACCGTTGGCCGCGCCGGTCTCCGAGGCCGGGACCGCGCCGACGATCAGGGCCGGCAGGGAGGAGTAGGCGAGACCGATGCCCGCGCCCAGGAGGACGGCGATGACCAGGCTCTGCCAGGCCGCGCTCATCAGGCCGAGGCCGGCGCCGTAGCCGATCGCGATGATCAGCATGCCCAGGATCAGGGTGACCTTCGGGCCGTACTTGGCGGAGAGCCGGGCGTAGACCGGGGCCGTGACCATCATCGTCAGGCCCAGCGGCGCCACCAGCAGACCGGCGACGACCATCGACTGGCCGAGGCCGTAGCCGGTCGCCTTCGGGAGCTGGAGCAGCTGGGGAAGGACGAGCGAGACGACGTAGAAGCTGACACCGACCATGATCGACGCCAGGTTGGTGAAGAGGACGGCCGGGCGGGCCGTGGTGCGCAGGTCGACCAGCGGGGCCTGGACGCGCAGTTCGAACACGCCCCACAGGAGCAGGACGACGGCCGACGCGGCGAACAGGCCCAGCGTGGTGCCGGAGGTCCAGCCCCAGTCGCTGCCCTTGGTGATGGGCAGCAGGAAGAGGACCAGACCCGCGGAGAGGCCCGCCGCGCCCAGGACGTCGAAGGAGCCCTCGGCGCGCATCGGCGACTCGGGGACGACGAGGAGGGTGAGGAGGATCGAGAGAGCGCCGAGGCCGGCGGCGCCGTAGAAGAGGGCGTGCCAGTCGGCGTGCTGGGCGACCAGGGCCGCGAGCGGCAGCGCGAGTCCGCCGCCGACGCCGATCGAGGAGCTCATCAGGGCCATCGCCGAGCCGAGCTTCTCGCGGGGCAGCATGTCGCGCATCAGGCCGATGCCGAGCGGGATGGCGCCCATCGCGAAGCCCTGGAGCGTACGGCCGGCGATCATGGTGAGCAGGTCGCTGGTGAGCGCGCTGACCAGCGCGCCGACGACCATCACCCCGAGGCTCAGGATCAGCATCCGCCGCTTGCCGTAGAGGTCGCCGAGGCGGCCCATGATCGGGGTGGCGACGGCGCCCGAGAGCAGCGTCGAGGTCAGGACCCAGGTGGCGTTGCTGGGTGCGGTGTCCAGCAGCTGCGGCAGGTCCTTGATGACCGGGACGAGCAGGGTCTGCATCACCGCGACAACGATGCCCGCGAAGGCGAGCACCGGGACCAGGGCCCCGCTCGCTCTCCGGGCGGGCTGTTCGGTCGTCGTGTGCGTCATTGAGTGAGGCCTCCAGTGAGATAAGTGCTGGGTAAACCTCGTATGCACAGGCAACTATTCCGTTGCTTCGAGCCTCTAACCATTTCTTGACCGGGCCTTGGACATCTGACTGGCCGTCATGGATCTGGTGGGTTTGTGGAACGTGTTCTAGTCTCGCGCGCCATGAGGGCAGCCGTGAGCGCCGCCCGGAGGGCAGCCTGGAGGAGAGTCATGCGGGCATTTGTGGCCGGGGTCGGGATGACCAGGTTCGAGAAGCCCGAGACGCGGGACTGGCAGTACTGGGACATGGTGCGGGAGGCGGGCGGCGCGGCGCTCGCGGACGCCGGGGTCACGTACGACGAGGTCGAGCAGGTGCCCGTCGGCTACTGCTTCCAGCCCTCCACGGCCGGCCAGCGCGCCGCCTATGAGCTGGGTCTCACCGGCGTCCCCGTGTACAACGTCAACAACAACTGCGCCACCGGATCGACCGCGCTGATGCTCGCCCGGCAGCTGGTGGAGGGCGGAGCGGCCGACTGCGTACTGGCGCTGGGCTTCGAGAAGATGAAGCGGGGCGCGCTCGGGGGAGGGGCCGACGGCGGGGACTTCGCCACCTCTCCCGTCGCCCGGCACTACGGGATCATGGCCGCCCGGCACGGCTTCGAGATGACCCCGCCCACCGCCCAGATCTTCGGCGACGCGGCCCGCGAACACATGGAGCGGTACGGCACCACGGAGGCACAGCTCGCCGCCGTCGCCGCCAAGAACCACCGGCACTCGCGGCACAACCCGAACGCCCAGTTCCGGGACGTGTACGAGGTCGACGACATCCTCGCCGCCCGTACCGTCCACCGCCCCCTGACCAAGCTCCAGTGCTCGCCGACGTCCGACGGGGCGGCCGCGGCCGTGGTGGTGTCGGAACGGTTCGCCGAGCGGCGCGGGCTCACCGGCCTCGTCGAGATCGTCGCCCAGGCCATGACCACGGACACCGAGGAGTCCTTCGCGTCCGGGTCGTGCGTCGACGTCGTCGGGCAGCCGATGTCCCGGGAGGCGGCGCGGCAGGTCTACGAGCGGTCCGGGCTCGGGATCGACGACGTGGACGTCGTCGAGCTGCACGACTGCTTCTCGGTCAACGAACTGCTGACGTACGAGGCACTCGGGATGTGCGGGCCGGGGGAGTCGGGGAAGCTCGTGGAGTCCGGGGCGACGACATACGGCGGCCGGTGGGTGGTGAACCCGTCCGGTGGGCTGATCTCCAAGGGGCATCCGCTGGGGGCGACGGGGATCGCCCAAGTGGCCGAGCTGGTGTGGCAGCTGAGGGGCGAGGCGGCTGCGCGGCAGGTACCGGGAGCACGGGTGGGCCTCGCGCACAACATCGGGCTGGGCGGGGCGGCGGTGGTGACGCTGGTACGGGCGGTGTCTTAGGAGGGGGGCCTGCTGCGGCAACCGCCGCATGCGATGCTGCGGGCGCATACAGGTGCTCGACGGCAACGCATGCGGCGGGGCGCACTCGCCGGGCGGGAAAGAGGCGGAGACAGACATGGCCATCCCTCCGGACTCGGTGCGCGGGCACCTCGTCCTCGCCCGTCCCACCAACCCGTGGGCCCTGCTCGTCGCCCGACTCCTGCTCTGGAGCGCCCTGGCGGCCCTGTCGGCACTCACGCCCTTCTGCGTCGCCGACGCTCCGCCGTGGATCTGGCCCTTCGCCCTCGTCGCCTGTCTCCTCATGGCCTGGCAGACCCTCGACGCGATACGCCGCAAGGGCCGGGACGGCGCCGGGCGAGCCCGGGCCTAGGTCCGGCGACCGAGGGCCGGCTGGGGCGAAATCCTGATGCAAGGGGCGTAACCGGGTTGGGAACATGACAGGCATGTTGGAAGCCGCTGACGTCACCCGGAGTTCGTCCCCTCGTATCGCGCCTCCCATGTGGCTGGTGGTGGCGCTCGCCTGTGCCGGGCAGTTCCTGGTCGTGCTGGACGTGTCCGTCGTCAATGTGGCGCTGCCGTCGATGCGGGCCGACCTGGGCCTGAGCGCGCAGGGGCTGCAATGGGTGGTCAACGCGTACGCGATCGCCTTCGCCGGGTTCATGCTGCTCGGCGGGCGGGCCGGGGACCTGTACGGGCGCAAGCGGATGTTCCTGGTCGGGCTGGGGCTGTTCACCCTCGCCTCGCTGGGCGGCGGACTCGCGCATGAGGGCGGCCAGCTGCTGGTCGCACGGGCCGTGCAGGGACTGGGGGCGGCGGTGCTCGCGCCCTCGACGCTGACGATTCTCACGTCCGCCGTGCCGGAGGGGGCGGCGCGGGCGCGTGCCATCGCGACCTGGACGGCGGTGGGCGCCGGGGGTGGCGCGGCCGGCGGTCTGGTCGGCGGGGCGCTGGTGGACTGGCTGTCGTGGCGATGGGTGCTGCTGATCAACGTGCCGATCGGGGCGGTCGTACTGGCCGCGTCCGTGAAGTGGCTGGCGGAGAGTCGCAACGGCGACGGGCGGCGGCTCGACCTCCCGGGCGCGGTACTGGTGACGGCGGGGCTCGGGACGCTCGCCTACGGCATCTCACAGACCGAGGCCGAGGGGTGGACGGCCGCCGCGACGCTGGTGCCGCTGGCCGTGGGAGCGGCGCTGATGGCCTCGTTCCTGCTGGTCGAGGCGCGTACGGCGGCTCCGCTGATGCCGCTGGGGCTGTTCCGGGCGCGGGCGGTGTCCTCGGCGAACGCGGCGATGTTCCTCAGCGGGTCCGCGATGTTCTGCATGTGGTACTTCATGACGCTGTACGCCCAGAACGTGCTCGGCTACTCGCCGCTGGACGCCGGTCTGGCGCTGGTGCCCAGCTCGCTGGCGGTGCTCGTGGGCTCGAAGTCCGCGCCCCGCTTCATGCCGCTGCTGGGCGCGCGCAACGTGGCCGCGCTCGGGACGGTCGTCGCGGCGGCCGGCTTCGGCTGGCAGTCGCTGATGACGACCGAGGGGAACTATCTGACCGAGATCATGTTCCCGGGGATCCTGATGATGCTGGGGGCGGGCCTCACGGCGACCCCGCTCGCGTCCCTCGCCACCTCCGGCGCGGCGCCCGGGGAGGCCGGGCTGGTGTCGGGGCTGGTCAACACCTCGCGGACGATGGGCGGTTCACTCGGGCTCGCGGTGATGTCGACGATCGCGGCGGCCCGGACGGCGGGCAGAGACGGCCCGGCGGCCCTGACCGAGGGGTACGCGCTGGTGTTCCGGACGGGGACGGGGGTGCTGCTGGCGGGGGTCGCGCTGATGCTGGTGTGGCTGCCGCGGAGGCCGTCCGGGCGGTGAGGCCGTCCGGCGGTGAGGGGCCGTCCGGCGGTGAGGGGCCGTCCGGCGGTGAGGGGGCCGCGACGCGGGGCTGTCGGCGGTGCCCCCGTGCGGCGGGGAAGATTCTTGCTCGGGGGAGGCAACGGTCCGGGCGGCTCATGGACTCCTTCAGACATCTAGGAGGTGCCCATGGGGGATCGCAGGGAGGCTCGGGACAAGGAGTTCCAGAGCTTTGTCATCGGCCGCTGGCCGCGGCTGATGAGGACGGCATTTCTCCTCACGGGGGAGCAGCACGCCGCTGAGGACCTGGTCCAGTCGACACTCGAGCAGGTCTTCGTGGCCTGGCGCCGGGTCGGCTCGGCGGACGACCCGGAGGCGTACGTACGGCGTGTGATGATCAACGCCCACGCGCGCAAACACCGCAGAAGACTGCGGGAGTTCCTGGCGCCGAAGGACGACTCGGGCCTGGTCCGCGAGATCGCCGACACCGGCGACCGCATCGCGCAGGCGGAAGACCGGGGCGTCCTGCTGAAGGCGCTGGCCCAACTGCCGCCCAGGCAGCGGCAGGCCGTGGTCCTGCGCTACTGGGAGGACCTGACGGAGACCCAGGCGGCGGAGGCGATGGGCTGCTCCGTCGGCGCGGTGAAGAGCAACGCGGCCAAGGGCATCGCGAAACTCCGCGCCATACCGGGACTGCCCGACATGGTGACGCAGGGAGGGCGTAAGTGATGAGCGCGGACCGGGAAGCGAGCCACGACATGACGGACAGGGACATCGCCCTCCTGCTGGCCGAGGCGGCGGACGGGGTGGAGATCGGTATAGCCCCCACGCAGGCGGTGATCCGGGGCGGCCGTAGGCGCCGGACGCGGCGGTGGGCGATCGGCGCGGCCGTGGCGCTGGCTCTCGCCGGGTCGACGGGGACCCTGGCCGCGGCGGGCCTGACACACGGCGACGGGCGCGGCCCGGCACAGGTGGCGACCCGGCCCCCGGCGCCCAAGCCACGCCATGTGAACCAGCCGTGGACCAGCACCCTCGCCCTCGGCACCGAACACGACAAGCAGTGGGAGGTCGACCTCCAGGTGTGGGACGCCCCCCGCAACAGGACGGAGGCCGAGGCCCAGTACGCGGCGATGGCGCTGTTCGGGCTGTCGCCGGCCGACGCCTCCCAGGCGTCCGACCTGATCGGCAGGACCTCGTACTTCGTCAGCCGCATCTACGGGGACGCGGACAAACCGAAGACGGTCCTGTTCGACACGGTCAGGCACTGGGACGCCATGGCGGGCAAGGACATCGAGGCCGGGGCGGTCCCGCTGACGGGCAACACCGGACCGCAGCGCCTTGTCATCGGCCAGGTCGCGAAGACGGCCCGCGAGGTCACCTGCCGGTGGAAGGACGGCACCAGCACGGTCGTCCGCCTCACCACCGACCCCGGCTCCGTCAACATGGGGGACATGACCATCCGGCCGGCCGACGGCAGCCCGGTCAACTGGTTCGTCTGCCTCGCGCCGAAGGACACCGCCTACAAGTCGGTGGAGGTGACCAGGTAGGCGGGCGCGACCAGGTAGGCGGGTGCGACTGAGCGGGCGGGGGCGACTGAGCGGGCGGGGGCGACCAGGTGGGCAGTCCCGGCGGCCGGGTGAAGCGGCGTCAGAGCCAGCCCTGCTGCCGGGCCTCCCGCATCGCCTCCATGCGGTTGCGGGTGCCGGTCTTGCCGATCGCGGAGGAGAGGTAGTTGCGGACCGTGGACTCGGACAGATGCAGCCGGGCCGCGATGTCGGCGACCGTCGCGCCGTCCACGGACGCCTTGAGGACATCGCACTCGCGGGCGGTCAGCGGGT
Source organism: Streptomyces sp. NPDC005648 (assembly GCF_040605395.1). Taxonomy (NCBI): domain Bacteria; kingdom Bacillati; phylum Actinomycetota; class Actinomycetes; order Kitasatosporales; family Streptomycetaceae; genus Streptomyces; species Streptomyces sp. NPDC005648. The sequence continues at coordinate 21,261 of NZ_JBEXCS010000001.1, read as the reverse complement.
TCGGCCCGGCGCTGAGCGCGGCGGCCGCCAGCGCGGGGTCGATCACGGTCTCCCCGGTCAGCACCCGGCGGATCGCCGCGGCCAGCTCCTCCACGGGACCGTCCTTCACCAGGAAGCCGGCGGCCCCGGCCTCCATGGCACGGCGCAGATAGCCGGGCCGCCCGAAGGTGGTCAGGATCAGCACCCGGCAGTCGGGCGCCTGCTCGCGCAGCTCCGCCGCCGCGTCCAGACCGCTCATGCCCGGCAGTTCGATGTCGAGCAGGGCGACGTCAGGGCGGTGGGTGAGGGCCGCGTCCACGATGGCGTCGCCCGCCGCGACCTGGGCGACGACCTCCAGGTCCTCCTCCAGACCGAGCAGCAGGGCGAGCGCGCCCCGCATCATTCCCTGGTCCTCGGCGAGCAGAACCCGCACGCTCTTCGCCGGGCGATGGTCCCGGGGCATCTCGTCCACGGCCCAAGGGTAGGGCGCGGGTGGGCCGGGCCCCCATGGCGGCGGCTCCGACGCCCGGGACGGCGTCACCTCCTGGGGGACAACGCCACCTCGTGGACGGACGACGTGCGCTGGGCGGTCAGCGTGGCCCGGGCGCCGCGACCGGCTCGGGGTCGAGCACGGCATCGCCGGGTTCCAGCGGGAGTTCGGCGGTGACCGCGAAACCGCCGCGCGGCGACGGACCGGCCCGCAAGGAGCCCCCGGCCGCCGCGAGGCGCTCCGTCAGACCCTTCAGACCGGTGCCGCCGATGCCCGGAAGCGAGGGGGACGACGACTCGCCCTCGCCGTGACCGTTGGCCGGACCGCCGTCCGGGGGGTTGGCGGTGCCGATGCCGCCGCCGCCAAGGTCGCCGCCGGCCGGGCCGTTGTCGGTGATGGTGAGGCGGACGCGTTCGTGGGCGCTGGTCACGGTGATCTCGCAGCGGGTCGCGTCGGCGTGCCGTACGACGTTGGTGACCGCCTCCCGCACCACCCAGGCGAGCAGCGCCTCGGTCTGCGGGGCGAGGGGCGCGCCCGAGCGGCGCACCGTCGGCTCCACGCCGGCCGCGTCCAGTGCCGAGCGGGCCCGGTCGAGTTCGGTGCCGAGGCTGCCCTCGCGGTAACCGGTGACCGCCTCGCGGATCTCGGTGAGCGCCTGACGGCCGACGGACTCGATGTCGGTGATCTGGGCGAGCGCCGCGTCCAGGTCCCGGGTCGCCAGGCGGCGGGCCGCCTCCGACTTCACCACGATCACCGACATGGTGTGCCCGAGCAGGTCGTGCAGATCGCGGGAGAACCGCAGCCGCTCCTTCTCGACCGCCTGCAGGGCCAGCTTCTCGCGGGCGGCCTGCAGTTCCCGTACGGCCTCGGACAGGGAGAGGATCGCGGCGGTCACCATGGTCGACAGGAAGGTGCCGTAACCGATGGTCACCGCGTCCGCCCCGTCGCGCAGGACGGCGACGCCGGCGGCGAAGGCGGCCAGCGCGAGCCCCGTCCTGCCGAGCCACGGTCCACGCAGGACGGCGCCGGTGGCGAGGCCGAGCAGCGGGAAGAACATCAGCCAGTTGCCCCCGTAGCCGATGGCCAGACCGGTGGTCAGCAGAGCCATCAGCAACAGGGCGACGCGGGTGGACCTCTCCTCGCGCTTCTCCTTCACGAAGGAGCGGAACGTGACATAGATGTACAGGGAGTTGAAGGCCAACAGGCCGATGCCGCCGATCCACGGGCTGGGGGTCTTGCCCTGGAGCAGGTTGGAGAAGGAGCCCATCCCCATCAGCAGCCAGGGCAGCAGGGCGAAGCCGGTGGGCGGCGGACCCATGCTGTCGGGCACCTTCCCGCCCTTGCGGGCCGTCTTCTGCTGCTGTTTGAAGCGCTCCATGTCGTTCTTCCACAGCGCCCGTGACGCCTGCCAGACCACCAGCTGGTCCAGCACCCTCCGCCGCCATGTGATGTCACAGTCCATCTCATGTCCCCCGGTCAGACATTCCTCGGTCGGATGTTCCTCGGTCGGGTGTTCTTGTTCCTCGCTCAGGGGTTCTCCGTGCTGCGCCGATACGACAGCACAGCGTACGAACCGAAGGCCAGGAGCCACAGGGTCAGTACCGCGAGCGCGCCGAGGGCGGGGGCGTGGCCGGCCGCGACCGACGTGCCCAGTTGGGCGAAGCGGTAGGTCGGCGTGTATCCGGAGAGGGTGCGCAGCCAGTCGGGGAAGAGGGTGACGGGGAACCACAGGCCGCCCAGGACGGCCAGTCCGAGGTTGCAGGCCATGTTCGCCACGCCGGTGGTCTGCCCGGTCAGCCGGTAGCCGTTGCCCAGGCCCAACAGGGTGAACGGTACCGAGCCCAGCCACAGCAGCACCGCGATCGCCGCCCACTGCCAGGCGTCCAGCCGTACGCCGTTGAGCAGCCCGCCGGCGGCCAGCACGGCCACGATCGCCGGCAGCACGGTCACCGACCCGGTCAGCGTCCGCCCGATCACCACCTGCCGCGGTGTCATCGGGGTCACCCTCAGCTGCCGCAGCCATCCGATCGCCCGGTCCTCGGCGACCCCGCCGCCGGTGTTCAGCGCGGAGCCGACGGCACCGTACCCGGCCATCCCGACCATCGCCCCGGTCTTCCAACTCCCGTCGTCCGCACCCAGGTTGGTGAACAGGAGATACATCAGCACGGGCATCGCGATCCCGCCGACGACAAAGCCGGCGTCACGGAGGGTCCGGCGCACCTCGAGCCGCAGATAGTCCAGCATCAGGCCGCCCGCCCCTCGCGTGCCGTCAGCGCCAGGAACGCCTCGTCCAGGGACGCCGGCGCGACCTCCAGACCCCGAATCGCCCCCAGCCCGGCCAGGGCGATCACCGTCGCGTCCGGGTCGTCGGTCCGCAGCCGCGCCCGGTCGCCGCGCACTTCCACCGACCGTACGCCCGGCAGCAGTTCCAGCCCCTCGGCCCCGCGCCCCGCCAGGTCGAGGGCGACCAGGCTGCCGCCGACCGCCCGCTTCAGCTGTTCTCCCGTACCGTCGGCGACGATCTGGCCGCCGTCGATGACGAGGATGCGGTCGGCGTACGCGTCGGCCTCCTCCAGGTGGTGGGTGGAGAACAGCACCGTGTGGCCGAGGCGGGCGTAGGACCGCATCGACGCCCAGAAGGCGTGCCGCGCCTCCACGTCCAGCGCGGCCGTCGGCTCGTCCAGCACGATCAGCGCGGGGTTCCCGGCGAGGGCGACGGCGAACCGGACCCGCTGCGTCTGGCCGCCGGACAGCCGGTCCACCCGGCGCCCCGCGAGATCGGCGATCCCGGCCAGCTCCAGGGCCCGCGCGACCGGCATCGGCGCCGGATAGCGGCCGGCCACGAAGGTGACCAGCTCCCGCACGGTCACCCGGGGCACCGCACGGCCCTCCTGGAGCATTGCGCCGACCCGCCCCGCCCGCACCGAGGCGAACGGCGGACCGCCGAACAGCTCGACACGGCCCTCGTCGGGTTCGGTCAGCCCCAGCAGCAGCGAGATCGTGGTGGACTTCCCGGCGCCGTTGCGGCCGAGCAGAGCCACCGTCTCGCCCCGCGAGATACGCAGATCCACGCCCCGGAGGGCACGCACGGCACCGAAACTCTTGACCGCCCCCGCGAAGGACACGGCCGGCGTCGCCCCCGTCGCGATCCCCGCCGCCGTCCTCGCCGTCCTCGTTGTCCCCGTCGTCCCCGTCGTCCCCGTCGTCTTCGTCATGTCTACGACGCTACGAAGCCCGCGCCCGGACCGGCAGATGCGCTTGTACGGACTCGGGCAGGACAAATGTCACGGGTGACCCGAAGCGGCGGAACTGACACGGCGTCAGGAGCCTTCACAAGTACGGACCACTGGGCTATACAGAGGGCGCCGGACTGGAACGCGTTCTAGACCGGCCATCGTGACGACCTCGGTGCGGCCGACGGTGCGGACGGCCGCGCCGGGGTCTTGAGCCATCCGAACCACCAGGAGCCGTATGCCCATCGACGCAGCCAAGGCCCTCGCCGCCGAGCCCCGGTCCGGCGAGATCACCTGGGACCGCAAGGACGTCCAGCTCTACCACCTCGGCGTCGGCGCGGGCCGCCCGGCGACCGACCCCGACGAGCTGCGCTACACCCTGGAGTCCCGGCTGCACGTCCTGCCGAGCTTCGCCACCGTCGCGGGATCCGGCTCGCCCGGAGTGATCAGCGGCCTGGCCATGCCGGGCATCGACGTCGACCTCGCGAAGGTCCTGCACGGCGGCCAGTCGCTCACCCTGCACCGCCCCATCCCGGTCGAGGGCACCGCGACCGCGACCGGCCGGATCGCCGCCGTGTACGACAAGGGCAAGGCGGCCGTCCTGGTCATGCGCACCGAGGTCGCCGACGCGGACGGCCCGCTGTGGACCAACGACGCCCAGATCTTCGTACGCGGAGAAGGCGGCTGGGGCGGCGACCGTGGCCCATCCACCGGCCTCGAACCGCCCGCCGGCCAGCCCGACCGGACGGTCGAACGCGCCGTCCGCGAGGACCAGGCCCTGCTCTACCGCCTCTCCGGCGACTGGAACCCGCTGCACGCCGACCCCGACTTCGCCAAGCGCGCCGGCTTCGAACGGCCCATCCTGCACGGGCTGTGCACCTACGGCATGACGCTCAAGGCCGTCGTCGACACCCTGCTCGGCGGGGACGTCAGCCGGGTGCGGTCCTACGGCACCCGGTTCGCGGGGGTCGTGTATCCGGGGGAGACGCTGCGCATCCGGATGTGGCACGGGCCGGAGGTCACCCGGGTCGGGGTGAGCGCGGTCGAACGGGACGACGCGCCCGTCCTCGCCGACACGGTCGTCGAACACTCCTGAGCCGTAAAGGCCTTGATCCCACACGCCGTCCCGAGGGGAGCCGCACCATGCGAGCAGCCGTACTGAACGAGATCGGGCAGGACAAGCTGGAGGTCCTCGACGACGTCGAGGCGGTGGGCTTCGGGCCCGGGCGGGTGCGGATACGGGTGCGGGCCACGGGGCTGTGCCACTCGGACCTGTCCGCGATGAGCGGAGTGCTGCCCCAGCCGGCGCCGTTCGTGCCCGGCCACGAGGGCGCGGGCGAGATCCTCGAAGTCGGCGAAGGCGTCGGCCACTTGAAGCCGGGGGACCGGGTCGTCGTGTGCTGGCTGCCGGCCTGCGGCGTGTGTCCCGCCTGCAAGCGCGGCCAGACCGAGCTGTGCCTGGCCGGATTCATGAACGCCGGTACCCCCAACTTCCGCCGCTCCGGCGCCGGTTCCGACGTGTTCGGCTTCGCCGGGACCGGCACCTTCGCCGAGGAGGTCGTCGTCGACGCCGGGTGCGCGGTGCCGATACCCGACGACGTGCCCTTCGACATCGCCGCGTTGATCGGCTGCGGCGTGACCACCGGGCTCGGCGCCGCCCTCAACACCGCCGATGTGGAGGCCGGTTCGTCGGTCGCCGTCATCGGGTGCGGGGGCGTGGGCATCTCCGCGATCCAGGGTGCGCGGCTCAAGGGCGCGGCGGAGATCGTCGCCGTCGACCCGGTCGCCTCGCGCCGGGAGTCCGCGCTCAAGTTCGGCGCGACGAGGGCCGTTTCGCCGGACGACCTGCCCGGCGCCAAACAGGAGGTCACCGGTGGCGAGGGCTTCGACTACGTCTTCGAGGTCGTCGGCAGGTCGGCCACCGCCCGCACGGCCTACGAGAACACCCGGCGCGGCGGCACCCTCGTCGTCGTCGGCGCGGGCGCCATGGACGACTTCCTCCAGCTCAACATGTTCGAGCTGTTCTTCGACGAGAAGCGGATCCTGCCGTCGATGTACGGCGGCGGCGACGTGCTGCGCTCCTACGAACGCACCATCGCCCTGTGGCGGGCAGGCCGCGTCGACCTGGAGGGCCTGATCACGCACCGGGTGCCACTGAGCGAGATCAACGAGGCCCTGGACCAGATGCGGACGGGCTCGGCGCTGCGGACGTGCATCGAGATCTGAGCGCTCCCCGAGGTCCGCACCCCCGCTCCGAGAAAGGTTCTCGATGACACTGCCCCTCGAAGGACTGTCGGCCGTCGTCACCGGCGCGGGCCGGGGCCTGGGCCGGGCCGAGGCGCTCGAACTCGCCCGGCTCGGCGCGGCCGTCGTCGTCAACGACTACGGTCAGCCCGGCCGGGACGGCTCCGGTGAGGCCTCCACCGGCCCCGCCGAGGAGGTCGCCGCCGCGATCCGCGAGGCCGGCGGCCGCGCCGTCGCCCACACCGGGGACGTCGCCGACTTCCAACAGGCCCGTGAATTGGTCGAGTTGGCGGTGGCGGAGTTCGGCAAGCTGGACATCCTCGTCAACAACGCCGGCATCCTGCGCGACCGCATGGTCTTCTCCATGACCGAGGGCGAATGGGACTCGGTGATCCGGGTCCACCTCAAGGGCCACTTCAACACGACCCACTTCGCGGCCGCGCACTGGAGGGAGCGGTCCAAGGCGGCGGGCGGTCCGGTGTACGGCCGTATCGTCAACACCTCGTCCGAGGCCTTCCTGGCGGGCTCGGCGGGGCAGCCCAACTACGCGGCCGCGAAAGGCGGGATCGTCGGCCTGACCACCTCCACCGCCCTCGCCCTCGCCAAGTACGGCGTCACCGCCAACGCCATCTGCCCGCGCGCCCGGACCCGGATGACCGAGGACGTCTTCGCTGGCTTTGAGCAGCCGGTCGAGGGCCTCGACCCGCTCGCCCCCGAGCATGTCGCCCCGCTCGTCGGCTATCTGGCCTCGCCCGCCGCCTCCCGCGCCAACGGCCAGCTGTTCGTGGTGCACGGCGGCATGGTGGCGGTGGTGGACCGGCCGAGGGTGCGGGCCAAGTTCGACAGCAAGCAGGACACCTTCACCTACGACGAGTTGGACGCCGTACTCGGTCCGCACTACGCGCAGCGGCCGGAGGGGGAGACGTTCGCGGCGGCCGAGGTCCTCGGCCTCAAGCGGACCTAGGCACGCGGCAACGCGCAACAGGCAACGGGCAACGGGCGGGCGCACGGAAGGGCCCGCACATCGTCGGTGATGTGCGGGCCCCACGTGTGTACCTCAGGCAGCTGCCTCGGTGTCCTCGGTCGGCTTGCGGTGGCGGCCACGAGGGGCCGCGTCACCGTCCTGGACCGAACCCTGGCCCCGGTGACGGCCGTGACCGGCGTCCTCCTGGGCGTCGGCGGACAGCGGCTGCATGGTGCTTACGTCGCTCATCGGAAGGATTCACCCCGTCAACATGATCTTTCTTACAGCCCGGCGAGTGTAACCAGCACACGTGTACCCGAATCCAGGCGGGCACGCCCATCGGCACTAGTTCGTTACAAGACGGGCCAGAGGGGCCTCTCGCAAGGGCACCGGACGGGGTGCGGCGGGCTCCGGAGGATCCGGTTGCGATGATGCCGACTCGGACGTCGCCCCCGACGCCGCCCGTACGGCCGTATCGGCTGTGCCGGCCGTATCGACACCCACCGGATCCTCCGGCCCCCCGTCCCCCGATCCCCCCGTTTCCCCCGATCCCCCCGGCCCCCCTGCTCCCCCCGGCCCCCCGCTTTCCCCCGAAGGCGCAGCCATCCGCGCCACGCCGCACGGCACCTCGGCCGTCGCGTACGGCAGATGCAGCACCCCGTCACTGGTCCACAGCCCCGCGCCCGCCAACCACCCCTCCGGCGCCGGGAGATGGAGCACCTGCCGGCGGTCCGGCCGCCACAGCCCCACCCAGCAGCCCATCGGGCCGTCCACCCGGAGCGCCACCGCACAGCTCTCCGGCATCAGCACCAGGCCCGGCTGGATCGCGAACGGCGTGACCGCGCAGTCCGGCACCCGCAGGCACTCGGGGAAGCGGACCGGCAGGGTGCTGCCCAGCACACCCCAGCCCAGCCGGTCCTCGCCCGGTGACGGCGCGTCGGAGCGGATGAGGAGCAGACCGCTGTCCGGGTCGGCCAGCAGCAGCCGGTCGTCACTGCCGTCGGCGATCTGGAGGAACGGGGAGACCTCGCAACCCCGCTCCAGATCGACCACGATCGTCTTGGTCCGCCCGCCGACCTCCCGGTCCAGGGCGAGCATCCGGCCAGTGTGGTCCAGCCACACCCCGCCCGAGCAGCGGCCGGGGATCTCCGTCAGCTGCTCGGGACCGAACGCCCCGCCCGCCACCAGCCACAGCGTGCTGGAACGCCGGCCGACCGCGAGGGCGTACGCCTTCTCGCCGCACGGCGCGGGGGACAGCAGCGACAGACGGGTGCCCTCGTCCGGGCACTCGACCGCGCCGATCAGTACTTCGCCGGTGCCGGGACCGGTCGGGTAGAGAAGGGAGAAGACATGCCGTCCCTCCGTCGTCCGCCGGATCAGCACCCGTCCGTCGCTCATCGGCTGCACCTCGGTGCCGGGCTCCTCGGGCTGGTTGCCGGGCAGCGGGACGGCGTACGGCTCCGGGCCGTCCAGCGTCCAGCGCTCCGGGTACCAGGAGTCGCCGTCCAGCGTCAGGCGGGCGGCATAGGCACCGTCCGCGGTGATGGTGCAGCCTGCCCGCGGGACACCGTCCTCGGGGGCGGTCTCGGGCTCCATCGCACAGGCCGTCATCGTCTGGTCACCTCCGGCCACGACGCTAGTTTTCGCACGCACACACGTGGCACCACGAGGCTCCTGCTTCACACATAAGGGTGGCAGCGGAACGATTCGCCTGAGGGAACGGGGGCGGGTGTGCTGGGCGAGCCCGCCCGGGGCCGACATGCCCTCCCTCCCCACCGGCCCGACCGACCCCTCCCCACCGCCCCGGCCGACCCCTCCACATCAGCCTCGCTCGCCGGTACCCGTCGGCTACGGTTCAGCCGCCCGGATCAGCCAGGTAGCCTTTCATCCGTGCCCCGTCTGTCTGAAGTCATCGCCGCGCTGGAGACCCTGTGGCCCGCCGAGCGGGCCGAGTCCTGGGACGCGGTCGGCACCGTCGTGGGCGACCCCGACCAGGAGGTCTCCCGGGTCCTGTTCGCCGTCGACCCGGTCCAGGAGATCGTCGACGAGGCCGTGAAGCTGGACGCCGACCTGCTGGTCACCCACCACCCCCTCTACCTCCGCGGTACGACGACGGTCGCGGCCACCCACTTCAAGGGCCGCGTCGTCCACACCCTCATCAAGAACGACATCGCGCTCCACGTCGCCCACACCAACGCCGACACCGCCGACCCGGGCGTGAGCGACGCGCTGGCCGGCGCCCTGGACCTTCGCGTCGTACGACCCCTCGTGCCCGACCCGGCCGACCCGCGGGGGCGCCGGGGCCTCGGCCGTGTCTGCGAGCTCGACCACCCGCTCACCCTCCGCGAGTTCGCGGCCCGGGCCGCCGCACGGCTCCCCGCCACCGCGCAGGGCATCCGCGTCGCCGGCGACCCCGGGGCGGCGATCCGCACCGTCGCCGTCAGCGGCGGCTCCGGCGACAGCCTCTTCGACCAGGTCCGCGCGGCCGGCGTCGACGCCTTCCTCACCGCGGACCTGCGCCACCACCCCGCCTCCGAGGCGGTGGCCCACAGCCCCCTCGCGCTGCTCGACGCGGCGCACTGGGCCACCGAGTGGCCCTGGTGCGAGCTGGCCGCCACCCAGCTCGACGAGATCTCCGACCGGCATGGATGGGACCTGCGCGTCCACGTGTCCAAGACGGTCACCGACCCCTGGACGGCCCACGCGGCCTCCTCCGACCCGACCGCAGGAGCCCCCAACTGAACGCCGCGCCCGCCGACCAGATCCGACTCCTCGACGTCCAGGGACTCGACGTACGCCTGCAGCAGCTCGCACACAAGCGGAAGTCGCTGCCCGAGCACGCCGAGATCGAGTCGCTGACCAAGGACCACACCCAGCTGCGCGACCTGCTCGTGGCCGCGCAGACCGAGGAGAGCGACACCGCCCGCGAGCAGGCCAAGGCCGAGCAGGACGTGGACCAGGTGCGCCAGCGCGCCGCCCGCGACCAGCAGCGCCTCGACTCCGGCGCGGTCACCTCCCCGAAGGACCTGGAGAACCTCCAGCGCGAGATCGCCTCCCTCGCCAAGCGGCAGGGCGACCTCGAGGACGTCGTCCTGGAGGTCATGGAGCGCATCGAGTCCGTGCAGGAGCGACTGCGCGAGCTGACCGAGCGGGTCTCCTCCGTGCAGTCGAAGATCGACGACGCGACCGCGCGCCGGGACGCGGCCTTCGAGGAGATCGACGGCGAGGTCGCCACGGTCACCAAGGAGCGCGAGGTGATCGCCGGGACCATCCCGGGCGACCTCCTGAAGCTCTACGACAAGCTGCGCGAGCAGCAGGGCGGCATCGGCGCGGCCAAGCTGTACCAGCGCACCTGCCAGGGCTGCCGCCAGGAGCTGTCCATCACCGACTTCAACGACGTCCGCGCGGCCGCCCCCGACACCGTGGTGCGCTGCGAGAACTGCCGCCGCATCCTGGTGCGCACGGCCGAGTCCGGTCTGTAAGAGCCGTAAGGGGCCTGTGCTGTGCGGGAGTTCATCGTCGAGGCGGACGGCGGGTCGCGGGGCAACCCGGGGCCGGCCGGCTACGGAGCGGTCGTGCTGGACGCGGTGACGGGGGAGACCCTGGTGGAGGCGGCCGAGTACATCGGCGTCGCCACGAACAACGTCGCCGAGTACCGGGGCCTGCTGGCCGGCCTGCGGGCCGCCCATCGGCTCGACCCCGCCGCCACGGTCCATGTCCGGATGGACTCCAAGCTGGTCGTCGAGCAGATGTCGGGCCGCTGGAAGATCAAGCACCCGGACATGAAGCCGCTGGCGATGGAGGCGGCGCGGGTCTTCCCGGCGGACCGGGTGACGTACGAGTGGATCCCCCGCGAGCGCAACAAGCACGCCGACCGCCTCGCCAACGAGGCGATGGACGCCGGCGGCCGGGGCGAACAGTGGTCCGCGTCGGCTTCGACAGCCGAACTGAACACCGCCGGGTCCGCGGCTTCCGCGCCGGCCTCCGCGGCGAGCGCCGGGCAAGGCGGCGCCGCGGGTGCCGCCCGGGTCGCCGTCGCCAAGGCCGACGCCGATGTCCGGGCCGCCACCGCGATCGCGTCTCCCGGGTGGGCTCCGGCCGACATGGGCGCCCCCGCGACCTTCGTGCTGCTGCGGCACGGTGAGACTCCGCTGACGCCCCAGAAACGGTTCTCCGGGAGCGGCGGCACCAACCCCTCCCTGTCCGACGTCGGCCGGGACCAGGCCGAGCGCGCCGGAGCCGCCCTCGCCCGCCGCGGCACCATCGAGGCGATCGTCGCCTCGCCCCTCGCCCGGACCCGCGAGACCGCGGGCATCGTCGCCCGCCACCTCGGCCTGGAGGTGAGCGTCGACGACGGGATCCGGGAGACCGACTTCGGCGCCTGGGAGGGCCTGACCTTCGGCGAGGTCCGCGAGCGCTACCCGGACGACATGAACGCCTGGCTCGCCGACCCCGAGGCCCGTCCCTCCGGCGGCGGCGAGAGCTTCGCGGCGACCGCGACCCGCATCGCCGCGGCCCGCGACAAGCTGGTGGCGGCGTACGCGGGCCGCACGGTCCTGCTGGTCTCCCACGTCACACCGATCAAGACCTTCGTACGGCTGGCCCTGGGCGCACCCCCCGAGTCCCTGTTCCGCATGGAACTCTCGGCGGCCTCCCTCTCCGCCGTGGCCTACTACGCGGACGGCAACGCGAGCGTACGACTCTTCAACGACACCTCACACCTGAGGCCGTAGCCCGGCCGCCGCGCGGGCCAGCGACTCCACCCGGTCCCAGTCCCGCGCGGCGATCGCATCGGCGGGCAGCATCCAGGTCCCGCCCACACAGCCGACGTTGGGGAGAGCCAGATACCCGGCCGCGTTGCCGGGACCGATCCCCCCGGTCGGACAGAACCGCGCCTGCGGCAACGGCCCGGCAAGGGACCTCAGATACGCCGTACCGCCCGCCGCCTCCGCCGGGAAGAACTTCATCTCCCGCACCCCGCGCTCCAGCAGCGCCACGACCTCCGACGCGGTCGACACCCCCGGCAGGAACGGCACCCCGGACGCCCGCATGGCCCCGAGGAGTACGTCCGTCCACCCCGGGCTGACCAGGAAGCGCGCCCCGGCCGCCACCGTCTCCTTCACCTGGTCCGGCGTGATGACGGTCCCGGCACCGACCACGGCCCCCGGCACCTCGGCGGCGATCGCCCGGATCGAACCGAGCGCGGCGGCCGTCCGCAGCGTCACCTCGATCGCGGGCAGCCCACCGCCGACCAGCGCCCGAGCGAGCGGCACGGCATCGGCGACGTCCTCGATGACGACGACCGGGACGACGGGGGCGAGATCCAGCACGGAGGGCGGCGAGGAGGGCATGCCGCCATCCTCGCCGAGCAGTGCACTGTGCGCAAAGAGCGTTGCGACATGTGCAATGGCGCGCTGGGGAAGGAGGACCTGGTCCTGCGGTGCCAAGGTCCGCACCACGTCGAACTCGTTGCCCTCGGGGTCGGCCATGACCACCAGTTCCGGTCCGGGCCCTGGCCCACGTCGAGGTGAAGCCGGTTCTTGACGGTCTTGCCCTCGGGCACCCGGATGAAGATCAGGGTTACGGGCGGGCGTCCCGCGGACGGCTTTCGCCGCGACGGTGCCTCGCTCCCTCGGGGCCTCACGCCCGGCTCACCCGTGGACCTCGTCCACCAGTACATCCAGCGTCCACACCTTCCCCGCCCCCTCGGGCGCCTCCACCTCCACCACGTACCCCAGCTCCCGCAGCGCCTCCACCAGCTCTGCCGGACCCTGCGGGGCGGTCCCGGAGGCCAGCAGGCTTCGTACGATCCGGCCCTTCGTGGCCTTGTTGAAGTGGCTGACGACCTTGCGGGTCGGCGCGTGCAGCACCCGTACGCTCGCCGTGCGCCCCGCGAGCTCGCCCTTCGGCTTCCAGGCGGCCGCGTAGGCGGAGGACCGCAGGTCGAGGACGAGGCCCTTGCCGGCCGCCTCGGGCAGGACCTCGGCCATCGGAGCCCGCCAGTGCGCGCCCAACGCCCCGAGTCCGGGCAGCTTCACGCCCATCGAGCAGCGGTAGGAGGGGATGCGGTCGGTGATCGCGACCGCGCCCCACAGACCGGAGAAGACGAGGAGCGAGCGGGCCGCCCGCCGCTTCGCCGGCGCGTCCAGGGAGGCGAGGTCGAGGGCGTCGTAGAGGACACCGGTGTAGATCTCCCCGGCGGGGCGGGTTCCCGCGGTGCGCAGTTCGGCGTTCTTGGCGATCTCGCCGCGCAGGCCCTCGCTCAGTCCGAGCACCTCGCGTGCCTTGTCCTCGTCCGCGGCGCAGAGTTCGACCAGTTCGTCGAGTACGGCCGCGCGGGCGGTGGCCAGTCCGGGCAGGGACAGGGACTCCGGCTTCAGGGGGGCGCCACGGCCGGAGGACGCCTTGCCTTCTGAGGGAGGCAGCAGGACGAGCACGGGTGATCTCCTTCGGTTGAGCTCCCCGACAGCGTACGGGGCCGCAAGTCCGCGGCACGCGCCCGGCGGGACGCACCACGCGCATGACGAGACGCACCACGCGCATGACAAAATCGGTCCGTGCAGATCGGGATGCTGGGTCCGTTGGAGGTGCGCTCGGACGACGGTCGCCCGCTCGAGATCCCGGGTGCGCGGTTGCGCGGCCTGCTGATCGCCCTCGCGCTCAAGCCCGGTCAGGTGGTCCCGAGGGCCTCGCTCGTCGACTGGATCTGGGGTGAGCAGCCGCCCGCCGACGCGACGAACGCCTTGCAGCGCCTGGTATCCCGGCTGCGCAAGGCGCTGCCGGCGGGCGAGATCGAGGGGCGGGCGGACGGTTATCGGCTGGTGGTGGAGGCCGAGGGCGTCGATGCGGTGCGGTTCGAACGTCTTGTCGGTGCGGCGCGGGCCGGTACCGGTGCCGAGGACGTCTCGGGGCGGGTGCGGCTGCTGGGTGAGGCTCTCGGACTGTGGCGTGGGGCCGCCTTCCAGGACGTCGGGCTGCAGGACAGCGCCGCGTTGGACGCCGCGGCCGCACGGCTCGACGCGCTGCGGCTGACCGCCGTCGAGGAGCGGGCCGACGCGGAGGTCGCCGTCGGCCGCGGTGCGGAGCTGATCACCGAGCTGACCGATCTCGTCGCCGAACACCCGCTGCGGGAACGGCTCGTCGCCGCGCTGATCCGCGCCCTGGCCGCGGCGGGCCGGGACAGCGAGGCGCTCCTGGTGTACGAGCGCACACGCGCGGCGCTCGCCGACGCGTTGGGCGTCGACCCCTCGCCGGAGCTGGCCTCCCTCCATGTCGCCGTGCTGCGCGGTGAGTTGGGACGACGCGAGGAGGGCCGCAAGACCAACCTCCGTGCGGAGCTGAGCAGTTTCGTCGGCCGGGACGGTGATGTCACCGCGGTGCGCGAGCTCCTCGCCGCGCATCGGCTGACCACCGTCATCGGGCCGGGAGGTGCGGGGAAGACCCGGCTGGCCACCGAGACCGCGCGCACGATGGCCGCCGAACTGCCCGACGGATCCTGGCTGGTGGAGCTGGCGGCCATCGACGCGGACGGCGATGTCGCCCAGGCGGCGTTCGCCGCGCTGGGGCTGCGGGACGCCCTCCTCGGCGGGGCCCCGAACGCCGGGCCGGTGGACCGTCTCGTCGCGGCGATCCGGGACCGGGAGGCGCTGCTGATCCTCGACAACTGCGAACATCTGATCGAGCCCGCGGCCGTCTTCGCCCACCGGGTCCTCGGCGAGTGCCGGCGGCTGCGCATCCTGGCGACGAGCCGGGAACCGCTCGGCATCACCGGCGAGGCGCTCTGGCAGATCGAGCCGCTCGCCCTGCCGGAACCGGACGCGGACCCGGACGAGATCGGGTCCGCACCGGCCGTACGGCTGCTGCGGGACCGGGCCGGGGCCGTACGCCGCGATCTCGCCGCCGACCCCCGCACCCTCGCGACGATGGGGCGTGTCTGCCGGGCGCTGGACGGGATGCCGCTGGCGATCGAGCTGGCCGCGGCCCGCCTGCGCACCATGTCCGTGGACCAGCTCGCGGCCCGGCTCGACGACCGTTTCCACCTGCTGACCGGTGGCAGCCGCACCGCGCTGCCCCGCCACCGGACGCTGCGCGCGGTCGTCGACTGGAGCTGGGAGCTGCTCACCGACGCGGAGCGGACCGTGCTGCGCAGGCTCTCGGTGTTCACCGGCGGGGCGAGCCTGGAGGCGGCGGAACGGGTCTGCGCGGGCCCCGAGGCCGAGCCGGAGCAGATCCTCGAACTGCTCACCGCGCTGACCGAGAAGTCACTGCTGGTCGCCGAGGGCACCGGCGCCCCGCGCTACCGCATGCTCGGCACCCTCAAGGAGTACGCCGGGCAACGGCTCGCGGAGGCGGGGGAGACGGAGTCGGCGCGCCACGCGCACCTGGCCCACTTCACCGGGCTCGCCGAGGCGGCCGAGCCGCATCTGCGCCGGGCCGAGCAGCTGGAGTGGCTGGCCGTGCTCGCGGCCGAGCACGACAACATCGGTGCCGCGCTGCGCGGCGCGCTCGCTGCCGGGGAGGCGCAGGCGGCGATGCGGCTCGCGGCGGGCGCCGGCACGTACTGGTGGCTCGGCGGACACCGGGCCGAGGGCTTCGAACTGCTCACCGCGGCCTCCAGGGTGCCGGGCGAGGTGACCGACGAGGTCCGGGCCATGGTGTACGCGCTGATCGTGCTGTTCGTGACGGATGGGCGGGGCGGTGAACAGCAGGCCGCGGAGTGGATCCGTGAGACGTACCGGTTCAGCAGGCGGGTCCGGCACCGGCCGCCGTTGTTCGGGCTCGTGGACGCGATGGAGCAGCTGCTGAGGCAACCCGGCCCGGCCGCGTTCGAACCGCTCCTCGACAGCGAGGACCCCTGGGTGCGCGCCCTGGCCCAGCTGCAGCTGGGCAAGATGCGGATCGTGCTGGGCCACGGCGGGCGGGACGCGGACGCGCATCTGGAGAAGGCGCTCGCCGAGTTCCGGGCGATCGGCGAGCGGTTCGGGATCATGTTCGCGCTGAGCGAGCTGGCGGCCCGGACAGCCGTGCGCGGCGAGTTCGCGGAGGCGTGCGCGTACTACGAGGAGGCGGTCGCGGTCGTCACCGAGATCGGCGCCACCGAGGACGTCATCCGGCTGCGGTCGCAACAGGCCTGGCTGTACCGGCTGTTGGGCGACGACGACGCCTGCGCCACCGCACTGGCCGAGGCGGAGCGGTACGCGGGGCGGGTCACCTGGCCGGACGCGCTGGCCGAACTGGCCTTCGTGCGCGCCGCACTCGCCCGCCGGGACGGCGACGCAGAGGAGGCGCGCGAGCAACTCGACGCCGCGATGGCCCTGTTGGGCGAGGAAGCGGAGTTCGCCCATATGCGCGCGATCCGCCACGACCTGCTCGGCTATCTCACCGACGACCTCGACGAGGCCCGGGCGCACCGTGCGGCGGCCTGTGACGCGGCGGTCGAGTCGGGATACCCGCTGGCGATCGCCCAGGTGCTCGTCGGGGTCGCCGAACTGGCCCTGCGGCAGCAGGAGTTCGAGCAGGCCGCACGCCTGCTCGCCGCGAGCGCGGCCGTACGGGGCCTGGAGGACCGCTCCCATCCGGACGCGGCCCGCATCGAGCGGACGGCACGCGGCCGCCTCGGCGACACGCGGTTCGCGGAGGCGGCTGCGGAGGGCGCGCGGACCAGCTGGACCCAGCTGGTCGAAGTCACGCTCGCTTACTGAGAGTTGAGGGTCACGCCCGCTTCTTGAAGGTCGTGACCGCCCACACGTACCCGACGACCGCGAACCCGGCGCTCCAGGCGAAGGCCGCGATCAGATGGCCGGTGGACGGATGGCCGTCCGACAGCAGCCCGCGCAGGGTCTCGATGATCGGGGTGAAGGGCTGGTACTCCGCGAACTGCCGCACCCCGGTCCCCATGGTGTCCGCGGGCACGAACGCGCTGCTCAGGAACGGCAGCATGATCAGCGGGATCACGCCGAAGCTCGCCGACTCCACACTCTTCGCGGCCAGCCCGAGGGCGACCGTGAGCCAACTCGCCCCGAAGGCGAGCAGCAGCAGGACGCCGATCGCGCCGAGCCAGTCGAGGAGGCCGGCGTCCGAGCGGAATCCCATCGCGAACCCGACGCCGATGACGACCGCGTCGCCGATCAGACAGCGCACCGTCGTCGCGACGACATGGCCGGTCAGCACGGCGCCCCGGGAGACGTCCATGGTCTTGAACCGGTTGATCACGCCCTTCGTCATGTCGTCGTTCACGGACGCGGCGGTCGCGCCCAGCCCGTAGCTGATGGTCATCACGAGCAGGCCCGGCAGCGCGTAGTCGACGTACTTGCCCCGGACCTTGAAGGCGCCGCCGAAGACATAGACGAACATGACCATCAACACGACCGGAAACAGCACCGAGTTGAACAGCGTCACCGAATTGCGCACCGAGTGCTTGAAGTTGCGGCGCAGCATGATCGCCGAGTCGCCCAACGCCGTGGACACACTGCTCACTTGGAGATCACCTCCGCGTCGGTGCGCCCGGTGAGCGCGAGGAAGACGTCGTCCAGGTCGGGGGTGTGCATCGTCAGCGCCTCGGCCTGGATGCCGGAGCCTTCGAGTACGTCGAGCACGGCTCGGAGCGCGGGAATGCTGCCGTCGCTCGGGATCTGCAGGACGAGCGCCTCGTCGTCGCGGGTCACCGTGCTGAGCGCGAGACGGTGCTCGGCGGCGTCCAACTGCCTGACGTCGTTGAACTGAAGGCGGACATGCCCGCCCGGCACCTGGCGCTTGAGCTCCTCCGGGGTGCCCTCGGCCACCAGCCGGCCCCGGTCGAGCACCGCGATCCGGTCGGCGAGCTGGTCTGCCTCGTCGAGGTACTGCGTGGTCAGGAAGATGGTGGTGCCGTCGGCCACCAGCTCACGGACGATCTCCCACATGGTGCGCCGGCTACGCGGGTCGAGACCGGTCGTCGGCTCGTCCAGGAAGATGATCCGCGGCCTGCCGACCAGCGTCATCGCCAGGTCCAGCTTCCGGCGCATACCGCCGGAGTACGTCGACACCAACTTGTCGGCGGACTCCACCAGTTGGAACCGCTCCAGCAGCCCGGCGACCACCCGGCCACCGTCCCGCACCCGCCTCAGATCGGCCATCATCCGCAGGTTCTCCCGCCCGGACAGCAACTCGTCCACCGCCGCGAACTGCCCGGTCACACCGATGACCGCACGCACCTCCCTGGTCGCCGTCACCACGTCGTGCCCGCCGACGTACACCGTGCCCGCGTCGGGCCTCAGCAGTGTCGCCAGCACGTTCACCGCCGTCGTCTTGCCGGCCCCGTTGGGCCCGAGCAGGGAGAAGACCGTCCCCGCCGCGACTTCGAGGTCGATGCCGTCGAGCACGACCTTGTCCCCATATGCCTTGCGCAGCCCGGAAACTGCGATCGCCGAACTCTTCATGCCCCCACGGTCCCGGCCGGCGCTGACACGGCCCTGTCACCGCCCTGACACGCTCCCTGCCACACGCCTGTCACGGCGCTGTCACCAGGAGAAAGCGCGGTTTCGACCAGGTGACCGTCGCGGAGGTCGCCCGCGCCGCGGAGGTCTCGGCGATGACGGTCTTCAACTACTTCCCGCGCAAGGAGGACCTGTTCCTCGACCGCATCCCGGAGGCCGTCGAGATGTTCGAGGGAGCGGTACGGCACCGCGCCCCCGGCGAACCCCCGCTCACCGCCCTGCGCCGCCTGGTGCTCCAACTCCCCGACCAGGGGCGCCCGTTGTCGGCGGTCGGCGCGGACTTCCCCACCTTCTGGCAGGTGGTCGTCGACTCACCGGCCCTGCGCGCCCGTGCCCGGGAAGGCGTGGAGGAGGTGGAGTCGGCACTGGCGCAGACCCTGCGCGAGACGGCCCCGGAAGTGCCCGACCCCGACCTGCTCGCGGCGCTGACGATCGCCGCGTACCGCTCGGTGTACATGAGCACGGCACGGCGGCTGATGGAGGGGGAGCGGGTGGAGGCGGTGGCGGAGGAACACCGGGCGAGGGTGGGGGCGGCTTTCGACGCGCTGGAGCGGATGTTCTGAGGGCTCGGGGGCGTTGCACCGGGTGGACGTGTACGCGGACGTGTACGCGGCGGTGGATATGGACGCGGCGGTGGATATGGACGCGGCGGTGGATATGGACGCGGCCGCGGACCTGGATGCGGGCGTGGACGAGGAGGTGCCGTATGACCGAACGGGCGACATGGGCCAGGGCCCGCCTGGGCCGCGGCGGCCCACCCCTCGACCTCCTGGCGGCCCGCTTCGTGAAGCATGTGTACGCGCCTCACACCCACGACGAGTACTCGGTCGGCATCTGTGTCGCCGGCTCCGAGGTCATCGCCTACCGAGGCGGCCATGTGCGCCCCGGACCCGGCTCGATCGTCGTACTGGCCCCCGGCGACATGCACACGGGCGGCCCGGCCACCACCACCGACGGCTACGCCTACCGCGCCCTGTACCCCACCCCCGACCTCCTCACGGACGGCACGCTCGGCGGCCTCCCGCACTTCCCGGAACCCCTGATAGACGACCCCGAACTGGCGCGGGCCCTCCGCCTCGCCCACACCGAGCTGCACGCCTGCCCCGACCCCCTGGAGGCCGAGTCCCGCCTCCCCTGGCTGCTGACGGCCCTGGCACGCCGCCACTCGACGGCACGCCCGACGCCGGACGCGATCCCCGGAGCGGACCGCATAGCGGTAGTCGTACGAGACCGTCTGGCGGACGAACTCCTGGACCCGCCGTCGCTCTCCGACCTGGCGGAAGACCTGGGCCTGTCCCGCTACCAGCTCCTGCGGGCGTTCCGTACGACGATGGGCATACCGCCGTACGCCTGGCTGGCCCAGTACCGGGTGAACCGGGCGCGCTCCCTGCTGGCGTCGGGCCTGCGCCCGGCCGAGGCGGCGACCCTGGTCGGCTTCGCGGACCAGGCGCATCTGACCCGCTGGTTCCGCCGGGTGGTGGGGGTGACCCCGGCGGCGTACCGCAACAGCGTTCAAGACGTCTGACGGGCCGTGGCCCTTGGATGGCCGTATGACTGCACGCGGCTGGTTCCTGTTCTCCCTGATGGGAGTGGTGTGGGGCATCCCCTATCTGATGATCAAGGTGGCGGTGGACGCCCCGCTGTCCCCGTCGGTGGTGGTGTTCACGCGCTGTGCCCTGGGCGCGGCCCTGCTGCTCCCCTTCGCGATACGGCAGGGTGGCCTGCTCCGGACCGTCCGCCGACACTGGCTCCCGATGCTGGCGTTCGCGTGCATAGAGATCATCGGCCCGTGGTTCACGCTGACGGACGCGGAACGGCATCTGTCGAGCTCGACGGCGGGCCTGCTGATCGCGGGGGTGCCGATCGTGGGGGTTGTGCTGGCGCGCTTCTTCGGGAACACGGAGAGGCTGGCGGTACGGCGGGCGACAGGCCTGGGGCTGGGTCTGGCGGGCGTAGCGGTCCTGACGATCCCGCACCTGACGGGCGGCGACGCACGCTCACTGGGCGAGGTACTGCTGACGGTGATCGGCTACGCGACGGCACCGCTGATCGCGACCCGCTGGCTCAAGGACGTGGGAACCCTGCAGCTGACAGCGCCGTGCCTGACGCTGGCAGCGCTGGTGTACGCGCCGGCGGCGACGCTGGCCCGGCCCTCGCAGTGGCCGTCGGCGTCGGTGCTCGGGGCGCTGGCAGTCCTGGGCGTCATCTGCACGGCCCTCGCCTTCGTGGCCTTCCTGGAACTGATCAAGGAGATCGGCCCCACCCGGGCAACCGTCTTCACCTACGTCAATCCGGCGGTCGCGGTGGCGGCGGGGGCGGTGTTCCTGGGGGAGGAACTGACGGCGGGGGTGGGGGCGGCGTTCGCGCTGATCCTGGCGGGGTCGGTGCTGGCTACGGGGGCGGGGGCGGGGGGCGAAGACGCGAGGACGGGGACGGCCTCTGGTTCGGCGTCGGGGGTGGCAGATGGTCCGGCGTCGGGGATGGTCTCTGGTCCGGCATCTGGTCCGGCCCGTGCGGGTCGCCCGGTACCATGGTCGACACGGCAGACGAGCCGGGCGGACGGCCGCGTGGAGTCCCCCTAGGGGGCTTCCCGAGGAACGTCCGGGCTCCACAGGGCAGGGTGGTGGCTAACGGCCACCCGAGGTGACTCGCGGGACAGTGCCACAGAAAACAGACCGCCGGGGACCTCGGTCCTCGGTAAGGGTGAAACGGTGGTGTAAGAGACCACCAGTGCCCAGGGTGACCTGGGCAGCTAGGTAAACCCCACCCGGAGCAAGGTCAAAAGGGAGTTCCTTCCAGCGAATGGAACGGGGCTCCTGCGGGGACGTTCGAGGGCTGCGTCCTCGGCTGGCAGAAGAACACCTCCGGCCTGTCCTC